>JAQGMZ010000002.1 GCA_028292045.1 Polaromonas sp. | reverse complement strand
CTTGGCCGCCAGCACGGTGGCAATGGCCGCCGTCAGCGTGGTCTTGCCGTGGTCAACGTGGCCGATGGTGCCGACGTTGACGTGCGGCTTGGTCCGCGAAAATTTCTCTTTTCCCATTTCCAACTCCGAAAAGTTACAAAACACTTAAAAAACCATCGTCAGCTGCAGGCAACCCAATGCAACCAACTCAAAATGGTGCCCATTCCGGGAATCGGACCCGGGACCTCTCCCTTACCAAGGGAGTGCTCTGCCACTGAGCCAAATGGGCTGAATTCAAAAATTTCTGACACCAGACAAATACAAACCGATCAGCAGAACTCCAGAATGCCTTGAAATTCTGGAGCGGGAGACGGGAATCGGACCCGCGTCATTAGCTTGGAAGGCTAGGGTTCTACCATTGAACTACTCCCGCACAGCCCTGCCAGATCAACTCACACTCAACTTGCCTCAACTAACCGGCAAAAGACGCCAGCCTTGCAATGTTCACTCGCCAAAATCTACCATTAACTGGTGGATGGGGCTGGATTCGAACCAGCGTACGCGTTAGCGAACAGATTTACAGTCTGCCTCCTTTAACCACTCGGACACCCATCCTTCAAGCGAATCACGGATTATGCCATCCTTTTTCAACCCGTATCAAAATTGTGATTTCAATCTTTCAGGTTTCTTGAATGCAGGTCGCGCCACTCGCGTGCCTGCGAAAAATGTCCACAACCGATAAATGGCAGGGGAGGCCGTACTGCTGACAGGGGTGACGGATGATTGGCCAGCAGCACCTTGTGGCGGCTGCCATCGATCAAGGCACGCTTGGACTGCGCATGGGCACCCCAGAGCATGAACACCACGGGGTGGTCGCCAGCCGAGACCTGGCGAATCAAGTCGTCGGTCAGCAATTCCCAGCCCTTGCCTGCATGGCTGGCGGCACTGCCCTCCTCCACCGTCAGGCAGGTGTTGAGCAGCAGCACGCCATGGGTGGCCCAGTTGACCAGGCTGCCGCCGGGCACAGGAAACCTGGGCGGTGGCGTGCCCAGGTCGCGCTGCAGTTCCTTGAAAATATTGCGCAGCGAAGGTGGAAGTGCCACACCGGGCGCCACTGAAAACGCCAGCCCCTCGGCCTGCCCGCGCCCGTGGTAAGGGTCCTGGCCCAGAATAACCACCCTGACCTGGGCTGCCGGCGTCAATTCCAGCGCACGCAGGGGCTGCGGCGGAAAGATGACAACACCGGCCTCCAGCCTTCCGCGCAGAAAAGCCAGCAGCGTTTGACCCGCCTGGCTGCCGAAAAACCCGTCCACCGCCGCCCGCCAGTCAGCAGCCACGGGCCAGTCCGACGGGTCGGCGCTGACCAATTGGCCGGGCCCTGCCCTTTCAGGCTGCCCGGAAAAATGCTCCTGTGCCATCACACCCCCCTTTATCAGTCGCCAAAAAGCTCCGCCAGTGCCGCGCCCGGCTCATCGGCGCGCATGAAGGCTTCGCCGACCAGGAACGCGTTGACCTTGGCGTCCCGCAGGCGCTTGACCTCGTCTGCGGTTGAAATGCCCGACTCGGACACCACCATACGGCCGGCTGGCACCTGGCCCATCAGCGTCAGGGTCACGTCCAGCGACACCTCGAAAGTATTGAGATTGCGGTTGTTGATGCCGATCAGTGGCGTTTTGAGCTTGAGCGCGCGCCCAAGTTCCGCCTCGTCATGCACCTCGACCAGCACGGCCATGTCGAGCGAGTGCGCCAGCGCTTCAAGTTCCTTCATTTGAGCATCGCCCAGGCAGGCTGCAATCAGCAAGATGCAGTCGGCGCCCATGACGCGGGACTCGTAGACCTGGTAGGGGTCGATGATGAAGTCCTTGCGCAGCACCGGCAGGCTGCACGACGCCCGGGCCTGCTTCAGATAGTCGATGCTGCCCTGGAAGAACTGCTGGTCGGTCAGCACCGACAGGCAGGCGGCGCCAAACTCGGCATAGCTCTGGGCAATGTCGGCCGGAATGAAGTCGGCGCGCAGCACGCCCTTGGACGGGCTGGCTTTTTTGATTTCGGCAATCACCGCAGGTTTTCCCAACGCAATCCTGGCGCGCAGTGCGCCAACGAAGTCGCGTGTCAGGACGCGCGACTCGGCATCCTTGCGCATTGCAGCGAGCGGCTTGCGGTTGACGGCGTCTTTGACTTCTTCGCGCTTGACGGCAATGATCTTGTTCAGGATGTCGCTCATGGAATTCCAGTTCGGTCAAAAGGAACAACCGCCCGGGTTGTCCCGCAAGAGGGTGATCAGGTTCAGGCCGACCGGCTGAAGTCGACGAGTTGAAGCAGCTTGGCTTTTGCCGCTCCCGATTCAATAGCGTTATTGGCAAGCACCACGCCGTCTTTCATTGAATTTACCACGTTGGCGGCGTAGAGCGCAGCGCCGGCATTGAGGACCACGATGTCGCGCGGCGCGCCGGGCTGGTTGTCCAGCACGCCCAGCAGCATGGCGCGGGATTGCTCGGGTGTCTCCACCCGCAGCGCGCGGTTGCTCGACATCGCCATGCCGAAGTCTTCCGGATGAATTTCATATTCGGTGATTTCGCCGTCTTTCAGTTCGCCCACCACGGTGGCCGCGCCCAGGCTGACTTCGTCCATGCCGTCCCGGCCGTACACCACCAGCGCATGCTCGGCGCCCAGGCGCTGCAGCGCCCGAACCTGGATGCCCACCAGGTCCGGGTGAAACACACCCATCAAAATGTTGGGTGCGCTGGCCGGATTGGTCAGCGGGCCCAGAATATTGAAGATTGTCCGGATGCCCAGTTCCCGGCGCACCGGGGCGACGTTCTTCATCGCCGGGTGGTGGTTGGGCGCAAACATGAAGCCGAGCCCGACGGCTTCGATGCAACGGGCGATGGCTTCGGGCGGCAGGTCCAGCCGAATGCCCAGCGACTCCACCACATCGGCGCTGCCCGACTTGCTGCTGACGCTGCGCCCGCCGTGCTTGCTGACCCGGGCGCCCGCGGCGGCGGCCACGAACATGGCGCAGGTCGAAATGTTGAAGGTGTGCGAGCCGTCGCCGCCGGTGCCCACGATATCGACCAGGTGCTTTTTGTCGGCGACATGCACCTTGGTCGAGAACTCGCGCATCACCTGCGCGGCGGCGGTGATTTCGCCGATGGTTTCCTTCTTGACGCGCAGGCCGGTGATCAGCGCGGCCGTCATGAGCGGCGACATTTCGCCGCTCATGATGAGCCGCATGATGTGCAGCATTTCGTCATGGAAAATTTCGCGGTGCTCGATGGTGCGCTGCAGCGCTTCGCTGGCGGTGATCTTGTGGCTGTTGGGCATGGGTGGGGCCTTGGGGTGAAGGGCGGGCAGCGCGGACGCTAGGACTTGAAAAACTGGCGAATGGCCGCGAGCGCCTGATCGACGCCCTGCGCATCGACGTCCAGGTGGGTGACAAAGCGCAGGCGGTACAGGCCCGTCGCCTGGATGCCGCTGGCGGCCAGGTGCCGGAGCAGCCCGGATGAACGCGCCTTGGCGGCGCCGGCCAGGTCCACGAACACGATGTTGGTCTGCGGCGGCTCGACCTGCAGGCCGTCGATGCCGGCCAGACCTTCAGCCAGATGGCGGGCCAGCGCATGGTCTTGCGCCAGCCGCTCGACATGGTGGTCCAGCGCATGCGATGCCGCAGCGGCCAGCATGCCAGCCTGGCGCATCCCGCCGCCGGCCATCTTGCGGATGCGGTGGGCACGCGCAATGAACGCACGCGAACCGCACAGCGCCGAGCCGACCGGCGCGCCCAGCCCCTTGCTGAAGCACACGGAAACACTGTCGAAGCAGCCTGCGATGCGCCGCGCCTCGGCAAACGCATCTGAACCGGTTTGCGCCGCCTGCGCCACGGCCGCATTGAACAGCCGCGCGCCGTCGAGGTGGCGGGCCAGCCCATGCTTTTCAGCCAGTTCGGTGGCCTGCTGCAGATACGCAAACGGCAGCAGCTTGCCGCCCAGCGTGTTTTCCAGCGCCAGCAAGCGGGTGCGGGCGAAATGCGCGTCGTCGGGCTTGATCGAGGACTCAATGTCGGCCAGGGACAGTGTGCCGTCGGGCTGGTGGTTCAGCGGCTGCGGCTGCACGCTGCCGAACACGGCGGCGCCCCCGCCTTCCCAGCGGTAGCAGTGCGCCTGCTGGCCGACGAGGTATTCGTCGCCGCGCTGGCAGTGGGCCAGGATGGCGCACAGGTTGCCCTGCGTGCCGGTGGGCACGAACAGCGCAGCCTCGAAACCCAGCAGGGCGGCGATTTTTTCCTGCAAGGCATTGACGCTCGGGTCGCCGCCAAACACATCGTCGCCGAGTGGCGCTGCCTGCATGGCAGCGCGCATGGCAGCGGTCGGCTGGGTGACCGTATCGCTGCGAAGATCAATGATTTGTTGGGTCATCTTGGCTCAATTGGCATACTGGACAAAGGCAACCATGCAGCCTAGATCAGGCACGCTGTTCCAGGAAATTTTTCAGCATGGCGTGGCCGTGTTCGGTGAGTATGGATTCTGGATGAAATTGCACACCCTGAACAGGGAGTTCCCTGTGCCGCACCCCCATGATCTCGCCGTCGTCGGTCCAGGCGGTCATTTCAAGCAGTTCAGGGCATGACGATTTTTCAATCGCCAGCGAATGGTAGCGGTTCACGGCGAAGCGCTCGGGCAGGTCGGCAAACACGCCTTGGCGCGTGGTGGTGATGACACTGGTCTTGCCATGCATCAGCGCCTGCGCCCGGACGATTTTTCCGCCAAACGCCGCGCCGATGGCCTGGTGGCCCAGGCAGACGCCCAAAATGGGCAGCTTGCCGGCAAAATGCCGGATGGCCGCGACCGAAATCCCGGCTTCCAGCGGCGAGCACGGGCCGGGCGACACCACCAGCAGGCCGGGTGCGCGGGCAGCGATGTCGGCGACGGTGATCTCATCGTTGCGAAACACTTCCACCTCGGCACCCAGTTCGCCAAAATACTGGACGATGTTGTAGGTGAAGCTGTCGTAGTTGTCGATCATCAATAGTTTCGTGCGTGACATGGCTCAGCCTTCCTGGGACGGTTGCAAGCGCAGGCGCTTGAACTCGCCGCGCTCGAATTCGATGAATGCGTCGATCATGGCGCGGTAAGTGGCTTCCAGGACCGCTTGCGGCGCGCCCTGACCGGCGGCCATGGCCTTGACCCGGTCCACGATGAAGTCGATACGCCCCTGGTCATGCACCTGGCTGATGTCTTGCTTGATGCGCGCTGCCTGGGCGACATAGCCGCTGCGCTCTGCAACCAGCGCCACAATGCGCGCATCCAGCGCATCAATGTTGCGCCGCACGTCGGCCATGGAGTGGCAGTGCGCCACGGATTGACTCAATTTCATGGCTTATTCCAGTCCTTCTTCCACCAGTTCGCTGGCCCGCAGCAAGGCGCGCGCCTTGGCTTCGGTTTCCTGCCATTCCAGTTCGGGGACCGAGTCGGCCACCACGCCGGCCGCCGCCTGAACATACAGCATCTGGTCCTTGATGATGCCTGTGCGAATGGCAATCGCCACGTCCATGTCGCCGGCATAGCTCAGGTAGCCGCAGGCGCCGCCGTACAGGCCGCGCTTGGTCGGCTCCAGCTGGTCGATCATTTCCATGGCGTGCACTTTCGGCGCGCCGGTCAGCGTGCCGGCGGGAAAGGTGGCCCGCAGCACGTCCATGCTGGTCATGCCCTCGTTCAGGATGCCCTCGACGTTGCTGACGATGTGCATCACATGGCTGTATCGCTCGACGGCAAAGGCCTCGGTCACCTTCACGGTGCCGGTCTGGGCGATGCGGCCGATGTCGTTGCGCGCCAGGTCGATCAGCATGACATGCTCGGCGCGCTCCTTCGGGTCGTTGACCAGTTCAAGCTCGGCCGCCTTGTCGGCCTCCAGCGACTGGGCGCGCGGACGGGTGCCGGCCAGCGGGCGAATCGTTATTTTCTGGCCCCGCTCGACCTGCTCCTGGCGCACCAGAATTTCGGGCGACGCGCCCACCACATGGAACTCGCCGAAATGGTAGTAGTACATGTAGGGCGACGGATTGAGCGAGCGCAGCGCCCGGTACAGCGACAGCGGCGACTCGGTGTAGCGCTTCTTGATGCGCTGGCCGACCTGCACCTGCATGAAGTCGCCGCCCTCGATCAGCCGCTTGGCGCGCTCGACGGCGGCGATGTAGTCGGCCTTGGCGAACTCGCGCTCGGCCGGGTAGCCCTGGCTCGGCTTGACGATGGGCGCGCTGACCGAATACTTGAGCTGCTCCTTGAGTTCTCGCAGGCGTTTCTTGGTGCTGGCATAGGCTTCGGGCCGGGCCGGGTCGGCATAGACGATCAGGTAGAGCTTGCCCGACAGGTTGTCGATGACCGCCAGTTCCTCGCACTGCAGCAGCAGGATGTCGGGGCAGCCCAGCGTGTCGGGCGGACAGGAGTTTTCGAGCTTTTTCTCGATGTGGCGCACGGCGTCGTAGCCGAAATAACCGGCCAGCCCGCCGCAAAAGCGCGGCAGGCCGGGCCGCAGCGCCACCTTGAAGCGCTGCTGGTAGCCGCTGATGAAGTCGAGCGGATTGGCTTTCGAGGTTTCGACCACCCGGCCGTCGGTGACCACCTCGGTCAGCGCATCGGCGCCAAAGCCCGAGGCGCGAAGCAGGGTTCGGGCCGGCAGGCCGATGAAACTGTAGCGGCCGAAACGCTCGCCGCCGACCACCGATTCAAGCAGGAAGCTGTATTTGCCGCCATCTTTGGCATGGGCCAGCTTGAGGTAGAGCGACAGCGGGGTTTCCAGGTCGGCAAAGGCTTCGAGCATCAGCGGGATGCGGTTGTAGCCTTGCGCGGCCAGGCTCTTGAATTCAAGTTCAGTCATCGCGTTGTATCCTTTTCCGGAAAAGCGCAGCGCCTGAAAGCGCGGTTTTCCGTCATTCAAAATGTCCCGGAATCCGGGATGAGAAGTGCTGGCCACGGGTGGTTTTGCAGTGCCGGCAAACCGCCCGGAAAGTCAGGGTGCGCAAGCCGGTGCGCCTTGCGCCCGCTTCAAGCGTGCCGAAGATGACAGGGGCGCCAAAGCCAGGCTCCCCGGCTTGTACAAGCTGTTTGAACGATGTGTTGGATGGACATGCTGGCCAAAGTGTAGCAAACAGCCACACAGCGGCGCTTAGTGTTAAAAAAGCCGCATTGGCGCGGTGCGGCATTTGCCACAGTCATGGCAAACCCTTCTTGTCCGAAGCCTGCACCTAACTGCAAAATGGGCAAGCGGCAATAGCCGGTTTGATCTCACCTATTTTCAGAGGACCCTTCATGACCTTCACCCATCGATGTAGTGCAGCCCTGGCGATGCTGACCGTGTCTGCAAGCATGCTGGCGGCCCCGATGGAAGTATCAGGCATCAAGCTGGCAGATCCGATTGACCTGGTGAGCTCCAAACTCCAGCTCAACGGGGCGGGCATTCGCTACAAGGCCATTTTCAAGGTGTACGTTGCCGCGCTGTACCTTGAAAAAAAGGCCGCCACGCCGGAAGAGGCCTATGCGGCATCAGGGGCCAAGCGCATCAGCATCACGGTGCTGCGCGAGATCGATTCCAATGAGCTGGGCAAGAGTTTTACCAAAGCCTTCGAGGAGAACGCGCCCAAAGCGGAAATGTCCAGGCTGATCCCCGGCCTGCTCAAGATGGGCCAGGTGTTTTCAGACCAGAAAAAGCTGGTCGCGGGCGAAAATTTCACCGTCGACTGGGTTCCAGGCACCGGGACGGTGATTTCGGTCAAGGGCAAGCCGCAGGGCGAACCGATCAAGGAAGTCGAGTTCTTCAACGCCATGATGCGCATCTGGCTGGGCAGCAAGCCGGCCGACTGGAAACTCAAGGATGAGCTGCTGGGCAAGGCGGCCTGAGCCAGTCCCGCCCGCAGCCGGCCCGGTCCGTCAGCGCTGTCCGGTCAGTCCGGGCCGTTCAAGCAGTTCGGCCATTGAATCCATGAACCCATCGGCATCCACATTGCGCACCGGCTCGCCATGGTTGTAGCCGTAGGTGACCAGCAGCACCGGGCAGCCTGCTGCGCGCGCCGCCCGGGCATCGTTGCTTGAATCGCCAATCACGAGCGTGCGCGCCGGCGGCGTTCCCAGAAACTCGCACGCTTTGCGCAGCGGCATCGGATCGGGCTTCTTGCGCTCGAACGAATCACCGCCGAATACTTCGCAAAAATAAACGTCCAGGCCCTTGAGCCGGAGCAGTGAACGCGCAAAGGCCAGCGGCTTGTTGGTCAGGCAAACCAGCTTCAAGCCGTTTTGCTGCAGACAGGCCAACCCCTCCAGCACCCCCGGATAAACCACCGAATGCGCGCCGTTGATGGCGGCATAGTGCTGCTGGTAGCTGGCGCAGGCCCGGTCATGCGTCGCTGGTGAATCAATTGCTGCACCAGCCTTGCCTGATGGCGAAAAGACAAGATTCAGCACCGACCCGACCAGGTGCTCGGAACCCTTGCCCACCCTGTCCCGCACGGCGGCCGCATCCACCGCGGGCGGGCCGGGCAGGTGCGCCAGCACTTCGCCCAGCATCAGGTTGAGCGCCACGACGAAATCACCGAGGGTGTCGACCATCGTGCCGTCGAGATCGATGATGGCCGCGTCGTAGCGGCGGGCATGCAGGGTCATGAAAGGCTCCGGCCGCTCGTCAGGCTGTCAGCGCCCCGCGCATCGCATCCATCACCGCCCGGTAGTCGGGCTTGCCGAAAATGGCGCTGCCGGCCACGAAGGTGTCTGCACCCGCGTCGGCCACGCGGCGGATGTTGTCGATCTTGATGCCGCCATCGACTTCCAGTCGGATGTCCTTGCCCGAGGCGTCAATGCGCTTCCTGGCCTGCTCGATCTTGCGCAGGGCCGAGTCGATGAAGCTCTGGCCGCCAAAACCGGGGTTGACGCTCATGATCAAGATCAGGTCGATGTCCTCGATCACCCAGTCCAGCACGTCCAGCGGCGTGGCCGGGTTGAATACCATGCCGGCCTTGCAGCCCTTGCTCTTGATGGCCTGCACGCTGCGGTGCACATGGCTTGAGGCCTCGGGGTGAAAGCTGATCAGGTCGGCGCCCGCGTCGGCAAAGGCAGCGGCCAGGCTGTCCACCGGCTGCACCATCAGGTGCACGTCAATCGGCACGGCCGAACCGTCGGCGCGCCGGCAATGCGGCTTGAGCGCCTGGCAGACCATCGGCCCGAAGGTCAGGTTGGGCACGTAAAGGTTGTCCATCACGTCGAAGTGGATCCAGTCGGCGCCGCCGGCGATGACGGCCTTCAGCTCGTCGCCCAGGCGGGCAAAGTCGGCGGACAGCAGGGACGGGGCAATGCGGTAGGTGGGCAGGGTGTGGGGCATGCGCAGGATTGTCGCAGCAAGCCTGCGCGACGACAGGCGGCCTGACAGTGCCGGTGCGGGGCGGTTAACATCATGCCCAACTGATTTTCCTGCCCGCCCTGCCATGCCCAAACACCAATTTTCCTGCCAAGTCTCCCCCCGGTACCTGCCCGAACAGTCAGCGCCAGAGCAGGGGATCTATGGTTTTTCCTATACCGTCACCGTCACCAACACGGGCGACGTGGCGGCGCAGCTGATTGCGCGGCACTGGATCATCAGCGACGCCAACGGCCTGAACGAAGAAGTCAAGGGCTTGGGCGTGGTGGGCCAGCAGCCCCTGCTCAAGCCCGGCGAATCCTTCCAGTACACCAGCGGCTCGCGGCTTCGCACCCCCAGCGGCACCATGCATGGCAGCTATTTCTGCGTGGCCGAGGACGGCGAGCGCTTCGAAACCGTGATTCCGCTGTTTGTCCTGCAAGCCATGAACGGCAGCAGCCCTTCAGGGCGCGTCCTGCATTGACGGCACGGCAGTGGGGCCGCCCATGAAAGACCTGGCCCAGCTGCTCACGGCCCTGGACCCGCACGCCGGCCTGGCCGAGCGGCATGTCTGGCTGATCAAGCTGTTTGCATGGATTCGCGGCGACAGGACCTCGATCCAGGCCGCCGTGGCGCGGGTCCAGGTGCTGATTGAAGCCGTGCAGCAGCAGCCCGAGCTTCGGGCACGCCTGCAGGCCTGGTGGGAAACACTGCTGCAAACGGTTGACATCACCCCCTTGCTGGCCGATTTTGGTTTTGCGCCGCGCACCGCTTTCGTCAGCGAACTGGCCGAGCGGCTGCGCCGCAAACTGTTGCCGGGCACGCCCGAAACGATGGATGCGGCCGAACTCTTCCCCCTGGTGGCGCCGACGCGCTTTGATGCCCAGTGGATGAACGCGCTGAAAGAGTCCCAGATCGACCAGCTCACCGCGCTGCTGTCGCCCGACCCTGCGCGCCACATGCAGGAGTGGCATTACAGCCTGATGGACGCGCTGACCTACTGCACGGCGCAAATCCGGGCGACCGGCTTTGCGCATGAATTGCGGCTGCGCATGAACCGGGACAGCCCGCATGCCCGGGCTTTTCATGCCCTGCCGGCAGATGTGCAGGAACTGCGCACGGCTTTTTTTCAGCCCGAGCAGGACGAGACCGCCCTGCAGTCGGCCGTCAAGCAGTACCGCGAGCGCCTGGACGCCTGCCGGCAGGCGGTCAACAGCATTTATGCGCACCTGGAGGAAAACGGCATTTCCCTGGGCATGGTGTTCCGGCTGCGCCAGCTGCGCGCCCGCATGCTGCGCCAGCGCGAACTGCTTGAAGCCCTGCTGTCGCCCAAACCCGCCATGGCCGCGCTCAAGCTGCTGGTGCGCCGGGCCACCATTGTTCAGGAAAGCAAGAGCATCGGCGCGCTGATCAGCGCCAACTCCACGCTGCTGTCGGCCAAGATGGCCGAGCGCAGCGCCGAAACCGGCGAACACTACATCACCCGCAACCGCGCCGACTACCGCGAAATGCTCGGCAAGGCCATGGGCGGCGGCGCCATCACCGGCCTGACGACGCTGCTCAAGTTCATGGTGGTCGGCATCGGCCTGTCGGCATTCTGGAGCGGTTTCTGGGCCAGCCTGGCCTATGCCGGCTCATTCATCCTGATTCAGCTGCTGCATTTCACGCTGGCCACCAAGCAGCCGGCCATGACGGCGCCCGCCATGGCCGCCAAGCTCAAGGACATCGAGTCGGACGAGTCCACCACGACGCTGGAGGACTTTGTCGATGAAGTCACCCACCTGGTGCGCTCGCAGGTGGCGGCGGTGTTCGGCAACGTCTTCATGGTGGTGCCGTCCGTGCTGCTGGTCAGTGTGGCGATCGAACTGGTGCTGGGCCGGCCGATGATCAGCGCGGACAACGCCGGGCATGTGCTCGAATCGCTCACGCTGCTGGGGCCGACGCTGCTGTGGGCGGCCTTCACCGGCGTGGTGCTGTTCTCGTCGAGCATGATTGCCGGCTGGGTTGAAAACGGCTTCGTGCTGCACCGGCTGGACTCGGCCATGCGGCACAACCCGCGCTTCACCGCCGTGCTGGGCACGGAACGCGCGGCCCGCTGGTCGATTTTCATGCGCGAGCACATCTCCGGCTTCGCCTCGAACATTTCGCTCGGTTTCATGCTCGGGCTGATTCCGGCCTTCACCGGCTTTTTCGGCATTGAGCTGGAACTGCGCCATGTCACCCTGTCTGCCGGCCAGCTGGCCGCCGCCGGGGCGTCGCTGGGGCTGGACGCTTTCCGCCACGCGGCGATCTGGTGGAGCATCGCCGCCATCCCGCTGATTGGCGCGCTCAACCTGGGCGTCAGCTTTTACTTTGCGTTCCGGCTGGCGCTGCAGGCGCACAACGTCAGCAAGCTGGACCGCGCGCGCATCCGCGCGGCCATTTTGGCGCGCTGGCGCAGCCATCCGCTGAGCTTTTTCATACCGCGATGACCCGGAAATCCGCTATTTTCGGTGCCGTCCTACACGAAAATTCGAAAATGGCGTTAAATTCATTCTTTTTTCGCCTCCACTGGCACGCACCGGCCTCCCCGCAGGCCGCCGGCTTGCCCAGGGCACATCCTGGCGCCCGCCTGGCAGTCCTGGCCGGACGATTCAGCCGCCAACCCTTGCGTGGAGACCTCGCCGCATGAATGAACTCATGGCCATCTGGGCCGAATGGATCAAGCCCTCTGCCGGGCTGCCCACGGTGCAATGGTCCGTTTTGCTGGCCCTGGCCGCCGCTGCCGGCCATCTGGTCAACCGCTACACCGGCCTGCCCAAGGTCATCGGGTATTCGGCGATCGGCGCTTTTGCCGGCCTGGCCGGTTTCAGCGGCGCCGCCTGGCCGCTCCAGGGCACCGGGCTGTTCATGCTGGAACTGGGCGTGGCCGTCGTCCTGTTCGAAGCGGGCGGCCGCATCTCGCTGCGCTGGTTTCGCCACAACCCGATGGTGCTGGTGCAAAGCCTGGCCGAGTCGAGCCTGACTTTCTTCGGCGTTCGCTGGCTGCTCAGCCTGATGGGCATGCCGGCGGTCATTGCCGAGTCGCTGGCGCTGGTGGCCATGGCCGCTTCGCCGGCGGTGCTGTCGCGGGTGGCCATCGACACCCGGGCCGCCGGGCCGGTCACCGAGCGGGCGATGGTGCTGTCAACCCTGGGCAGCTTGTATGCGCTCACGCTGTGCAGCGCCCGGGCCGGCATGCTGCCCCGGGGGGAAGCGGGCTTGTCCAACACGCTGCTGCCGGTGCTGGTGGTGCTGGGCGTGTCGGTGGTGGTGGGCGCGGTGCTGGCGCTGGTGCTGCGCGCCGCCTTGCGGGTGATGAGCCCGACCAGCGAGAACACCGCCATCTTGCTGTTGTCGCTGATTGCGGCCGGCGCCGCCCTGGCGGCCAATTTCGGCGGCTCGGCTCCGCTGGCGGCGCTGCTGGGCGGCATGCTGCTCAAGCAGCTCAACCCGCGTCCCTGGTCCTGGCCCCGGCAGATGGGCACGGCTTCGTCGATGCTGACGATGCTGATGTTCGTGCTGGTGTCGGTGGTGGCGGCCCAGGCCGACTGGAGCCGGCCGGTGGCCGGGCTGGTCATCGGCCTGGTCCTGGTGCGGATGATCGCCAAGGTGGCCGGCGTGTCGCTGGGCAATGCCGGCAGCGGCGCCAGCTGGAAGCAAAGCCTGTGGGTCGGCTTTGCCATGTCGCCCATGTCGTCGGTGGCGCTGCTGCTGGTGTCGCAGTACGTGGCGGCTTCCGGTCCCATCGGCGGTCAGGTGGCCATGGTGGCGCTGCCCGCCATCCTGCTGATGGAAATGCTCGGCGCCGTGCTGGCGACCCTGGCCCTGTACCGCGCCGGCGAATGCTCCCGGCCCTGGTCGCCGGTCCGGCGCGCGCCTGCCACCGGGCCTGTCCATGAGTCTTGAACCGTTCCAGAAATCGGCCGCCTTGTCGCTGGGCGTCGAGCTTGAAATGCAGCTTGTCAATACCCACGACTATGACCTGGCGCCCTACGCCGAGGACATGCTGCGGCTGATGAGCAAAATCCCGCTGCCCGGCGCGGTGGTGCCCGAGATGACGTCGAGCATGATCGAGGTATCGACCGGCGTGTGCCACACTTCCTCCGAAGTGCTGGGAGAGTTGACCCAGATCCGGGATGCGCTGGTCAAGAGCGCCGACAAGCTCAACATTGCCGTGGTCGGCGGCGGCACGCACCCGTTCCAGCAGTGGCATGAGCGCCGCATCTACGACAAGCCGCGTTTTCGGGAACTGTCCGAGCTGTACGGCTACCTGTCCAAGCAGTTCACCATTTTTGGGCAGCATGTGCACATTGGCTGCCCCGACGCCGACACCGCGCTGCTCACGCTGCACCGCATGTCGCGCTACATTCCCCATTTCATCGCCCTGTCGGCGTCCAGCCCGTATGTGCAGGGCCAGGACACGGCCTTCGACTCGGCCCGGCTGAACTCCGTGTTTGCCTTTCCGCTGTCGGGCCGGGCGCCGTTCGCGCTGTCCTGGGACGAGTTCACGGTGTACTTCAACAAGATGGCGCATACCGGCGTCGTCAAGAGCATGAAGGACTTCTACTGGGACATCCGGCCCAAGCCGGAGTTCGGCACCATTGAAATCCGGGTCTTCGACACGCCGCTGACCATCGAGCGGGCCAGCGCGCTGGCGGGCTACGTGCAGTCGCTGGGCAGCTGGTTCATGAACGACCAGCCCTTCATGCCGGCCGAAGACGACTACCTGGTCTACACCTACAACCGCTTCCAGGCCTGCCGCTTTGGCCTGGATGCGGTCTATGTCGATCCGGCCACCGGCAACCACATGCCGCTGCGCGAACACATCCTGCTGACCATGGACCAGATCGACCGCCACGCCGGCAGCGTGGGCGCCAGCGCCTCCATCGACCTGCTTCGCCGCAGCGTCGAGAACAACGACAACGACGCGCGCTGGCTGCGCGAGCGCCAGAACGAGGAACGCCTGCTGGCAGAGGTCATTCGGCAGGCAGCGGACCGGTTTCGGGGCAGCGGGCCTGGTGATCGTCGGGCCTAGCGCATCGCACAGGCGAGCAGCCGCATGGATTTTCTGACCACGGGCATTTATTGCTCGGCAAAGCGGAATGCACGAATAAGGTAAAACAGTAAAAGTTATATGAGAGTGTTTAAATTACAAATTTAGGAAATTGTAATTTCCTACTTAAAATGAAATTTAAAACAAATTTGATGAAACTCACAATTTTTAGCTTTAGTTGGAAAAGGTTTGCCAACCGATCCATGCACGCTGTTCAACGCCAATGATCTTGAAACACCTGAAGGCAGCGACCGCTCCTTTCCATGGCGCACTCGAATCCAGATTGCCGTTGTTGGATGCGCGCATGTCGCAGCACCGCTACCAGCAGTTTTTGCACCGGTTCCTGGGCTACTACGAGCCGCTCGAAGCCAAGATGCTGGCACTTCCCTACTGGGACACCCTGGGCTTTGACTACGCCGAACGGTACAAGACGCCGCGCCTGCTGCAAGACCTGCGGGTGTTGGGCGAAACGCCCGAGTCCATCGAAGCCCTGGCACGCTGCCCCAGCCTGCCGACATTGACCACCCAGAGCCAGCTTCTAGGCTGCCTGTACGTCATTGAAGGCGCTACTTTGGGCGGACAGATCATCACGCGGCATTTGCTGGCCAACCTGGGGCTGCGCCCCTCCACAGGCACCTCATTTTTTGACGGCTATGGCGGGCAGACCGGCAGCCGCTGGAAGGCTTTTTGCGCCATGCTGAGCGCCAGCGGAACCGAAAGCCATGACGAAATAGTGGCGAGCGCCAACCAGACGTTTGAAACTCTCGGAAACTGGCTGTTTCCCGATGTTCCCCTCTCCAAAGGCAGCACCCCATGAACGATTTCTCGACCGATTCCGTCTTGCACCCCTGGGCAAACGGCCTGTACAGCATCAAGCGCCATGGCACCAGCCTGACCACCTGCGACAGCGAGCCGATCCAGACACCGGGCTGCATCCAGGCCCACGGCGTGCTGCTTGTGCTGCGCCTGACCGACCTGACCATCCTGCAGGCCAGCGACAACACCGCGGAATTTTTTGGTGAGGCGCCCGACGTGCTGCTGGGCCAAAGCGTGGCGCGGGTCATCGGTGCGGAACGGCTGGATTATTTGCAGAACATGCTGCTGCGCGAATCGCTGGAGTGCAACGTGCTGTACGCCTTTACCCTTCCGGAACGCGAGGGCAAGGGCGCGCTTGACGCCTGCATTCACACCACGGGCGGCGTGGCCGTGCTGGAATTCGAGGCCACCGGGCGCCAGGCCGACCATGCCGAGCGCGATTACTTTTCCCTGGTCAGGGCAGCCGTTGGCCGCTTGCAGACCGCCACTGGCCTGAGCGAGTTTTGCGACCAGGTGACGACCGAAGTGCGCAACATGACCGGGTTGGACCGGGTCATGGTGTACCGTTTTCATGCCGACCTGCATGGCGAGGTGTTTGCCGAAAGCAGGCGCGACGACCTGCCGGCCTGGCTGGGCCTGCACTACCCGGCCACCGACATTCCGCACCCTGCCCGCGAAATCTTCAAGAAGCTTTGGGTCCGTCCTCTGCAAAATGTCGCTGGCCCGCTGGTGGAAATGATGCCGCTGGCCAACCCCGACACCGGCAAGCCGCTGGACATGACGTATTGCGCCTTGCGCGCGCCCTCGGTCATGTACACCGAATACCTGGCCAACATGGGCGTGGCGGCCACGCTGGTCATGCCGATTCTGGTCGACGGCCAGCTGTGGGGCTTGATTGTCAGCCACCAGTACACAGCGACCTGGTTCGGCTACCAGCTAAGGGCCGCCTGCGAACTGATCGCCCAGGTGGTGTCGCTGCAGCTGAAATCGACCGAGTACATCGAGCAGCAGGCCTACCGCCTCAAGGTGGACAGGGTGCATCAGCAACTGATTGCCAAAGCCTCTCAAACCGGTGACCTGGTGGCGTTTTTCAACAGCCAGCCCACCTTGCTTGACGCCATGGAAGCCGATGGCGCCGCGCTGTTTCACATGGGCCGCTGGTGGTGCGTTGGCCGCACACCGACCCACCCGCAACTCGATGCGCTGGCCGAATGGCTGAACCAGCGCGCCGAGTTTGACGGGGGCGAGCGGCCGGTTTATGCCACCGATTCCTTGTCGCAGGATTACCCCCCGGGCGCGGGGATCGCAGACGTGGCCAGCGGCGTGCTGGCAGTGCGGGTCTCGCGCCTGCGCCAGGACCTGATTCTCTGGTTTCGGCCGGAGACCATCCAGACCGTCAACTGGGCCGGCGACCCCAACGACAAGATCGTTGGCGCCGGGACCCACGGCGCGCGCCTGACGCCGCGCGGCTCGTTCGAACTGTTTGTCGAGTCGGTGAAGGCGCGCGCGCTGCCCTGGACCGGCATGGAGATTGAATCGGCGCTGCGCCTGCGGATGCTGGTGATGGAATTGGTGGTGGCGCGCGCCGAACAGCTGGCAGAGCTCAACATCGACCTGACCACCAGCAACGAAGAACTCGACGCATTCGCCTACGTGGCCTCGCATGACCTGAAGGAACCGCTGCGCGGTATTCACCGCTATGCGCACCAGATGCTTGAAAGCGCCCAGGTGCTGGACCCCGACAACCGCCAGCGCGCTGAAAGCCTGATGCGGCTGACGCTGCGCATGGACAGCCTGCTGGATTCCCTGCTGCATTTCTCGCGCGTGGGACGCACGAACCTGGAATTTGAAGACGTCGACCTGAACAGCGTGGTGGCCGATGCGCTGGAAATGGTCGGCGTGCGCCCTGCCGACAACGCATGCACCGTCGTGCTGCCCCGGCCCCTGCCCGTGGTCCTGTGCAATGAAGTGCGCGTGCGGGAAATATTCAGCAACCTGATCAGCAACGCCCTCAAGTACACCCGCCAAGCGCAGCCGCGCATCGAAATCGGCTACCTGGCGTCCGGAGAACCCGGTCTGCCTGCCAACACGCCGCTGGAAACCAGCGGACAGACGGTCTATTACGTCCGCGACGACGGCATCGGCATCGAGAAGCGGCATTTCGAACAGGTGTTTCGCATGTTCAAACGGCTCAATGGCCGTGATGAATATGGCGGTGGCGTGGGAGCTGGCCTGAGCGTGGTGAAAAAAGTTGTCGGGCGCCACGGCGGTGTCATCTGGATCGACTCGGCGCGTGACATGGGCAGCACGTTCTACTTCACCCTGCCTGCCACCATCCATGTCCTGCCATGAGCGCCGTACAGAGCATCCTGGTCGTTGAAGACAATGACGGCGACTATGAAACTGTCGTCGAGGCGGCGCAGCGCGCCGGCATAGTGCACCACCTGCGCCGTGCCACCTGCGGCGATGAATGCCTGCACATGCTGCGCGAGTCGGTAGAGCTCCGCAACATGCTGCCCGTCCTGGTGCTGCTGGACCTCAACACCCCGGGCGGCGATGGCCGGGATGCGTTGAGCCTGATCAAGACCTGCACCAAACTGCGTGCCATACCGACCGTCATACTCAGCACCTCGAGCAATCCGCGCGATGTTGATTTTTGCTATGCAAGCCATGCCAATGCCTACCACACCAAACCCGTGAGCCATGTGGCGCACCTCAAGACCCTTCAAACCATTTTTGACTACTGGCTGGGCGCCGTACAACCGGCCGCCGAGCCAAAGCCACTTAAAAAATGAGTGCTGTTTACCGTATTTTGCTGATTGACGACAGCCCGGACGACCGTTCCGACCTGCGGCAGATGCTTCTTCGCGGCTCAACTTCGCGCTACCATTTCAGCGAAGCGGAACTGGGCAGCACCGCCCTGCAGATGGTGGGCGACCAGCAGCAGGCGCTGACGGGCCGCATGCCCTTTGACTGCATATTGCTCGACTTCCACCTGCCCGACATGGATGCCTATGAAGTGCTGGAAGCCTTGTGCGGCGGCCGGGACATGCCGCCCTGCCCGGTGGTGGTGGTGACCGGCTGGCAGGGCGCGGACAAGGAAGATGGCGCCCGGCTGCTGCGCGCGGGTGCGCAGGACTACATCGGGAAAAGCTGGACCACGCCTGAAAGCCTGAACCGCACGATTGAAAACTCCATCGAGCGTTTCGACCTCCAGACCCGCCGGAAAATTGCCGAAACCCAGTTCCACGAATCGGAAGAGCGTTACCGCAACCTGTTCAACTCGATCGACGACGGGCTGTGCGTCATCGAGAAAATCGCGGCGACCGACGGCAAACCGCCGGATTTCCGCTATGTCGACACCAACCCGGCCTTCAGCGCGCAGTCGGGCATGACCGATGTGATCGGCAAGACCATCCGCCAGATGCTGCCGGACGAGTCGGAAGAATGGTTTGCCAGCTACAACAGTGTTTACACCACGGGCATCCCGATCAGGTTCGAGCGCAGCAACCTGATCCCGGGGCATGTGCATGAGCTCAATGCGTTCCGCATCGGCGGTATCGAAAGCCTGCAGGTTGCCATCATCTTCAGGGACATCACCGAACGCAGGCGGTCCGAGCTGCAGACACTTGCCCAGTCCAAGGTGCTGGCCGACCTGGACCGCCGCAAGGACGAATTTCTGGCGATGCTCAGCCACGAACTGCGCAACCCGCTGGCGCCCATTTCCAATGCGGTGCAGCTCCTGCGCCTGCAAAAAAGCGACAACCCCGTGCAAATCCAGGCCTGCGCCGTCATCGAGCGCCAGGTGGGGCAGCTCAACCGGCTGGTCAACGACCTGCTGGAAGTCTCCCGCATCACGACCGGGCTGGTCCAGCTTCGCCAGGCGCAGGTTTCCCTGGGCGACATCGTGGACCGGGCGGTTGAAACTGCGCAGCCGCTGATCACGCAGCGGGGGCATAAACTGAGCGTGCTGATGCTGCCGCCGCAACCGGTCTGGCTGCATGCCGACGCGGCCCGGCTTGAGCAGGTCATCGTCAACCTGCTCACCAATGCCGCCAAATACACCAACGAAGGCGGACAAATCCTGCTCACCGTGCAGCAGGAGGGCTTTAGCGCCGTGCTGCGGGTCCGGGACACGGGCATTGGCATTGCACCGGCCTTGCTGCCGCATGTGTTTGAGCTGTTCACGCAGGCAGAACGCGCCCTGGACCGGTCGCAGGGCGGCCTGGGCATTGGCCTGTGCCTGGTGCAACGGCTGGTGGAACTGCACGGCGGCACGGTGGTGGCGCACAGCGTGCTGGGGCAAGGCAGCGAGTTTGTCGTTCGCCTGCCGATCATGCTGACCCTGGACACGCCCTTGCTGACCAGCCTGAAAGTGCTGGAGTTGCCCGACAAGAAATTCTGCCGCGTGCTGGTGGTCGACGACAACGTGGATGCGGCCGAAACCCTGGTCATGCTGCTGGAGTTTCTGGGCCACACCGTCCAAATGGCGCACAACGGCGCCGGCGCGCTGCAATTGGCGCTCGACTGGAAGCCCGACGTGGTGCTGCTCGACATCGGGCTGCCCGGCATGAACGGCTATGAGGTGGCCAAGCGCATCCGGGAGGATGCCTCGCTGGCCGGCATGGTGCTGGTGGCGCTGACCGGCTACGGCCAGGAGTCTGACCGGATGAGCGCGCACGAAGCCGGTTTCAACTACCACCTGGCCAAGCCCGCCGACTTCACCATGGTTGAAAGCATCCTGGATGCGGTGAGCGACAAGGCGGCCGCCGACCTGGCGCTGTAGCTTTATCCCGGGCGGCTCCGGTTTCTTTCAAACCAGCAGAGCGGCGGCATGGCCGGTTACCCCGTTTCGCTAACGCCTGAACGCCGCTTCGAAGCATGCCGGCACAGCCTGTATGCTTGCCGCCATGGGTGAATTCGACTTGATTGCGCGCTATTTCACGCGCCCCGTGGCGCGCGCGGTGCTGGGCGTGGGCGACGACTGCGCGCTGCTCCAGCCATCGTCCGGCACCCAGCTGGCCATATCCAGCGACATGCTGGTCGAGGGACGCCACTTTTTTGCCGATGTGGACCCGGGCGCCCTGGGCCACAAGGCGCTGGCCGTCAACCTGAGCGACCTGGCCGCCTGCGGCGCCACGCCGCGGGCCTTCACGCTGGCGCTGGCGCTGCCCCAGGTGGACGAAGCCTGGCTGGAAGCCTTTTCACGCGGCCTTCTAAGCCTGGCCGATGCCCACGGCTGCGAACTGGTCGGCGGCGACACCACGCAGGGGCCGCTGAACATCTGCATCACCGTGTTTGGCGAAGTGCCCACCGGCCAGGCCCTGCTGCGTTCAGGCGCCCGGGCGGGCGACGACGTGTACGTCAGCGGTACGCTGGGCGACGCCCGGCTGGCGCTGGACGCGCTGCGCGGCCGCATCGCCCTGCCCGCCGAGGTGCTGGCCCAAGCCCGGCAGCGGCTGGAGCGGCCCACCCCGCGCGTGGCGCTGGGCCAGGCGCTGCGCGGCGTGGCGACGGCGGCGCTGGACATCAGCGACGGCCTGGTGGGCGACCTGGGCCACATCCTGAAGGCCTCTGGCGCAGGCGCCACGCTGAACACCTCGGTTGCCATTGAACTGCTGGCGGCCTGCGCCCATCCAGCCTGCACAAAAGACCTGCTTGCCTTTGAAAACCGGCTCGGCTACGTGCTGGCCGGCGGCGACGACTACGAACTCGCCTTCACCGCCCCGGTGCTGGCCCGCGAGGCGGTGCAGGCTGCAGCGCAACAGGCCGGCACGCCGGTGACGCGCATCGGCTGCATCGACGCGGAACCCGGCCTGCGGCTGACAGACGCGGGCGGCCACCGCCTGAGCAGCGAGTTTGCTTCCTTTGACCACTTCGCCTGACACCGGAACCCCGCGCATGACCGATTTTTTACCGACTCCCGCCCCTGTGGTCCCCCGGCAGCCCGGCGCCCGTTTCATGCTGGCGCATCCGGCGCATTTCATGGCGCTGGGTTTTGGTTCGGGGCTCAGCCCCATCGCGCCCGGAACGGCGGGAACGCTGTGGGCCTGGCTGTCGTTCCTGGTGCTCCAGCGCTGGCTCACGCCGGGCGAAATAGGCTGGCTGGTCGCGGCGTCGATTCCGCTGGGCTGGTGGGTCTGCACCGTCACCGCGCGCAACCTGCGGGTGTTCGACCCCGGCTGCATTGTCTGGGACGAGATTGCCTCCTTCTGGGCGGTGCTGTGGCTTATTCATCCCGCCGGCCTGGCGGGCCAAGCCGTTGCGTTTGCGCTGTTCCGTTATTTCGATGCCGCCAAGCCCGGCCCGGTCGGCTGGGCCGACCGGCTGTCGCACGGCCTCGACCCGGCCGCCAGCCGGCATGCCTGGACCTGGGCCGGTTTCGGCATCATGCTGGACGACCTGGTGGCGGCCGGCTGCACGCTGCTGGCGATTGCCCTGTGGCGGTTTTTTGCATGACCGGCGAAACACCGCTGTCACCTCCAGGGCAGGGCATGCCGACTGTTCCTGCGCTGGTGGCCTTGCTGGCTCATGCCCTGCAAACCCGGGGCTGGCTGGTGGCCACGGCCGAAAGCTGCACCGGCGGCCTGATTGCGGCGGCCTGCACCGAGCTGGCCGGCTCCAGCCAATGGTTTGAACGCGGCTTTGTGACGTATTCCAATGCCGCCAAGACCGACATGCTGGGGGTGGATGCTGCGTTGATCGAGCAGCATGGGGCTGTCAGCGACGGAGTAGCGCGCGCCATGGCGCAAGGCGCATTGGTACGTTCCCGGGCACAGGCGGCGGTGGCGGTGACGGGAGTGGCCGGCCCCGGCGGCGGAAGTCCGAACAAGCCGGTGGGAACGGTGTGGTTTGGCTGGGCCGTGCCAGCGGGCACTTTCAGCGAAGTCAGGCAGTTTGACGGCGACCGCGCCACCGTGCGCCAGGCTACCGTGGCGCATGCGCTCGGGCGGCTGGTTGAGCTGCTCGCCCCGCCGGCTCCCGGCGGCTGATTCAGTCGAGCGCTGTCACGCCCACGCCATGCGTTTCTGAAAAAGACTCCATGATTCCGGCGAGCTGCGTGTCTTCCAGACAGGTTGTCAGCTCGACTATCTTGTTGCGGCTGCCCCGGTGGCTGTCGCTCACCACGACTTCGGCTTCTGCGTCCTGCCCAGCCAGGCATTGCTGCAAAGTGTCTTGAAGCG
>JAQGMZ010000251.1 GCA_028292045.1 Polaromonas sp. | reverse complement strand
AAATAAAACCCTTCCAAAGCCTTCCATCTATAATCTTTTATACCGGACATGTCCGGTATAAAAGATTATAGATGGAAGGCTTTGGAAGGGTTTTATTTTGCCCATGGCAATAATAAATTCCTTAATTAACCTGTTTGCAGATTAGCAGGAATGCCATGCCCAGAAATAGGTGCTGATCGTCGGGTTGTAGCCGGGATTGGCGACTTTGGCAATATAGGCCTGGTTGTTCATGTACTTAACCACGTTGCCAGCGGCATATTGTTGGCCCTGCACCCAGTTCGGCGCATTGCAGCTGCCCGTCGTCGCCGACGCAGTCGACACTGGCGCGGTATAACCTACAGCAGTTTTAAAGATGTTGTAGAACTGGTAATTGGACTGGGCCACGCCACTGAATGAATTCAGGTTGGTAAAGCCGGTGTAGGCCTGGGCCTGGTCTCTTTGGAAAGACCAATACGAAATCATCCCGATGCCATTGTTCTTGGCAAAGTTGGCAACGTTTTGCGCATCACTTAAAGTGAATGTGGAGCCATCGTCATTTTTTCCGATCATGGGCGAAACGCCCATCATGGCGTGCAGCTGAGCTTGGGTCTTATTGCGGAAAACCGTGGTCATCTGCTTCGCGGCAGCTTGAAAAGTCATGATCGACGCCTGTCCGACGGTCGACGGGGACACCATGGTTCTCAGGTTTTCCAGGCCAAAGCTCTGGGCCATCACATTGACCATGTCAATCCGCACCCCGGCAGCCACCGTCGTGTTCAATAAATTCATGCCTTCAGGGCTAAAGCCCAGCAGCCAGCCTGGCAATGAAATGGATACATACAGGTCCGGGTACTTGGCCTGCAGGCGCGCCAGCACGCGGGCTCTGCGGGCAGTGCCTTCCACATTGCGAAGTTGGCTGCCCTCAATGTCGAAGTCGAATTTGCGGGTGTTCGAATCCCGCATCAGGTTTTCCATCAGCGTGAAAAGCTGATCGTCATCCCGGCAGGCAATTTCAGCGTAGACGCCTTTGGCGCCGCCAAACGAGATAAGAAGCTTGCCACCTGCTGCGACATAACTGCGGGCGTCCGCCAGCTTGTTGGTCAAATCCGGCACCAGCGCGCAAGTGCCATTGGTTGTGGCAAAAGAAAGTATGGCGCTGTTCATGCCGGCTGCCTGTTTGGCCGCATTCAAGGAGCCGCCCCAGGCATGGAAATACGGAACCAATTCAACGGCACTCGCCGTCTGGCTTAAACAAAGCACAATGGCGCCAGCGACGGCCTTGGTGATGGAATTAAATTTCAGGCGTGAATCGATCATATTAAAATTAAGATGTGAAGGGTCATTTGATCCCGGGGATCAAATTGAATAAAAGCGGATTAAACGACACCCGCGCAGGAAAACACGACTAGTTAATCGTGTTGAAGCCGGGAGAAGAAGCCAGGGCGGGGCTGAATATAAAAAGGAACTGCCCCAAGGCTGCAATTTATTCGAAGCCGGAAAATGAGCCGGTGAATAAAAAGTAAAAAGGATTTTGTCTGCTACTTTGTTGCTGGTCAACTAATATGAGGTAACGGGCAGTTTCAATGCGAAATTTAACGTAACAGCCCCCGGTGCATGCGCACCTGATTTTTGCTGCCGGCGTTGATGCATTCGCCTGGGATTTTTGCACGCGCCGGCCATGGATTGCAGCGCCTCGATGAGGCTGGGCCGCGGCTGCAGAAGCCAACGGACCGGCGCGCTGAGGTGCCCATCGGAATATGCAATTGACGTCATTCAAACTTCAACCGCTTGGCGCCGGCCGCCGCAGTTCAGGATGGCGCGGGTAGGCCGATTCCGGGAGCCTGGCCTTGATCCGGCACCACTGCCGTGACCTCGATCTCTATTTTTGCACGGGATTCCACCAGCGCCGCCACCTGCACGCAGCTCATGGCCGGGAAGTTTTTGCCCATGACCTCGCGGTAAGCCGCGCCTATTTCCTTCAGCCGGGCGTTGTACTCGACCCGGTCCACGATGTACCAGGTCATGCGCACCATGTGTTCAGGGCCGGCGCCGCCTGCCTTCAGGACGGCCGCAATGTTTTGCAGCGTCTGCCGGGTCTGGTCGACAAAATCATCACTGTCGAAGTGTTGCTGTGCGTTCCAGCCGATCTGGCCGCCTACAAACAGCAGCGCGCCGCGCGCCAGGACGCCGTTGGCATAGCCTTTGGGTTCGGCCCAGCCGGGCGGTTGCAGTCTGGTCATCATGGTGTGGGCGCCAAGGTCAGGAGGTAGGGGAGCAGGGCGCTGCGCAAATCGTCGGGAATGCGCTGCGGCTTGCCATGGGGAACGGTGGAGTGGACCACCACGCCATCTGCTCTTAACTTAATGCCTGATGGGGCCATGGATGCATGCGGGAAGGCGTGGATTTCATAGTGCATGCCCAGGCTGGCGCCTCCGATGCGGTTCAGCGTCAGCGTAATGGTCAGCAAGTCGCCATGGCGGCACATGCCGAGAAATTCGGTCTTCATGTCCACGATCGGCAGGCCCAGTCCGCGGGCGATCAATGCGTGTTCGGGAAACCCGATGTGCGCCATAAAGTCTTCCTGCACTTCATGGAGCAGGACGTAGAACTGCGGGTAAAAAACAATGCCCGCCGGGTCGCAATGCTGAAATCGCACCCGCTTGTTGACGGTGAATGTCATGGCTGGCGCAGCTTGAAGCGCTGAAGCTTGCCGGTTTCGGTGCGCGGCAACTGGGGCATGAATGCAATCTGGCGCGGGTATTTGAACGGCGCCAGCATGGCCTTGACATGGTCCTGCAGGGTCTTGACCATGGCCGCATCGCCGGCGTGGCCGGGCTTGAGCACCACAAAGGCCTTGACGACCATGCCCCGCTCTTCGTCGGGAATGCCGACCACGCCGCATTCGGCTACGGCCGGGTGCTGCAGCAAGGCGTCCTCGACCTCCGGGCCGCCCACGTTGTAGCCGGCGGTGATGATCATGTCGTCGTCGCGCGCCTGGTAGAAAAAATAGCCGTCTGCGTCTTGCGTGAAGGCGTCGCCAGGGTAGTTCCAGCCGTCTTTCACGTAGTGGAGCTGGCGCGCGTCGTCCAGGTAGCGGCAGCCGGTCGGTCCGGTCACCGCCAGCCGACCCACGCTGCCGTGCGGTACTTCGCGGCCCTGGTCGTCCACCACTTTCGCGGTGTAGCCGGGCACCACCCGGCCAATGGCGCCGCGGCGCGCATCGCCGGGCGCCGAGGAAATGAAGATGTGAAACATCTCGGTCGCGCCAATGCCGTCGATGATCTCGATGCCGCTGGCCTCTTTCCACAGCTGGCGGGTGGCGTCCGCCAGGCTTTCTCCGGCGCTGACGCACAGCCGCAGCCGGGGAACGCCGAGCTGGCGCGCAAACCCGGCCATCTGCCGGTAAAACGTGGGCGCGGTGTAGCAGATGGTGGCGCCCACCTGGTTGATGAGCCGGACCATGGCCTCGGGGGTGTAGCCGATGGCCGGGAAGTAGACCGACGCGCCGGTCCACATCGGGAAAATCAGCATGCCGCCCAGGCCAAAGGTAAAAGCCAGGGGCGGCGAGCCCATCACGATGTCGTCGGGCGTGGCCTGCAGCACATGGCGCGGCCAGGCCTCGCAGGCGGCGAGCACGTCGCGGTGGCTGTGCACCGCCGCTTTGGGCTTGCCGGTGGTGCCTGAGGTGAAGGCCATCAGGGCAATGTCGTCGGCAGCCACCGGGCAGGGCGTGAAGCGGCCGTCTTTTTGCGCTGCCCGCGCCGCCAGCGAGCCGGGCGCGTCGGGCTGGTTGAAAGCAATGACGGTGCGCAGCGTGCCGCCCCGGGCCTGGGCAATCTGCAGTTCTTCCAGCAGGGCGGCATCGCACAGCGCCAGCGCGGGCTGGGCCTTGTCGATGATGTCGGCCAGCTCTTTGGCGCGCAGCAGCGGCATGCTGGCCACGGCCACCAGCCCGGCCTGCACCACGCCCAGCCAGGCCAGCGCCATGCCGATGGAGTTGCCGCCGCGCAGCAGCACGCGGTTGCCCGGAACCAGGCCGAAATCTTCAGTCAGCACCTGGGCGATCCGGTTGACGCGGTCCAGGGTGTCGGCGTAGCTCAGCGTGATAGGGTCCGAACGCAGCAGGGGCCGGTCGGCGTGGCCGTTGAGAAATGCGCGCTGAAACAGCACGTCGACCAGGTTGGCCTGCGCCGGGACGAGGAAGTCGGGCGGGTACTCGCGCCGGGGCCACTGCCCGGGCGGCGGCAGGCGTTCATGCACAAAGCGGTCAGCCTGTGCAGAGGTCGGGCGGGGGGGAATGAGCGGCGGAGTCATGATTGCAGCATGGCCTTTCCGATGATGAGTTGCTGGACCTCGGTGGCGCCTTCGTAGATGCGCAGCGAGCGGATGTCACGGTACAGGCTTTCGACCTTGCTGCCGACCTTCACGCCCAGGCCACCGTGCATCTGCAGCGCCATGTCGATGACGCGCTGGGCGTTTTCGGTGGCCGCCATCTTGGCCATGGCCGCCTCGGCGGTCACCCGCACCGGTGTTCCCAGGCGTTCGCCTTCGTCGCGCAGCCAGGCGGCGCGGTAGGTCAGCAGGGCGGCCGCATCGACCAGCGCCGCCATGTCGCCAATCTTGGCCTGCGTCAGCTGAAAATCGGCCAGCGTCTGGCCGAACATCTTGCGGCTCCTGGCATGGTGCACGGCCTCCGCCAGCGCGCGCCGGGCCATGCCCAGGGCGGCGCCGGCGACCGATGCGCGGAAAATGTCCAGCGTCTGCATCGCCAGCTTGAAGCCGCCGTTCAGCGCGCCGAGCCGGGCGCTGCCGGCCAGCTGGCAATTGGTGAATTTCAGCGTGGCCAACGGGTGCGGCGACATGACGGCGATGTGCTCGCTGGCGTCCAGGCCTGGCGCTGCAGCATCAATGATGAAGGCGGTGATGCCGCGCGTGCCCGCTTCGGACTCGGTCTTGGCAAAGGTGACATAAAAGTCGGCGATGCCGCCATTGCTGATCCAGGTCTTGCTGCCGTCGACGGTCCAGCCGCCGGCAGCTTCCACCGCCCGGGTAGCCATGGCGCCTGCGTCCGAGCCGGCGTCAGACTCGCTCAGGGCAAAGGCGGCTATCTTTTGGCCGCTGGCGACCTGCGGCAGGTAGGCCCGCTGCTGGTCAGGCGTGCCGGCCAGCGTGATCGCGCCGCTGCCCAGGCCCTGCATGGCCAACGCAAAATCGGCCAGCGGCGAATGAAAGGCCAGCGTTTCACGCAGGATGACCAGCGCCCGCGAGTCCAGCCGTGGCAGCGCGCCGCCCAGTGCGCCGCCTGCGCCGGCGGGCACGCAGTAGCGCAGCCAGCCAGCGTTGCCCAGCGTGCGCACCCAGTCGCGGCAGGCGCGGCGGTCGTCGCTTTCGTCAATTTGCTGCTGGCCCGTCCACTCGGCCAGGCGGGGGCCAAGCTTGCGGTGGGCATCGTCAAAAAATGGCAGGGCCAGGTGGGCGGTGGAGGGGGTCATGCGGGGGCTTTCGCGAACGGGATGGCGCTCAGTCGCCCAGGAACACCGGTTTTTGCTTGGCGGCAAAAGCCTCGTAGGCGCGGCTGAAGTCGCGCGTCTGCATGCAGATGGCCTGCGCCTGCGCCTCGGCTTCGATGGCCTGGTCCAACGTCATGGCCCATTCCTGGTGCAGCATGGTCTTGGTCATGCCATGGGCAAAGGTCGGGCCGCTGGCCAGTTCGCGGGCCAGCTTGCGCGCCGCGCCCGCCAGCGCTTCAGAGGTGTGAAGCGCATTGAAAAACCCCCACTGCAGGCCTTCGTCGGCGCTCATGGCGCGGCCGGTGAACAGCAGCTCGGACGCCCGGCCCTGGCCGATCAGGCGCGGCAGCAGGGCGCAGGCGCCCATGTCGGCGCCCGCCAGCCCGACGCGGGTGAACAAAAATGCGGTCTTGGCCTGGGCCGTGCCCAGCCGCAGGTCGGAGGCCAGCGCCATCATGGCGCCCGCGCCGGCGCAAATGCCGTCGATCGCCGCCACGATGGGTTGCGGGCACAGGCGCATCGCCTTGATCAGATCGCCGGTCATGCGGGTGAATTCAAGCAACTCGGGCATCGTCATCTTCGTCAGCGGGCCGATGATCTCATGCACGTCGCCGCCCGAGCAGAAGTTGCCGCCGGCGCCGGTCAGCACGATGGCTTTCACGTCGGTGGCGTTGTTCAGCGCGCGGAACAGGTTGCGCAGCTCGGCATAGGAGTCGAAGGTCAGCGGGTTCTTGCGCTCGGGGCGGTTCAGGGTCAGCGTGGCGACACCGTCGTCAAACGCATAGGCGAAGTGCTGCGCCTGGTAAGCCGCCAGCGCGTTGAACTGCGCATGCATGGGGTTGCCCGGGCCAATGTAGTGTTTCATGCGGTTTCCAGTGCGCTGTCGTGGTGGTGCTGCTTGACCTTGCCCAACAGCAGGTGGAGGGCCTCGACTTCCGTGGGCGACAGGCCCTCGAAAGCGGCGACGATCCAGTTTTCATGCTGGTTCGCCATGTCGGCAAACAGGCTGCGGCCGCGCGCTGTCAGGCGCACGAGAAAGGCGCGGCGGTCGCCTTCGACCGGCACGCGCTCGACCAGCCCTTCGACCACCAGTTGGTCGGTGATGCCCGTGACATTGCCGCCGGTGACCATCATGCGGCGCGACAACTCGTTCATCTTCAGCCCTTCGGGCTTGCGTTCGAGCTGCGCCATCAAATCAAAACGGGGCAGGGTCGTGCCCCACAGTTCGCGCAGCTGGGTGCGCACCTGCTTTTCAATCAGCTGGGTGAGCGTCAGCATGCGCAGCCAGAGGCGCAGGGCCTCGGGGTGTTCGCTGTGGCCGCGTGCTTCCATGTCCATGGTGTCTCCTTTGATGTTTTAATTTGCTATGTTTTTAATAGCTCTATGTGCATGCAGCTATTGCGCAACGACTTTGTCTTGCCTGGAAATATCGCGGTAGAGCTGGTCCCGGCCGCTCAGGTAGGGCTGCGGCCAGTGCAGATGCCGGCTTTGCAGCTTGGCCGCTTCGTGCAGCGTCCAGGCGGGGTCGGCGAGGTGCGGCCTGCCAATCGCGCACAGGTCGGCGCGGCCGGCGGCAATGATGCTGTTGACATGGTCCACCTCGGAAATCGCACCCACGGCGATGGTCTGGATGCCGACCTCGTTGCGGATGCGGTCTGCAAACGGCGTCTGGTACATGCGGCCGTACACGGGCCTGGCCGCGCGCGTGGTCTGGCCCGACGACACGTCGATGAAGTCACAGCCGGCGGCCTTGAACAGCCGGGCGATTTGCACCGCGTCGTCGGCCGTGTTGCCGCCGGGCGCCCAGTCGTGGGCCGAAATGCGCACGCTCATCGGCAGGTGCGCCGGCCACACTTCGCGCATGGCGCTGAACACCTCGAGCGGGTAGCGGCAGCGGTTGTCCAGGCTGCCGCCGCAGTCGTCGGTGCGCAGGTTGGTCAGCGGCGAAATAAAGCTCGACAGCAGGTAGCCATGGGCGCAGTGCAGCTCCAGCCAGTCAAAACCGGCTTCGGCCGCGCGGCGCGTGGACTGCGCGAACTGGTCCTTGAGGTGCGCCATTTCGCTTCGGGTGATGGCCTGGGGCACCTGGTTGCTGGTGCCGTAGGCCAGCGCGCTGGCGGCCAGCAGCGGCCAGTTGCCGTCATTCAGGGGTTCGTCGGGCGACTCCCAGCCCACCTGGGTGGAACCCTTGGGGCCGCTGTGGCCCAGCTGCAGGCCAAACCTGGCACCCGTGCCGCTGGCATGGATGAAGTCGGCAATGCGGCGAAAAGCCAGCATCTGCACATCGTTCCACAGGCCGGTGCAGCCCGGGGTGATGCGGCCTTCCGGGCAGGGCGCGGTCATTTCCACGAACACCAGCGCCGCCCCGCCCAGCGCCCGGGCGCCCAGGTGCACCAGGTGAAAGTCCTGGGGTACGCCGTCGACCGCGCTGTACATGGCCATGGGCGAAACGACGATGCGGTTTTTCAGCGTCAACTCCCGCACCTTGAGCGGCAGCAGCATGGGCGGCGGGGGGGCCTTCATGCTCGCCACGCGTGCCTGGTCCCCATCAGTTTGTTGCGCACCGCTCGCTGGCGGAGCCAGGTCTTCCAGGCCGGGGCCGCGAAACCGGCCTTGCCGGGCCGCAGGCGCCGCAGCACCCTCGGGGGGCTGCGTATGACACGAAGCGAAAAGCGTGGGGGCCTTTTCAGCCAACCACTGCTCATAGCCCTGCAGCCAGCTGGCATCGCGCACGCGCAGGTTTTCGTGGCTGATGCGCTGCGACCGGGTCATCATGGAATAAAAGAACTGCTCGGCCTCCAGGCCGCTGTAGCGGTTGACGTTTTCAAACCATTCGGTCGAGTTGCGCGCGGCGTTCTGGATTTTCAGCACCTCGACCGAGCGAATGGCTTCGTAGGCCTGCAGCGCCGCCTCCGCGTCCGGGTGCGCGGCAAAACAGCGGGCCAGCTCGATCGCGTCTTCCAGCGCCAGCTTGGTGCCGCTGCCGATGGAAAAATGCGCGGTGTGGGCGGCGTCGCCCATCAAGACGATGGGCACAGTCCTGCCGTCGATGGTTTCGTGGTGAACCCAGCGTTCGCACACGACGCGGGGAAAACGTATCCAGATGGCCGAGCCGCGCACATGCGTGGCGTTGTTCATCAGCACGTTGCCGTCGAGGTATTTTGCAAACA
>JAQGMZ010000246.1 GCA_028292045.1 Polaromonas sp. | reverse complement strand
CGGTCCAGTCGAACGCTGCAACCCCCTCCTTTGCTGCCAAAGCGATATTTGGCGGTGGGCAAGCAATGACAACACAAACTGAGTTTTTACAGACGCACGCACCAGATGGTGTTTTGACACCGCAACAGGCGGCCCAGCTCCTTGAGCTGGCCGTGGGCGATACCGGGACTCAACTCCCGGACAACGGCAGCGTGCCCGGCGCTGCCCCTGCAGGCGATCAAGTTCCTATCGTGCAAGCCGCGCCAGCCGCGCAAGTTCCTGTCCCTGTGCCGGGCGCCGCTAACCCGGTGCTGATGGCCAAGGACGGTGTTCACACCATCGACTATCAAAAGTTGGTGGATGCGCGGGAAGGTGAACGACAGGCCAAGCTTCAAGCCGAAGCACTGACCGCCGAGCTGGAAGCCCTCAAGGCTGCCGCTCTGGTCCGTGCCGAGGCTGGCCAGGCACCGACCAAGACCGACAACGCAGTGGCTACCGCCGCTGCAGCCATCGAGAAAGGTGTGGACCCGGCCATCTTTGGAGATTACTCCGAGGAAGCACTAGCCAAGGGAATACAGGCATTGCAGGCCGCAAGCACCGCCACGCTGCGCGAGCAGCTAAAGGCTGAGTTACTGACGGAAATGAAGGCCGAAATGGCCCCATACCTTCAGCAGCAGCAAAAAACGGCCAAAGAGACGCATATGGATGCGATTTATGCAAAGCACCCGGACGCCGATTCGATTCACGAAAGCCAGGAGTTGAAAAACTGGATTGCAACGCAACCGAGCTATGCCAGAGCGGGTTATGAGTCCGTTCTGGCAAAAGGCTCCACCGACGAAATCATCGAGTTTTTCGACAACTTCAAGGCGGCTACTGGAAAAACTCAGGCCAACGGCAATGCGACAGCAGACCCGAAGGCCGCAACGAAGACTGCTCTTGCCAATATGCAGGCCGCTATCCCCGCTTCCCTCTCGGACATTCCGGGCGGGACGGCGGGGCCGGCGAACCGGCATGAGTTGATGAGCAAGCTCAGCCCGATAGATCAGGCGATGGCGCTGTCCGAGATGAGCCCGGACGCCCGAGACGCCTTCTTGAACCGCCGCATGTAATTTTTGCAAACGCGCCCTCGTGATGAGGCCGCTATCCCACTGAAGGAGGGTCTATGACCGCAACGAATCTGAGCTACGGCGCACCAGGCGCCATGATTGAACAAGCCGCTGGCGTGTTCGGCACGCACATGACCCGTAATACGGCCATGCGCTACCTGACCGGCGACATGCCCAAGGGCACCGCTGGCGCCGCCGCCACCATCCGCAAGCAAACCACGCCGCACAAGCCTATCGTGCGCTGCCAGGACTTGAGCAAGGGCAAGGGCGATGAAATCACCTTTCACCTGCTCAACCCGATGGGCGCCGAGCCGATCATGGGCAGCGAGTACGCCGAGGGCAAGGGCACGGCCATGAGCCTGTCGGAAGATCGTTTGCGCGTCAATCAGGCCCGCTTCCCGATTGACCTGGGCAACACCATGACCGGGATTCGCAGCCCGATTGACTTCCGCGCCATGGGCCGCCCGATGGCCCAGTCCCTGATGGATTCGTACATCGACCAGTCGCTGCACGTCCACATGGCCGGCGCCCGTGGCTACCACCACAACATCGAGTGGCGCATTCCCACCGACGTCAGCGCCCGGTTCCCGGCCATCATGGTCAACCGCGTCAAGGCGCCGACCAAGAACCGGCACTACATCGTCGATGGCGGCAACGGCATCAAGCCGTTCACGGTTGCCGGCGGCGAGGTGGACCTGACCACGACCGACCTGTTCAAGATCGACACCATCGACGGCGTGCGCTCGACCATCGAGCAAATCGCACTGCCGCCGCCGCCCGTCATCTTTGAAAGCGACAAGATGGGCAGCGACTCCCCGCTGCGCGTGCTGCTGGTGTCTCCCGCGCAGTTCAACGGCTACGCGACTGACCCGACCTTCCGCACGTACCAGGCTAACGCGATGGCGCGCAGCAATGGCAACCCCTTGTTCATGGGCCAGGACACGATCCTCTGGAACGGCCTGCTCATCGTCAAGATGATGCGTCCGATTCGCTTCTACGCCGGCGACACGATCAAGTATTGCGCAAGCAACACCAGTGAAACCGAGTCCAGCTGCATCGTTCCAGCCTCGTTCGGCACCACCTACGCGGTGGACCGCTCGATTCTGCTGGGCGGCCAGGCAGTCGCTGAAGCCATGGCGGCTCATCAGGATTCCAGCATGCCGTTCTTCTGGTCCGAGGAAAAGCTCGACCACGGCGACAAGATCGAACTGCTGATTGGCGCCATTCGCGGCGTTTCCAAAATCCGCTTTGCAGTGGATCAAGGCAACGGTGACAAGCACTTCACCGACTACGGCGTGACTGTCATTGACTCGACCGTCCCCATCATCGGCGCCCGCCAGTAAGCACCCGCGCAGGGCTTCGGCCCTGCCAGTTTGTTCTCAAATTCACAGGAGGCCATCATGGCAACCGTCAAACTTCGCAATATCAATGTTCGTCAATTCGGCGGCGCTGTGCCTTACGGCAACGCCACCAACTATGTGTTCCCGTTCGCCACCACGGCGGCCGGGGCAGTGTCGGAGTCCGACTCCACTACCGCGCTGGGCATTGGCGACGTGGTGGACCTGGGGCAGCTGCCCGAGGGCATGCGCCTGCACGACTTCTCGGCCATTATTTCCACGGCCATGACCGCAGCCGTCACCGCCTCGCTGGGCTTCAAGTATGAGGACGGCGTGGACTCCAGCGAGGTGCCGCAAAACGCCGCTTATTTTGGCGCCGGGCTTGTCATGTCTGCTGCTGCCCGGCTGCGCTGCACTGCCGCCAATGCGCTGGTCCGGCTGCCCAAGCCAGCGCGCCTGATCCTGACCATTGCCGGCGCGGCCAATGCCAAGGCCTCGCTTGTCGAATTCATCATCGACGGACGGCTGAACGGTCCTCAGTAAGCCCAAGCAGGCCATCGTGAAAAGGCCTTCGGGCCTTTTCTCCCAACAAACACCGGAGTTCTCGCATGAAGCCAGAAGTGATCGCGCAAGTTGCGCACGAAATCAACCGCGCCTACTGCGCATCGCTGGGCGACGTGTCACAAGCCTCTTGGGCTGAAGCGCCCGAGTGGCAGCGGCAAAGCGCAATGGCAGGCGTTGCCATGCACACGGCCAACCCCAATGCCACCCCTGCCGACTCGCATGTGTCCTGGCTGGCCGAAAAGGTTGCCGCCGGCTGGGTCTATGGCCCAACCAAGGACGCTGACAAGAAGGAGCACCCCTGCTGCGTGCCCTATGACGAGTTGCCCGCCGAGCAAAAGGCCAAGGATTATCTGTTTCGTGCGGTCGTGCATCAGCTGCTGGCCATTGCGCCCGAGCTGACCGTCCAATTCGCGCCCGAAATCCCCCCTGATTGCATCGCCATTACCTACATCGGCCGGCGCGAGATTTTCACCGACCGCCTGTACGGCTCCAAGCTGGACTTTGCGCAGGGCCAAACCCGCGCCCTGCCGTCCGACCTGGCCAAGAAGTTCCTGCGGCACGCCGACTGCTTTACCCTTTGCGACTTGCCTGCTGCTGCCGATGCCCTGCAGGACAACACTGTTCTAGTTCTGGAACGGGCCGAGAAGGTCCAGAAAGACGAGAACAAGAAGCTCGATGATGTGCAGTTCCTGCGCGACCAAATCGCCAACATGGACAAGTCCACGCTGACGACTTTGGCAAAGAACAGCTACGGCCAAGACCTGAACCAGCGCTTGAGCGCGCCCAAGCTGCGCGAACAACTCATTGCGCTGGTTGACCAGTACGGCCCGGTATGAACCTGGCCGGCCTCATCGCGCAATACCGCATCGACGGCGACGATGTGAAAACGCCGTATCGCGCCGACGATGAGGCCGTCATGGCCTGGCTCAATGACGCCACGGTCGAGGCTTGCATTCGCGGGCGGCTGCTGCATGAGTCCGGCAATGCCGCCATTTGCCAGATTGCCGTGGCCGCTGACGTGCGCGTGTATGCCCTGCACCCGGCGCTCTACGAGATTTCCCACATCGCCTACAAGGCCACGGGCGCGACCTGGCGCGAGCCGCTGGAACTGGCGTCTGCCGAAAATCTGGACCGCGTGCGGCCGGGCTGGCGCGACTGCGCCGGCCGCGCCGAGTTCGCCATCCAGTCGGACACCGCGATCCGGCTGGCCTTCACCCCGTCAACTGCCGGCATCCTCTATGTGGAAGGCTATCGCCTGCCGCTGGCGCCTCTGGTGGACATGGTCGACGTGCCAGAAATCAATGCCGCGCACCACATCAAGCTGGTGCTGTGGGCGCTGCACAAGGGCTTTTCCGTGCCCGACTCGCAGATGGTGGACCCGGCCCGCGCCGCCCAGGCTGAAAAGGCCTTCACCGGCTACTTCGGCCTGCGCCCGGATGCCGATCTGCGCCGCGCCACCAGGCACGACGAAGTGCAGCACAACCCGGCGTTTTGGGGATGAGCACTACCGCCGCCTTCAAAGGGCTCAACAACGTCAGCGACAAGCTGCGCCTGGGCCTGGCCTGGCTGACGCAGGCAGACAACATCGACATTTCCGATACCGGCGCCATCAAGAAGCGCGCCGGCTACACCCTCGCCTTCGCGGGCGCCACCACGGCGGCCTATGCCACGCTGGACGAACAGCGCTGCTTTGTGGTGGACGGCGGACAGCTCAAGGCCTTGACTGGACCTGACGCCGCCGTCCTGCTGCTTTCCGGCCTGGCCAGCGCACCGATGCACTGGACCGAAGTGAACGGGCAGGTGTTTTTCTCCAACGGGGTGGACAGCGGCATCATCCAGCCCGACAACGAGGTGCTGCCCTGGCGCGAATCGGCCCTGCGCGACATTGAATTTCTGAATGCTGCTGGCGAGGCTGTCGGCGCGCTGCTGGACCCGCTGCCGCTGGGCGTGGGCGTGATTCAGCACTGGAAGGGGCGCATCTACTGCGCGCAGTATTTCCCTGAAGCCGACCAAAGCGCTGTGTGGTTCAGTCAGCCGCTGGGCTTTCACCTGTTCGCCCTCGATACCGACTTCATTTTGCTGCCCGGCCGCGTCACGATGCTGGCCCCCCACGACAGCGCCCTGCTCATCGGCACCGACAGGGCCATCCATGCCTACACCGCCGAAGGGCTGGTGCAGCTGGCGCCCTATGGCGTCGTGCCCGGCCAGCACTGGGCCGATGACGACAAAAAGCGAACCCTGTTCTGGAGCCAGCGCGGCCTGTGCGCCGGCCTGCCCTTTGCCAACCTCACAGAGCGCCAGGTGTCCGTGGCGCCGGGCCTGGCCGCCGCTGGCGCGCTGGTGCTGTCAAAAGGCCAGAAACGTTACCTCGTTGCCCTGCAGCAAGGCGGCACTCCTTTTAATTCCCTCAACTGAAAGACCAAAATGACTACTCGCCTCTCGACCGGCCTGCGCAACGCTCTTGCCGGCTCCACCGGCTTTGCCGCCACCTTCGCCAACGGCGTCATCGAGGTCTATTCCGGCGCCCAGCCGGCCACGGCCGATGCCGCAGCCACCGGCACGTTGCTGGGCACCGTGACCCTGAACTCCGGCGCCTTCGTGCCCGGCGCGCCGGGCAATGGCTTGACTTTCGCCGCTGCCGCCAACGGGGCCGTCGCCAAGTCCGGCGTCTGGTCCTTCAACGGTGTTGCCGCTGGCACTGCCGGCTGGTTCCGCCTCAAAGGCAACGCGGTCGATGCTGGTGGGATTTCCACAGTGCTGCCGCGCCTGGACGGCGCCGTCGCCACCTCCGGCGCCGACTTGAACTTGTCGCAGATCGTGATTGCCGTGTCCGCGCCCAGCACCATCGACAGTTTCAGCTTCACCATCCCAGCAAACTAAAGCCGGCGTGGATGGAGCACAAGCTGATCCAGGGTGGAGAAATCTTCCTGCCGTTCGCCCGCAGCCGCATCAAGGCTTTGCGGGCGGCGGGGCTTGAGTACGCCAGCCAGCAGTTCGAGGTCGGGGGCGCCAGCGTCAAGGTCAGAATCGTAGGCGAGCATGAGTACATCAGCATCAAGGGCGGCGGCTTCGTGTCCGTGTACTCGAACGTGCAGTACCCCGAGACAGCCCCGTCCGCCGTGTCGTTGCCTGGCAACCCCGGCGCCAAGCTGCTGATCGGCACCTTCCCCGAGACGGTCCACGACGACGTGCGCGACCGGCCCGGATTTCTCAGCAAGACACGGTTTGCCACGACGCCTTTTGCGAAGCACTGGATTCGGCGCAGCCGGGGCACGGCGGATACAGAGCGGGTAGGCGCCGGGATCAATGAGATACCAACATTCCCAGGCACCGGCGGGATTTACCTGCGCGTCGGTACGGACATCGGCGTTACGCAGCGCTTTGACTTCTTCACCGACGGCGTGATCCGGGAGCAACTCGTGCTGCCAGGCCCATACCTGGGCTGGACGCGCACAGACACAAACCCTCACACCGACGCTGAAAGTGTTGGCGTTACCACCAACACCTACGACTGGGCGACCAGCACAAGTGAAGCCATCCCATGCGTCGTCAGTGGCACAGCGCCGTGCCTTGCAACGCTAGACACCGAAACTACTGAGCATTACTTCAACCGCAGCGAAGCGCTCGGTATCGACCCGTTCGGCGACGACGTTTTACTAGGCAGGACAGAAAGGGGGACTCGGGCAGAGCCGGGGCTAAGCAAGGTTCGGCTGCGCAGGCTACGCCGCGCAAGCAGCGCGGACAGCGCAGATACCCCCTATGGGGCAATCGACCTCGGCGCGCAGCCCTACTCGCGCAGCAAAACGGTGATCTACGACATGCCGCGTGTACCCACCGGCAACGGCGGCTTTACCTACCTCGACCGGACCAACGCGCACGTCCTCATCACCAACGACATCGAATGCACCATGGCCTGCCGGCGCTGGCACGCGCTGGAGCGGGTGGCCGTGGCCCCGAACGGCGCGGCCTTCGCGCTGCGGGAAACCAGCCGGCTTGAAACCTCGCAACTCACGTACCCGGCCCTGAACACGCCTGAACTGCGCGACGGCGGCTTCACTGCCTCGATCAGCCGGGGCTACACGCTCTCCTTTGCTTCACCTGATGGCGTCGTGCAGAACCACGTCGTCACGGGCGACCTGGGGCCGCACGGCTACATCGACGGCATTTTCCCGAGTGCCGACGGCAGGAAGGCCTACATCTACTACGGCCTGCACGACAGCAGCGAAGCCCTGCCAGCCCTCTCGCCGGCGAACTTCAGCACCTTCTTGCCGCTGCACTTCATAGAATACCTGGATGTGGTGGAGATCGAGGGCGAGGGCTACACCCTGACGAAGAAGGAAACCATCACGCTGGGGGCTGTAAAGCTCAGGACGTTCGGACGGTTCCTGGGCGACGACGGCCTGCCCAACGGCGTGCCGACCGATGAAATCGCAGAGGTTGCTGCGCGCACCGACCACTTCAATTCCAAGCTGCACGGCGCGGCGCTGGAAGTCGGCGGGTATATATGGGCTGACCGCTACTGCTACGACGTGAAAGCCAACGTGTTCATGGCGCTGCCCGACTTCACCGAATACGCCAAGCCCAGCCGATTTTTTGACGATGCCCGGATGCGCGACCAGATCACCGGCCCGGATGATGACCGGACCAGCTACCTGAGCGTCAGCGCATCGGGCAGGAGCGCGTGCTACGTCCTCATCAAATTCGAGCGCGCTCTGT
>JAQGMZ010000239.1 GCA_028292045.1 Polaromonas sp. | reverse complement strand
CGGTAGCGCTCACCGCGGTAGTACGCGTCCAGCGCGTCCAGCCAGCCGATCACGACACTGGTTTTGCATTGCGCCAGCCACTCAATCGGTCCGGCCGGATAGTTAACGCCCAGTTTCATTGCTGCGTCAGCCCCTTGCGGCGTGCAAACCCCTTGCTGCACCGCATCGGCCGCTTCGTTGATTAGCATCGCCAGGGTGCGGGCCACTACCAGCGCAGGCGCATCGGCCATGCGCTTTGGGGTGAAACCCAACGCCTGCAACCACGTCTCGGCTTGGGCAGGCCAGTGTGGAGAAGCCCGTGAAGACGCGGACCAGGCCAGCGCAGCGCCAGCGCTGTCAGACAATGGCCAGTCAAACACCGCTACGTCAGCGCCCAGCTGCGAGGCAGGGCGCCCGTCGGTCAATCGCAACTGCGCGCCGTCTATGGCCAAGCCGACCCAGTCGCTGTTTTCATCGCACGTATAAACGCGTCCCGCTTGCAAAAGCGCGCTGCTCAGACGTTCGGCCACCAGGCCTGCGCCGTGCACGCACAACGCTTGCGCGTCCGGCAGCGGAATCGACATGAAAGCGGTGCTTTCGGGTTTGACGGCCACCTCGGTGTGATCATAAAAACCACGGCCTGATTTGCGCCCGAGCAAACCACCATCGACCAGTTCTCGCTGCACCAGTGAAGGGGCAAAGCGCTTATCGTAAAAATTGGCCCCGTACACCGCATTGGTGACCGAAAAGTTGGTGTCATGGCCAATCAGATCCATCAGTTCGCACGGCCCCATGCGAAACCCGGCGCCGCGTAGGCAGGCGTCGAGCACAGCGGGCGTGGCCGCAAGCTCCTGCAGCAGGGCCAGCGTTTCGGCATAGTAAGGACGGGCAATGCGGTTGACGATAAAGCCCGGCGTCGAGCGCGCATGCACCGGCACCTTGCCCCAGGCCTTGGACAACTCAACAATCGCGGTGGCTACCCTTGGGCTGGTCTGCAGGCCGGACACCACCTCGACCAGCTTCATGAGCGGCACGGGGTTGAAGAAGTGCATGCCCACCAGACGATTTGGATGCTGCAGCCCGTTGGCAATGGCCGTGACCGAAATCGACGAGGTGTTGGTCGCCAGCACGCAATCGGGAGGAATGATGGCTTCGAGCTGCTGGAAAAGCGCCCGCTTGGCATCGAGCTTTTCGACGATGGCTTCGACCACCAATGCAGCTGCAGCGGCTTCTTCGAGCGCCTGGATCGGCACAATGCGCGAGAGCGTCTGCGCCACGGTCTCAAGCGTCAGCTTGCCTTTAGCCACCAGCGTTTCCAGACTTTGTGCCAGTTTGGCCTTGCTCTGGATTGCAACGCCTTCACGCATGTCGTACAGCATGACGGCATGACCCGCCTGGGCTGCAACCTGCGCAATGCCCGCCCCCATGATGCCTGCGCCGATAACAAGCACCAGCGTGCCATTCAAAGAGTTCTCGCTCATTGGCCAAACCAGTTCGCAGGGCGTTTACCCAGAAAAGCAGCAAATCCCTCGCGCGCTTCGTCGGTGCCGCGCACGCGGCTGATGGTTTGCGCCGTCAGCTCTCGCGCCTCGGGCGTGATGCCTCCCACGTTGAACTGGGCGTACAGCGCCTTGATCTCAGCCTGCGCAGTCGGGCCGCCGATCAGCAGATCCTTCACCGTGGCGTCGATCGCGGCATCAAGCTGATCCAGAGCCACCACCTGCTGCACTAGGCCGATGCTCAGTGCCTCGGCAGCGGCAATACGCGTGGTTGTCAGCGCTAACCGCCTAGCCTGGCGTGTGCCGACCGCATTGGTTAAATAAGGGCCGATGACCGCTGGCAGAATGCCAAATTTTGCTTCGCTAACCGAAAAGTTGGCGTTGTCGGCGGCGACCGCGATGTCGCAGGCGCAGGCCAGACCGACACCCCCGCCCAACGCTGCCCCCTGAACCCGCGCCACTGTCGGTTTGGGACAGGACTCGATGCGCCACAGCATGGCGGCGAAACGGCGGGCATCTTCCAGGTTCCATTCGCGTGACGCGTTGCTGGCGCGCTGCATCCACTGCAGGTCTGCGCCGGCGCTGAAGTGCTTGCCTTCTCCAGCCAGAACGATCACGCGCACGGTTAAGTCCCCACTGAGTTGAGCAAACACAGCATCCATCTCGCCAATCATGAGCTCGTCAAAGGCATTGAACACGGCCGGGCGCGACATCGTCACCTGCGCGACGCCTACGTCGCGGCGCGAAACGCGCAAGGTCTGCAGTTCATTCATCAATAAGTCTCCAATTGCAAGCGACCTTCTTTTTTCAGCGCCGTCCCCACCGTATCCCAGTCGATCCCAGCCTGCATGGCCACATCGCGCAGCGCCAGCACCACGCCTTCCTCCATGCTTTTGAGGCCGCAGACGTAAATGCAAGTGTTCGGGTCCTGCAGCAGCAGCGCCAGGTCGGCGGCGCGCTCGCGCATGACGTCCTGCACGTAGCGCTTGGGCGCCCCCAATGTGCGAGAGAACGCAAAGTTGATGTCGATGAAGTCTTTGGGCAAGGTCTGCAACGGACCGAAGTAGGGCAGTTCCTCCTGTGTGCGCGCTCCAAAGAACAGCATCAGCTTGCCGCCTTCGAACTTGCCCGACTTGCGCAGTCGGCGCCGCCATTCGGTCATGGCCCGCATCGGCGCGCTGCCGGTGCCGGTGCAAATCATCACGATGTTCGAGCGCGGGTGGTTGGGCATCATGAAGCTGGCGCCGAACGGGCCGATCACCTCGACCGTGTCGCCGACCTGCAGATCGCACATGAAGTTGGATGCGGCCCCGCGCACCGGGTTGCCATGGTGATCTTCGAGCACCCGCTTGATGGTGAGCGACACGTTGTTGTAGCCGGGCCGCTCGCCGTTGCGCGGGCTGGCGATCGAATACTGGCGCGCATGGTGCGGCCGGCCGCTGGCGTCCACGCCCGGGGGGATGATGCCGATAGACTGGCCCTCGAGCACCGGAAACGGCATTTTGCCGAAATCGAGCACGATGTGGTGCGTGTCGTAGTCGCTGCCGGCTTGCGCACCGATCTCAGTTACTCGCACGTTGCCGGTGACGGTGGCAATGATGAATTTTTCGGCTGCCTTCGGGCCGTACAGGTTGGTGTAGCCGTGGGCGGCCGACCAGGGCGGAAGGGTCGCGCCGTACTGGGCGCTGTTAAAGATCGTTTGGCCATCGACAGCTGCGGGCAGCATGGGTGCAACCGGCTCGATGTCAGGCAATGCGCCGGCAGACACGCCTTCGGCGGCGAATTCCTCGGGTGTGAGTTCAGCCGGCAACTCATCCCAGCCCAGTTGGGCCTCCAGGCTGTAGGCCTTCACGCGCGGCATGGTGCGCCAGTTGTCGATCGAGCCGGTCGGGCACGGGGAAATGCAGGCCATGCAGAAATTGCACTTGTCGGCGTCGACCACGTAGTTCATCGAATCGTGCGTGATGGCCTGAACCGGGCAAGTCGCTTCGCAGGTGTTGCAGCGGATGCAGATTTCCGGGTCGATCAGGTGCTGCTTGATCACATGTATGTCGGTCATCTCCACGGCACTCTCCAAAAAAGGGGTTGTCATATGGACTCAAGGGGCCATGGGGCCCCTTGAGTCATCTGCTTGCGGTGCAAAAGGTCAGTTAAACCGCACGTACTCAAAATCCACCGGCTGGCGGTTGATGCCCATGACCGGCGGCGCGATCCAGTTGGCAAACTTGCCCGGCTCAATGACGCGGCCCATCAGGCTGGCGACATAGGCGCGGTCTTCGCTGCTGGGCAGCCACTTGGCGACGCAAGCGTTCCATTCGGCATCCGACACCACACGGCCGTCGGGTGAAACCTTCACCTTGGACAGCGAGCCAATGTTGCGGTGAAACGCCTTGTGCGGTACCTTTAGACGCACCGCGATGCCGGCCTTGTCCAGCACCTTGTTCCAGCGCTCAACGCCCGAGACCGAATCCTTGATGTAGTCATCGCGCAGCACTTCATTGAGCGCGTTGAGCATCGGCACTTCTTTCTCAACCAGTTGGCCGTCCTTGACCTCGATGACCTGGTAGGTCCGGCCCTTGAGCACATGGTCGTCGACGCGCTTGCCTTCTTCGTAGCGGCCCTTCAGGCCCGAGCTGTAGAAGGTGGCGGCATTGCTCGATTCGTCGGCGCCGAACAGGTCAATGGTGACGCTGTAGTGAAAGTTGATGTAGCGCTGAATCGTCGGCAGGTCGATCACGCCTGCAGCGCGCAGCCTGCCCACATCGTCGGTCTTGAGCTCGTTCATCTTTTGCGCGGTGCGCTGGATCACGCGGGAAATACCGCTTTCACCCACGAACATGTGGTGCGCTTCCTCGGTCAGCATGAACTTGGTTGTGCGCGCCAGCGGATCGAACGCACTTTCAGCCAAGGCGGCTAGCTGGAACTTGCCGTCGCGGTCTGTGAAATAGGTAAACATGAAAAAGCTCAGCCAGTCGGGCGTTTTCTCGTTGAACGCGCCCAGGATGCGGGGATTGTTTTCGTCGCCGCTGCGGCGCTCCAGCAAGCCCTCGGCTTCATCGCGGCCGTCACGGCCGAAATGCTTGTGCAGCAGGTAGACCATGGCCCACAGGTGGCGGCCTTCCTCGACATTGATCTGGAACAGGTTGCGCAGGTCGTACATGCTGGGCGCGGTCAGGCCGAGGTGGCGCTGCTGCTCGACCGAGGCCGGCTCGGTGTCGCCCTGCGTCACGATGATGCGGCGCAGGTTGGCGCGGT
>JAQGMZ010000203.1 GCA_028292045.1 Polaromonas sp. | reverse complement strand
CGCTGGGCGATCTGCCCAGCCCGGGCCAGCAGCAGATTTCCGCTCAGGTGGTCGTCAGCGGCCAGCTGACTTCACCCGAGGAGTTCGGCGCCATCGTGCTGCGCGCCAACCCCGACGGCTCGATCGTGCGCCTGTCGGACGTGGCCCGCATCGAGATCGGCGGCCAGGCCTACGGCACCGCCGCGCGCCTGGACGGCAAGCCGACCGCCGCCATCGGCGTGCAGCTTTCGCCGACCGCCAACGCGCTGCAGACGGCCGAACTGGTGAAAGCCAAGATGGCCGAGCTGTCGAAGTTCTTCCCGCAGGGCGTGAAGTATGAAATCCCGTACGACACCTCGCTCTTCGTCAAGATCTCGATCGAGGAAGTGGTCAAGACTTTGGTCGAGGCCATCATCCTGGTGTTCCTGGTGATGTACCTGTTCCTGCAGAACTTCCGCTACACGCTCATTCCCACCATCGTGGTGCCGGTGGCGCTCCTGGGCACCTTCGCCACCATGGCCGCCTTCGGTTATTCCATCAACGTGCTGACCATGTTCGGCATGGTGCTGGCCATCGGCATCCTGGTCGACGACGCGATCGTGGTGGTGGAAAACGTCGAGCGCATCATGAGCGAGGAAGGCTTGCCGCCGCTGGAGGCCACGCGCAAGGCCATGAGCCAGATATCGGGCGCCATCATCGGCGTCACGGTGGTGCTGATCTCGGTGTTCGTGCCGCTGGCGTTCTTTGCCGGCTCGGTGGGCAACATCTACCGCCAGTTTTCCGCCGTCATGGTGGCGTCGATCGGATTTTCCGCCTTCCTGGCGCTGTCGCTGACGCCTGCCTTGTGCGCCACGCTGCTCAAACCGGTGGAAGCCGGCCATCACCATGCCAAGACCGGGTTTTTCGGCTGGTTCAACCGGGGCTTCTCGCGCACCGCCAAGGGCTATGAAAGCCTGGTGGCGCGCCTGCTCAAGCGCGCCGGCCGCTACCTGGTCATCTACGCGGCCATCATCGCCGTGGTGGCGCTGGTCTACACCCGCCTGCCCACCTCGTTCCTGCCGTCGGAAGACCAGGGCACGCTGCTGGTCAACGTCCAGCTGCCGCCGGGCGCCACTGTCGAGCGCACCCGCGCCGTGATGGAGCAGGTCGAAGGCTTCATGCTCAAGCAGCCCGAAGTGCAAAGCATGGTGGGCGTGCTGGGGTTCAGTTTCTCGGGCCAGGGCCAGAATGCGGGCCTGGCTTTCGTGACCCTGAAAGACTGGTCTGAACGCAAAGACGCCAGCCAGCAGGCCGAAGCCCTGGTCGGGCGGGCATTTGGCGCCCTGTCGGGCATTCGCGACGCGTTTGTGTTTCCGCTGAGCCCACCGCCGATTCCCGAACTCGGTTCGGCCAGCGGATTTACCTTTCGCCTGCAGGACCGGTCAGGCGCGGGCCCCGAGGCGCTGCTGGCGGCCAGAAATCAGCTGCTGGGCATGACGGCGAAAAGCCCGCTGCTGGCTCAGGTCCGGCCTGATGGTTTAGAGGACGCGCCCCAGCTGCAGGTCGATATCGACCGCGACAAGGCCAACGCGCTGGGCGTGAGCTTTGATGCCATCAATGCGGCCTTGTCAACGTCGTTGGGTTCAAGCTACGTCAACGACTTTCCGAACCAGGGCCGCCTGCAGCGGGTTGTGGTGCAGGCCGATGCGCCGTCGCGCATGCAGCCTGACGATCTGCTCAAAATCAACGCCAGCAACAGCAAGGGCGAGTCGGTGCCGCTGTCGGCCTTTGCCACCACGCGCTGGGTCATGGGCGCGATGCAGACGGTGCGCTACAACGGCTACCCCGCCATGCGCATCAGCGGGGGCGCAGCGCCCGGCTACAGCACCGGCGCGGCCATGGCGGAAATGGAAAAATTCGCCGCCCAGTTGCCGCAGGGCTTTGGATACGAGTGGAGCGGACAGTCCCGAGAGGAAAAACTCGCCGGTTCGCAGGCCATGATCCTGTACGGCTTTGCGATTTTGGCGGTGTTTTTGTGTCTGGCGGCGTTGTATGAAAGCTGGTCGATACCGCTTTCCGTGATCCTGGTCGTGCCGCTGGGCGTGGTGGGCGTGCTGCTGGCCACCTTGCTTCGCGGCTATGCCAACGACGTGTATTTCCAGGTGGGGCTGATCACCATCATCGGCCTGTCCGCGAAGAACGCGATCCTGATCATCGAGTTTGCCAAGGACCTGCAGGCCCAGGGCAAGGGCGTGATCGAGTCGGCGCTGATGGCCGCGCACCTGCGTTTCAGGCCCATCGTCATGACGTCGCTGGCCTTCATGCTGGGCGTGCTGCCGCTGGCCATTGCCTCAGGCGCTAGCTCGGCCAGCCAGCGGGCCATTGGCACCGGCGTGATTGGCGGAATGATCACCGGCACCGCGCTGGCCGTGATTTTTGTGCCGATCTTCTTTGTGGTGGTGCGCGGCCTTTTCAAAGGCAGCGCCCGGCAGCAAAAAATCTATTCTGCGCATGCCAAGGCGGCAGGCATCGACGGACCCGAAGGAAAGACAGCCCATGTTTGATACCCGATTCCCGCAACTTCTGGCCGCAAGCGCCGCGGTGCTGCTGGCCGGCTGCTCGATGATTCCCGCCTATGAGCGTCCCGCCGCGCCCGTCGCCGCCAGCTTTCCGGCCTATGGTGATTCGCTGCAGACCGCTGCTGCATTGCCCGCCAATGGCCTGCCGGCTGCCGGCATCGACTGGCAGGATTTTTTTGCCGATACCCGGCTCAAGCGCCTGATCGGGATGTCGCTGGACAACAACCGCGACCTGCGGGTGGCCGTGCTCAGCATCGAGCAGGCCCGGGCGCAATACCAGATCCGGCGGGCCGACCAGCTGCCCACCGTCAGCGGCGCCTTGGCCGGTTCGCGCACGCCCGGCGCCAGCGGCGGCATCACCAGCCTGTACAGCGCGGGCCTGGCCGTGACGTCGTATGAACTGGACTTTTTCGGCCGTGTCAGCAGCCTGAAGGAGGCCGCGCTCGGGCAGTACCTGGCGACCGAAGAAGGCCGAAAGTCGGCCCAGATCAGCCTGATTTCGGCCGTGGCCAACACCTACCTGAGCCTGCTGGCAGACGAGGAACTCCTGGACATCACCCGCCAGACGCTGGCCACGCGACGGGAATCCGTCAAGCTGAGCCGGCTGCGGTTTGACAGCGGCGTGACCTCCGAGCTGGACTTTCGCCAGGCTGAATCGCTGCTCGAGGCTGCGCAAGTCGCCTATGCGCAGCAGCAGCGCCAGCGCGCCCTTGATGAAAATGCGCTGACCCTGCTGGTGGGCCAGCCGCTGACGGCCGAATTGCCCACATCGGCCAGCCAGACCGAGCCGCTGGCCCGGGCCCGGCTCATGGCCGAGGTGCCGGCCGGCCTGCCGTCCGAGCTCCTCGCCAACCGGCCGGATATCCGACAGGCCGAGCAGCTGTTGCTGGCGTCCAACGCCAACATCGGCGCGGCGCGTGCGGCATTCTTTCCAAGAATTGCGTTGACCGCCACTGCGGGAAGCGCCAGCGGCCACCTGTCCGGGCTGCTGCAGAGCGGTTCATGGGGCTGGACCCTGGCACCGCAACTGCTGCTGCCCATCTTTGATTCAGGGCGCAACGCGGCCGGGCTTGACTCCGCGCGGGCAGGGCGCGACATCGCCGTGGCCCAGTACGAAAAGTCCATCCAGACCGCCTTCCGCGAAGTGGCCGATGCGCTGGCCAACCGCTCGACGCTGGCCGACCAGCTGCAGTCGCAGCAGCGCCAGGCCAATGCCGAGGCAGTGCGCTTCAGGCTGTCGGACTTGCGCTACCAGAACGGCATTGCCAGCTACCTGGACCTGCTGGACGCGCAGCGTTCGCTGTTCAGCGCGCAACAAGCCGTGGTGCAAACCCGGCTGGCCCAGCTGCAAAGCCAGGTCACGCTGTATAAAACGCTGGGCGGCGGCTGGAAAGAGCCTGCAGGCGCAGAGCAAGCCGCAAATGCAACCAGGCCTTGATTGAAATCAGGCTGAAAGCGCGCCAGCACCGCTTGCCTTCTGAGGCCCAGCCGGTGGTTGTTGCGCAAGCAGTCTGTGCCCGGTCCGCTATCAAATTGACAACACTTCAACAGGACCCGCCAGCCCCAGCCAGCGCCGCGCGGCAGCCTGCAAGGTGTGCGGCGGGCCGGTGGTGTACAGGCTGACCTGTCCGGCAGCCGTGCTGGCTGGCGCTTCCACGCCGGCCAGCACTAGCCGCCGCGTCTGGCGGGCTACCGCTTCGCCGTTGTCCAGCAACTGAACATCCGGGCCCAGCAGGGCGCGCAAGGCCGGGCTGGCAAACGGGTAGTGGGTGCAGCCCAGCACCAGCGTGTCAATCTCGCCTTGTTTCGTGCCGAACCTGCCCATCTCGCTGATGAATCGTGCGCACAGGGCCATGGTTTCCGCCGTATTTCCGGTTTCAGCGCCGCGCTCGATGGCGCCGGCCAGCCCGTCGCATGGCTGCAGGACAAACGCGGCCTGCCCGGCTTGCGACGCCAGCAAGGCGGCGAACCGGTCGCTGGAAAGCGTGCTGCGCGTGGCCATGACCGCAATGCGGCCGGTCTTGCTGAGCGCCACGGCCGGTTTTAGTCCCGGTTCGACACCGATCAGCGCCAGCCCCGGATGCGCCAGGCGCAACAGGGGAATGGCTGCCGCCGTGGCGGTGTTGCAGGCCATGACCAGCGCCTTGACGTTCTGGCCGGCCAGATGCTGCACGATGGCGCGTGAGCGGGCCAGGACATGCGCGGTATCGCGCTCGCCGTAGGGCGCGTGGCCGCTGTCGGCGATGTACACAAAGTGCTGGTGCGGCAGTTCGACCCGCAACGCCCGCAAGACGCTCAGGCCGCCAATGCCGCTGTCGAACACCCCGATGGCGCGGTCCATCAACGGCGGCTCAGGCAGCGCAATGCTCAGGCGTTGGTGACGGCGATGTTCTTGAACTCGCCCGAGGCAATGCGCCCCTGCCACTCGGCCGGGCCGGTGATGTGGGCGCTGGTGCCGCCCGAATCGACCGCCACCGTCACCGGCATGTCCACCACGTCGAATTCGTAGATCGCTTCCATGCCCAGGTCGGCAAAACCCACCACCCTGGCATGCTTGATGGCCTTGCTGACCAGGTAGGCCGCGCCGCCCACGGCCATCAGGTAGGCGCTCTTGTGCTTTTTAATGGCCTCGATCGCCACCGGGCCGCGCTCGGCCTTGCCGACCATCGAGATCAGGCCGGTCTGCGCCAGCATCATTTCGGTGAAGCCGTCCATGCGCGTGGCCGTGGTCGGGCCGGCGGGGCCGACCGCTTCGCCCTGCACCGGATCGACCGGGCCGACGTAATAGATCACCCGGTTGGTGAAGTCGACCGGCAGCTTTTCGCCCCGGGCCAGCATGTCCTGGATGCGCTTGTGCGCGGCATCGCGGCCGGTCAGCATCCTGCCGTTCAGCAGCAGGGTCTGGCCCGGCGTCCAGCTGGCAACTTCTTCACGGGTCAGCGTGTTCAGATCAACCTTCTTGCTCTTGACATAGTCGGGCGTCCAGTTCACGTCGGGCCAGGTGTCGAGCGACGGCGGCGTCAGGTAGACGGGCCCGCTGCCGTCCATCACGAAATGCGCGTGGCGCGTGGCGGCGCAGTTCGGGATCATGGCCACCGGCTTGCTGGCCGCATGCGTCGGGTACAGCTTGATTTTCACGTCGAGCACGGTGGTCAGCCCGCCGAGGCCCTGCGCGCCAATGCCCAGGGCGTTGACCTTCTCGAACAGCTCCAGGCGCAGCGCTTCCACCTTGGTCAAGGCCGCGCCGCTGGCCGACTTGGCCTGCAACTCGTACATGTCCAGGTCGTCCATCAGGCTTTCCTTGGCCATCAGCACGGCTTTTTCGGCGGTGCCGCCAATGCCGATGCCCAGCATGCCGGGCGGGCACCAGCCGGCGCCCATGGTAGGCACGGTTTTCAGCACCCAGTCCACCACCGAGTCGCCGGGGTTGAGCATGGCCATTTTCGATTTGTTCTCGCTGCCGCCGCCCTTGGCCGCAACGGTGATTTCGAGCGTGCCGCCGGGAACGATCTCGGTGAAGATCACCGCCGGCGTGTTGTCCTTGGTGTTCTTGCGGTCGAACTGCGGGTCGGCCACCACGCTGGCGCGCAAGGTGTTGTCGGGATGGTTGTAGCCGCGCCGAACGCCTTCGT
>JAQGMZ010000180.1 GCA_028292045.1 Polaromonas sp. | reverse complement strand
ACACCACCGTCATTGGCTGCGGCGTGTTCGGCTCGGTGTCGGGCTCGTCGGCGGCCACCTGCGCCACCATTGCCAAGGTCGCGCTGCCCGAACTGAAGCGGCGCGGCTACAACGAACAGCTGGCCATCGGCTCGCTTGCATCGGCCGGCACGCTCGGTATTTTGATTCCGCCGTCGATCACCATGGTGGTGTACGCCGTGGCGGCCGATGCATCGATCATCCGCATCTTCCTGGCCGGTTTCCTGCCCGGTTTTTTGCTAATGCTGCTGTTTTCCGGCTACATCGCCTGGTGGAGCCTGCGCCATCCCGACCAGGTGCCGCCGGCCGACCCGCCCACCAGCTTCCGGGAAAAAATCCGCCTGTCGGGCAACCTGATTCCGTGCGGGCTACTGATTGTCTTCATCATCTGGGTGCTGGTGGCCGGCTGGGCCACGGCCACCGAATGCGCGGCTTTCGGCGTGCTCGGCTCGCTGGCCATTGCCGCCAGAGGACGCTGCCTGACCTGGAGCAACTTCACCGAAGGCCTGATGGGCGCGACCCGCACCAGCTGCATGATCATGTTCATCCTGGCCGGCGCGGCCTTCCTGACCAAGACCATGGCCTTCACCGGCATTCCGCGCGAGCTGGCCGAATGGGTCGATGCGATGCAGCTGTCGCCCTATGCGCTGATAGGCGCGCTGGTGGTGGTGTACCTGGTGCTGGGCACGGCGCTGGACGGCATCTCGATGATCGTGCTGACCAGCGCGGTGGTCATGCCCATGGTCCAGAAGGCCGGGTTCGATTTGATCTGGTTCGGCATTTTCATTGTGCTGCTGGTCGAGATTGCCGAGGTCACGCCGCCGGTGGGGTTCAATTTGTTCGTGCTGCAGAACATGACCGGCAAGGACAGCAACGTGATCGCCCGCGCCGCCATTCCCTTTTTCATCTGCATGGTGGTGTGCATCGTGCTGATCACGGTGTTCCCGCAGATTGTCACGGTCCTGCCCGATCTGATGATGGGCCAGGAAAAGTAAGGCTCCGATGGGACCGGTTCTGGCCATTTGCATCGGCGCCTCGGTGGGCGCGCTGTCACGCTGGGGGCTGGGCCTGTGGCTGTCGGCGCCCGGCAGCCTGCTGCCCTGGGGCACGCTGGCGGCCAACCTGCTGGGCGGCTACCTGGTCGGCGTGGCGATCGCGGGGCTGCAGTCCATGCCGCAGATCGACCCGGTCTGGCGGCTGCTGCTGGTCACCGGCTTCCTGGGCGGGCTGACGACCTTTTCCACCTTTTCTGCAGAAATCGTCAACGCCCTGATGCAGGCCCGCTATGGCCTGGCGGCGGGCATGGCCCTGCTGCATGTGGGCGGCTCGCTGCTGCTGACGGTGGCGGGCATCAAGACCGCTCTGTATGTTGTTGCGCAGCGGGCAGGCTAGGCGCTGGAATGCCCGATATGCGGATTGATCCTAATGGGTGTGCGCGCCATGCACAGCCCTGGAGTCAGCCGGGCTCGCGGCGCCGCCCGAAGGGGCCAGCGTACGCACCGGCACGCTGAGCACCAGCGTGCTTTCCAGCCCTTTCGCATCTTGCAGGTGCAGCGTCATGGGCACGCTGCTGCCTTTTTCGAGGGCCTGCTTCAGGTCCATCATCATGACGTGGTAGCCGCCGGGCTTGAGCTGCACGGTCTGGCCCGCAGGCAGGTCCAGCACCGGCGCGGCGCGCATTTTCATGACATCGCCTTCCATCTTCATCTGATGCACTTCCATGATGCCGGCCGCGGGCGACGACACGCCCACCAGCCTGGCGCCGTTTTTGGACGTGATGTGCATGTAGGCCCCGGTGGCCTGCTGGCCCGGCACGGTGGCCCGCACCCAGGCCCGGCTTACGTCAACCGTCTGGGCAGTGTGTGCATACAGGGCTGTGGAGGAAAGCAGCAGCGCTGCGGTCAATAATTTAAGTTTCACGGTGACATCCAATCAAATTTCAAGATCAATTCAGCAGCCCAAAGGCTGACGCAAGGGTTAAGTACTCAGTGCTGGTGGGCGCCGGGCGCCGGCCCCTTGGCGGGCTGGGGGGCGGCCACCCCTTCGGCGGCTGTGACTTCGAGCAGAACCGCGGGCAGTTTCAATGATTTCTGCGAAATGCCGGCAGCAGGAATCTCGTTCCAGTCCTTGCTGCCTTTTTCGCAGGTCTGCAGCACCTTGAACCAGAGGGGCCCGCCCGTATCGGGCAACTTGCCGCGCAGCATGAATTCGTCAAGATGCGCGTCTGCCTGCGCAGATTCCAGACTGTTGGCGGTCCAGCTGACCACGTTCACCGCGTCGGCCACCGGCTTGCCATGGATTTCACCCGCCGCGGCAAGTTTCTCGCGTTGAACGGATAAAGTCCATCCCGCTTTCTGATAAGGCCGCGCATCGATAAAACCGGTAGGAATGCGAATTGACAGGCCAGTGGTGGCCGAACCGTCGCACCCGTGGCCCACCTGGAACACGGCCTTGTAGCTGCTGCCAGCCAGTGCGCTTCTGTTTTCCAGCGAGACATGGGAAAGGGCTGGAAAGGCCAGCACGCCAAATGCGCAGGCAGCGACGGTTTTACCCGTGAAAAGCATATTCATGAAATTTGACAATCGAAAGAAACTGGAAAAGGCGCACGAACCCGTCGGGCAGCGCGCAAGCTTGGCCTCTTGACTAGAGGCAGTTCAGTTCAAAGGGCGGGCGGACCGCGGCTGAAAGGCAAGCCGGCAACGGCCGCACCGGCAACCACCGGGAAAGGGGCCACCGCCTGCGGCCGGCCGGCCAGCCAGAGGCCGGGAACCAGCGCCATCGGCAACCAGGCTCCGCCCGGCGAGGCGCAGAGCTCGCAATGCGCGCCGGCGTGCGGCGCACCATTACCAGGGCCGTTGCCGGCATTGATGCTGGCGTTTTCAGGAGAATTCAGGCTGCAAATGCCGCTCAGCTGGCCGCTGCGAACCTCCTGGGCCAGCACGGACAGCGGCGCCACCAAGGCGGCCAGAATGGCCAGGAAGCTGAAGAAAGCGGCCACGCGCACCCACACAGGCAGGGCGGGGCGAGCAAAGGCAGGAAAGGACACGGCGCGATTGTAGATAGAAAAAAGGGGTGGCTCAGGCGCTGGCAGCCATCACCACTCACTTCGCCGCATTGGGGAAAAACAACTGCTGGCCGTTAATCCTGTAGCGGGCAATCACGCCCTGCCCCGCTGGCGAAGTCACCCAATCGACAAATTTCTGCGCCTCCAGCACTTTGACATGCGGGTGCCTGGCCGGGTTGACCACCATCACGCCGTACTGGTTGAACAGGCGCTTGTCGCCTTCGACCAGCACCGCCATGCCGATGCGGTTCTTGAACGACAGCCAACTGCCGCGGTCGGCCAGCACATAGGCGCCCAGGCTGGCCGCCATGTTCAGCGCCGGGCCCATGCCGCAGCCGCAGGCCTTGTAGCCGGCCACTGCGCTCGGCTCGACACCGGCAGCTTGCCAGTAGCGCAGCTCGGCGGCATGGGTGCCGCTCTTGTCGCCGCGCGAAATGAAGCCGGCCTTGGCGGCAACGACTTTTTTCAATGCCTCGGCAATGTCGCTGCCTTTCACCGCTGCTGGGTCTGCAGACGGGCCGGCCAGCACGAAGTCGTTGTACATGACCCGGTAGCGCCTGAGGGCATGGCCTTCGGCAACGATCTTTTCTTCCGCCGACTCATCGTGCACGAACAGCACATCGGCATCGCCCCGGCGGCCCATGTCGATCGCCTGGCCGGTGCCGACCGCCACGACCTTCACGTCGATGCCGGTGGCTTTTGTGAACTCGGGCAGCAGATAGCCAAACAGACCCGACTGCTCGGTGGAGGTGGTGGACGCCATGACGATGCTGGCGGTCTGCGCCATCGAAAAAGTGGCTGCAAGCGCAACCTGCAAAAGCGCAGCGGCTTTGAAAAGCATGAAAAACCGGCGTCCAGTGCTCATCCGAGTTCTCCCTTTAAAAAATGGGCAGCGGCGGCCGGCAAAGTCCCGCCGAAAAAAGCCTGCGTGCCCAGGTCGGCGACCAGCCTGCCGTGTTCCAGGTACACCACCCGGCTGGCCAGGCGCTTGACCTGGCCGAGATTGTGGCTGCTGAAAATCAGCGTCATGCCGGCATCGGCAAATTCAGCCATCAAGCGCTCGACTTCGCGCTTGGCCGCCGGGTCCAGGCTGGACGTGGGCTCGTCCAGCAGCAGCACCTGCGGCTTGAGTGCCCAGGCCCGCGCCAGCGCGACCCGCTGCTGCTGGCCGCCCGACAGCGCCTTGGCCGGCCGCGCCGCCAGGTCGGCCAGGCCCACCCGTTCCAGCGCCGCCAAGGCCTGCGCACCGGCTGCTTTCCAGCCGGTGCCGCGCAGCCACAGGCCCAGCGCCACGTTGTGCAGCACGCTGGCGCGCAGCATGTAGGGACGCTGAAACACCATGGCCTGGCGCGCAGCCTGCTCGCAATCGACGCTGCCCGCCGTCGGCCTGACCAGCCCGTGCAGGGTGCGCAGCATGGTGCTTTTCCCGCTGCCGTTGGAGCCGACCAGCGCCAGCCTGTCGCCGGCCGCGATGCGCAAGGTGCAGGCGCTGAGTGCCTGAACGCGTCCGAAATTCACCGACACGGACTGCAGGTTGAAAAGCGGCGTCATGGCAGATGGCCCGGCGCGACCGGCGGGGTGACATGCACGGCTTCGGCCCGCGAATCGGGCAGCGGCTGGTCCAGCCACTGGCGCCAGCGCCGCACCAGGCCGATCAGCATATTGAGAATCAGCACCACGCCCAGCAAGACCATGCCCAGCGCCAGCGCCAGCGGCAAATCCCCCTTGCTGGTCTCCAGCGCGATCGACGTGGTCATCACGCGCGTGAAACCCTCGATGTTGCCGCCCACCACCATCACCGCGCCCACTTCTGAAATGGCGCGCCCGAAGGCCGCGATCAGGACGGTCAGCAAGGCATAGCGCTCGTCCCACAGCAACAGCAGACTGCGCATGAAACGGCCCGCGCCCAGCGACCGGAACTGTTCGCCATGGCTGCTTTCGGCGTCATCGATGGCCTGGCGCACCAGCGCGGTCACCACCGGCAGCACCAGGATGGTTTGCGCCAGCACCATGGCCTTGAACGAAAACAGCCAGCCCAGAAAACCCAGCGGCCCGCTGCGCGACAGCAGTAAATACACCACCAGCCCGACCACCACGGACGGCAGGGCCAGGGCGGTGTTGAGCAGGGCCAGCACCAGGCCCCGGCCCCGAAAATGCGCCACGCCCAGCCAGGCGCCCAGCAGCAGCCCCGCGCTGCAGGCAAACAGGCAGGCCAGCGCGCTGACCGCCAACGACCGGGCGACGATCCCGGCCAGCAGCGGGTCGTACGAGAAAATGAGCGTGAAGGCCGTGGCGGCGCTGTCGGAAAAAGTGTTCATGGGGTCCGGCAAGCACTTTAGCGCATCGCCAGGCACATTCGGCCGGCCGATGGGCAATGGCCGGGATCACGGCGCGCAGGACCTGAAGCCGCAAAAAACATCGTCTCGTTCCGGCAAATGAAAGCTGCGAAAGCACGGGTGCTTGAGCCGCGCACGGGTGGCGAACGACGCGCCGCGCAACACTTTGTGGGTGCCGAAGCAGGGTTGCGAATAGGCCTGATGGGGACCGGGCGCAAAACCGGGATAGGGCCTGAAGGTGGTGCCGGTCCATTCCCAGACGTCGCCCCAGCGAAAGCCCCGCTGCGTTGCCGTGCGGGCGGCCACTTCCCATTCCACCTCGGCGGGCAGCCGGCGCCCGGCCCAGCGGCACCAGGCGTCGGCCTCCCACCAGCATGCGTGCAGCGCGGGCTGGTTGCCCTGCATTCTCGTGGCCTGGCCAAAACGGGTCTGTATGACAGCGCCGCTGCCGATGCTGATCTGTTCGACATAGCGCGGGCCGCGCCGTCCATCGCCCTGCGCCGCCGCGCCCTGCAGCCATTGCCAGCCGCCGGGGTGCCACAAGTCCTCCCGGTCATAGCCCCCATCGGCGACAAACTCGATGTACTGCGCCCAGGTCACGGCCTGCGCATCGATCTCGAATTCGGGCACGCTGACGGAATGCACCCGCTGTTCATTGTCAAACGAAAAGCCGGCGCCCGCACCCGCACCGCTGCCCATCTGCCAGGTGGTGGCGGGAATCAGCAAGGGCTCGCGCAAGGCCATCGGCGCAGGCCGGAAGGCGTTTTGCAACGGCCGGTCCAGCGGCAAACCCAGCGCCTGCGCCATCCAGACCATGGCTTCACCCTGCAGGTCTTCATGAAACAGCGCCAGGCGGTAAAAATAGAGCCCATCGTCATCGCCTTCGGCTTTTTCCAGCAGGTCGAGCGTGCTTTCCAGCGTCTCGAGCAGATAGCCGCGGCAATGGTTCATGTCTGGCAGGTCAAGCGCCCACCGGTCTTCAGGGGCGGCCTGGCCGGGGTCCCACCAGCGGTCCGCGTTGGGCTCGATGGAAGCGAGCCGGCTCAAGGCGGGTTCGCAGCGGCTGCCCTGCGATCGCTGCAGGTTTCGGCCAATCCAGCGCTCCTGGAACCAGCCCGCATGGCCGAGCATCCACAGCGGCGGGTTGATGCCGGGTTGCGGGGCCGCCTTGAAGTTCAGCGACTCCAGCGCATTTTGGTACTGGCCAAACAGGTGCAGCGTGTGGTTGCGCGCATCCATCAGCCCGAGCGAGAGCAGTTCACGGCCTGCCCGGCGCATCGTCGGCGAATCGATCAGCTTGGGGCTGACTGCCGCCGGGGGAGATGAAGAAGAAAAAGGTTCAGTAGCCACAGCAGTTGTCCAGAAAATAAGCCGTTCCAGCACGCAGTAAACAGGCAAGGCAAAGCATAGCAAGGCGCTGCTTGGCCGTGGCAAAAATCGGTGCTTTCGTCTTTCCGGTCACTGTTCCAATCCGCAAGCGAATCACCGTGTTCTAAACTGCGCACATGAATGTGCCCGATATTGCAGCCTTCCCTGTTTGTCATGCCCGCAGAGCGATGTACGCGCCGGGCACGCCGCCTGTCCGGACACTGGCGCCCCATTCACTGCCTGCCTTTCCTATTTCGGAGAATCCCTGTGTCCGTACTTCTTAAATTTGCGACCTGCATGGACTGGGTCAGCGCCCAGTTCGGCAAACTGGCTGCCTGGGCGGTGCTGGCAGCCGCCCTGATCTCAGCCGGCAACGCCATTTCACGCTACGGCCTGGACATGAGCGCCAATTCCTGGCTCGAGATCCAGTGGTACCTGTTCGCGGCCACCGTGATGCTGGGCGCGCCCATCGTGCTCAAGCTCAACGAGCATGTGCGGGTGGACATCATCTACGGCAAGCTCAGCCGCAACGGCCCGGTGTATGTCGACCTGTTCGGCCTGGTGTTCTTTCTGCTGCCGGTGATGGGCCTGCTGACCTGGCTGACCTGGCCCTTCTTCACCGGCATGCTGCGAACCGGCGAGATGTCGGGCAACATCGGCGGCCTGATCCGCTGGCCGGCCGCGCTGCTGATGCCGCTGGGCTTTGGCGCCATGTTCCTGCAGGGGGTAGCCGAAATCATCAAGCGCATTGCCCACCTGCGCGGCGACATCGAGATGGACACGCACTATGAAAAGCCGGTCCAGTGAAAGCGCTGCCTTTCATGCCTTGGCCATACCCCCGCACCGCAACGCAACGCTTCCCAGGATAAAAAATGCAGATGGAAAATTTCGCCCCGGTCATGTTCGCCGGGCTGATCGTCATCATGCTGATCGGTTTTCCGGTCGCATTCTCACTCTCCGCGCTGGGCTTGTTCAGCGGCTTTTTCGCCATCGAGATGGGCTGGTTCAGCCCGAGCTTCATGGGCAACCTGCCGCTCAACGTGTTCGGCATTTTGTCGAACGAAACCCTGCTGGCGATTCCCTTTTTCACGCTGATGGGCGCCATTCTTGAGAAATGCGGCCTCGCCGAAGACATGCTCGACTCGATGGGCCAGTTGTTCGGCCCGGTGCGCGGCGGCCTGGGTTATTCGGTCATCATCGTCGGCTTCATCCTGGGCGCCATCACCGGCACGGTGGCCGGCCAGGTGATCGCCATGGCCATGATCTCGCTGCCGGTGATGATGCGCTACGGCTACAACATGCGCTACTCCACAGGCGTGCTGGCGGCCTCGGGAACGATCACGCAGCTGGTGCCGCCGTCGCTGGTGCTGATCGTCATGGCCGACCAGCTCGGCCGCTCGGTGGGGGACATGTACAAAGGCGCCTGGGGCCCGTCTATCCTGCAGGTGCTGATCTTTGCGGCCTACACCTTCATACTCAGCCGTTTTCGTCCGTCCTATGTGCCCGGGCTGCCGCCAACGGCGCGCACCCTGACAGGCTGGGCGCTGTGGGGCAAGTGCCTGCGCGGCATCATCCCCTCGGCCATCCTGATCTTTGCCGTGCTCGGCTCCATGGGTGGCCTGCCGTTCATGGACCATGCCATTGCCACGCCGACCGAGGCGGGCGCCATGGGCGCGGTGGGCGCACTGCTGCTGGCGGCCATTCACCGCCGGCTCAGCTGGGCCATGCTCTGGGACGCGATGCAGGGCACCATGCGGCTGACGGCCATGGTGGTCTTCATCCTGATCGGATCGCGGGTGTTTTCCCTGGTGTTCCAGGGCGTTGACGGCGGCAAATGGATCGAGCATTTGCTGTCGGGGCTGCCGGGCGGCCAGATCGGCTTTCTGATCGTCGTCAACCTGTTCATCTTCTTCCTGGCGTTCTTCCTCGACTTCTTCGAAATCGCCTTCATTATCTTGCCGCTGCTCGGCCCGATTGCGGCCAAGCTGGGCATTGACCTGGTCTGGTTCGGCGTGCTGCTGTGCGTGAACATGCAGACCTCGTTCATGCACCCGCCCTTTGGCTTTGCGCTGTTTTATTTGCGCGGCATTGCCGACACGCTGTTCAAGAACGGCGCCTTGCCCAAGAAAGTCGAGTCGCGCGACATTTACCTGGGCGCGATCCCGTGGGTGGGCCTGCAGTTGCTGCTGGTGGCGATCGTGATCTTTTTTCCGCAGACGGTCACGGTGTTCCTGGACAAGGAACAAGTCGTCGATGTGGACAAGGTGAACCTTGAGATTCCCACCTTGCAAGGCCCGGGCAACAGCGGCATCGACATGGAAAACCCGTTCGGTAACCAGAATCAGCCCGCACCGCCCGCGCCTGAGCCGGTGCCCGATGCGCCAGGCGCCAACAGCAAGCCATGAACAAGTCACCACAGGCCAGCCGCCCCGGCACTGATTCCGAAGCGCCCCTGGTGCTCGAAAGCGCTGCCTATCCGCCGGCGGTCCGGGCGCTGGCCGCGGCCATGGTGCTGGGCCTGCTGGGCTTTGGCCTCTGGAGCTTGCCGGCGCTGCGAACGGCCAACTGGCCTGCGGCTACCTGGGCGGTGTACGGAATCGCGCTGGCGTGCATTGTCTGGGTAGGCTACTGGATATTCAACAGCCGCATTCGCCTGGAGGGCGAGGTACTGACCCAGACGTGGCTGTGGACAAAGCGCGAGCAGGCCGGCGAAGTGGCGCAACTCAAGCTGGTGCACTGGCGCTGGCTGGAGCAGGTCATGTCACCGCGCCTGCTGGTGCGCCGGCGCAATGGCGCCATTACCTGGTTTCATGCCGCCGACGCGCGGCTCCTGACCGGTTTTGCGGAACGCGTGGCAAAGCGCAGCATGGGCACGTTGCCGCGCTGAACCGGCTGCGGGCAAATCCCGCACAGAAACTGTGCCCGATGGATTGGTCAGGCGCGCCCGGCAACCCAGGCTTGCACCGACTGCAAAGCCGCATCCAGCCCCGAGGGGTCGGTGCCGCCCGCCATGGCCATGTCGGCCTTGCCGCCACCCTTGCCGCCCACCTGCTGGGCCACAAAGTTGACCAGTTCGCCCGCCTTGACCCGGGAAGTGGCGTCATGGGTCACGCCGGCGGCGATCTGCACCTTGCCGCCCTCCACCGCCGCCAACACGATGACGGCGGACTTCAGCTTGTCTTTCAGCTTGTCCATGGTCTCGCGCAGCGTCTTGGCGTCGGCGCCCTCCAGCCGGGCGGCCAGCACCTTCAGGCCCTTGACATCCACCGCCTGGCCCATTAGTTCATCGCCCTGCGACGACGCCAGCTTGCCCTTGAGCGCAGCGACCTCCTTTTCCAGCGACCTGACCTGGTCCAGCACCTGCGCAATGCGGTTGGTCAGTTCGGCGGGGCTGGCCTTGAGCGTGCCGGCGGCAGCCTGCACGGTGGCTTCCAGCGACTGCAGATAAGCCAGCGCGTTTTCGCCGGTGACAGCCTCGATGCGGCGTATGCCCGCAGCCACGCCGCTTTCCGACACGATCTTGAACAGGCCGATGTCGCCGGTCCGGGCAACATGCGTGCCGCCGCACAATTCCTTGCTCGAGCCAATGCTCAGCACCCGCACCGAGTCGCCGTATTTTTCGCCGAACAGCATCATGGCGCCGGTTTTCTTTGCCGATTCCAGGTCCATCTCGCTGGCGTCGGTGGCGGCGTTGGACAGTATCTCGGCATTCACCCGCTCTTCAATCTCGCGGATTTGCGCGTCGGTGACCGGCGCATGGTGGGTGAAGTCGAACCGGGTGCGGTCGGCGTTCACCAAGCTGCCTTTTTGCAGCACATGATCGCCCAGCACCAGCCGCAGAGCCAGGTGCATCAGGTGGGTGGCGCTGTGGTTGCGCACGGTGGCGGCGCGCACGGCGGTGTTGACCTGGGCAATGACCGCATCGCCCACATTCAAGCTGCCGGCTTCCTGCATGCCGTGGTGGCCGAACACATCGGACTTGATCTTGAGCGTGTCCTCGACCGCAAACGCGTTGCCGCCTGCCGTCAAGCGGCCCTGGTCACCGATTTGCCCTCCGCTTTCGGCATAAAAAGGGGTGGTGTTCAGCACCACCACGCCGCTTTGTCCCGCCTGCAAACGCTGCACGGCCGCGCCGTCGGCGTAAAGCGCCACGACCTTGGCCGGCTCTTCCAGCAATTCGTAGCCGGTGAACAGGTGGCCTTCGCCCGAATAGTCGAGCGCCCGGTCCATCTTGAATTTGCCGGCGGCCCGGGCCTGGGTCTTTTGCCGGTCCATGGCCACGGCAAAACCGGCCTCGTCGACGCTCAGGCCGCGTTCGCGGCAGACGTCGGCCGACAAGTCCAGCGGAAAGCCGTAGGTGTCGTGCAGTTTGAAGGCCACATCGCCGGGCAGCACCTTCACGCCGTTGGCCAGCGCGGCATCGAGAATTTGCATGCCGGTTTCCAGGGTCTCGAAAAAGCGCTCTTCTTCGGCCTTGAGCACGGCAGTGATGCGCTTTTCGTCCGCCGCCAGACGCGGATAGGCTTCGCCCATCAACCGGGCCAGGTCGGCGACCAGCTTATGGAAAAACGGCGTTTTCTTGCCCAGCAGGTAGCCGTGGCGAATCGCGCGTCGGATGATGCGGCGCTGCACATAGCCGCGCCCTTCGTTCGACGGATTCACGCCGTCGCAGACCAGAAAAGACGTGGCGCGGATGTGGTCGGCAATCACGCGCAGCGATTTGTGGCCCAGGTCTTTTTCACCGGTTTCGCGCGAAGCGGCCGTGATCAGCGCATCGAAAATATCGATTTCGTAGTTGCTGTGCACATGCTGCAGGATGGCGGCCAGGCGCTCCAGCCCCATGCCGGTGTCCACGCAAGGCGCCGGCAGCGGCGTGACCGACCCGTCCTCGGCCATGTTGAACTGCATGAACACGTTGTTCCAGATCTCGATGAACCGGTCGCCGTCTTCATCCGGGCTGCCCGGCGGGCCGCCCGGAATATGGTCGCCGTGGTCGTAGAAGATTTCCGAGCACGGGCCGCAGGGGCCGGTGTCGGCCATCATCCAGAAATTGTCGGACTTGTAGCGCCCGCCCTTGTTGTCGCCGATGCGGATCACGCGCTCGGGCGGCAGGCCGATTTCCTTGGTCCAGATGTCGTAGGCCTCGTCGTCTTCCTCATACACCGTGGCCAGCAGGCGGTCGGCCGGCAGCTTGTACACCTCGGTCAAGAGCTCCCAGGCCCAATGGAGCGACTCGCGCTTGAAATAGTCGCCAAAGCTCCAGTTTCCCAGCATTTCGAAGAAGGTGTGGTGGCGGGCGGTGTAGCCGACGTTTTCCAGGTCGTTGTGCTTGCCGCCGGCTCTCAAACAAGCCTGCACCGACGTGGCGCGCACATACGGGCGCTTGTCGCTGCCCAGGAACACATCCTTGAACTGGACCATGCCCGAGTTGGTGAACATCAGCGTCGGGTCGTTGCCCGGCACCAGCGAGCTGGTCGGCACCACGGTGTGGCCTTTGGAGGCAAAGAAGTCGAGAAAGGTCTTGCGGATGTCGGCAACAGTGAAGTCGGGCTTGCTCATGGGGTGGGGTCAACTCTCAGGAAGTGGCGTGAAACGGCATCAAACCACAGATTTTAGGCGGCTTTGCAGGCTGCAGCGCTCACATTGCAATTGGCTGGCGGGCATCGGCGATGCGCCGCTGTGCCCGCGGGCACAGGCTGCCCGGCGTGCCATGGCGCCAACGCGTTCGCGGCTGCAGCAATCGGCGCTGCGCAGTATGCTTGCGGGCTGGTTTCACCCTTGGCTGCCCGTTCACCTGCGGCAGCCAGCTTTTCAGAAAGACACCCTGATGGACATGAAAACTTCCCCTCTTTCGTTGCTGAACGACCCGAGCCTGCTCAAAACCGACTCCCTGGTCAACGGCCAGTGGCTGGCCGGCAGTTCGCGGTTTGACGTGTACGACCCGTCCAGCGGCCAGAAGCTGGCCGACGTGGCCAACCTCGGCACGGCCGATGCCGAGGCAGCCATTGCCGCCGCCAACGCCGCATGGCCCGCCTGGCGCAGCAAGACCGGCAAGGAGCGCCACGCCATCTTGATGAAGTGGTACCAGTTGCTCATGGCCAACCAGGAAGACCTGGCCCGCATCATGACCGCCGAGCAGGGCAAGCCGTTTGCCGAAGCCAAAGGCGAAGTGGCTTACGGCGCCAGCTTTGTCGAGTGGTTTGCCGAGGAAGCCAAGCGCGTCAATGGCGAAACGCTGCCCCAGTTCGACAACAACCGCCGCCTGACGGTGCTCAAGCAGCCCATCGGCGTGTGCGTGGCCATCACGCCCTGGAACTTCCCGCTGGCCATGATCACCCGCAAGGTTGCCCCGGCGCTGGCGGCGGGCTGCACGGTCGTCATCAAGCCGGCCGAACTGACGCCGCTCACCGCCCTGGCAGCGGCCGAACTGGCGGTGCGCGCCGGCATACCTTCCGGCGTGCTCAACATTCTCACGACCGAGGAAAGCGCGGCCGTGGGCAAGGTGTTCTGCGCCAGCGACGTGGTGCGCCACATCAGCTTCACCGGTTCGACGGAAGTCGGACGCATCCTGATGGCGCAAAGCGCGCCCTCGATCAAAAAGCTGTCGCTGGAGCTGGGCGGCAATGCGCCTTTCATCGTGTTCGACGACGCCGACATCGACTCTGCGGTCGAAGGCGCCATGGCCAGCAAATACCGCAATGCCGGCCAGACCTGCGTCTGCGCCAACCGCATCTATGTGCAGGAAGCGGTGTATGAGCAGTTCGTGCAGAAGTTTGCCGAAAAGGTCAGGCTGCTGAAGGTCGGCAACGGGTTTGAAGACGGCGTGTCGCAAGGTCCGCTGATCGAAGATGCGGCCATCGAAAAAGTGCAGCGCCATGTGCAGGATGCGCTGGCCAAGGGCGGCAAGCTGCTGGTGGGCGGCCACAAGCTCGAAGGCCAGTTTTTCGAGCCCACGGTGATTTCCGAGGCAAGCAACGACATGCTCTGCGCCCGGGAAGAAACCTTTGGCCCGTTTGCGCCGGTGTTTCGCTTCAAGCTGGAACAGGAAGCCATTGACGCGGCCAACAACACCGAATTCGGCCTGGCCAGCTATTTCTACAGCCGCGACATCGGCCGCATCTACCGCGTGGCCGAAGCGCTGGAATACGGCATGGTCGGCATCAACGCCGGCGTGATTGCCACCGAGCATGTGCCGTTCGGCGGCGTGAAGCAGTCCGGCATGGGACGCGAAGGCTCGAGCCACGGCATTGAAGAGTCCCTGGAGATGAAGTACCTGTGCATGGGCGACATGCTCAAGTGAATGGCGCAGTTTGTGCGCTGCCCTGGCGGCGCAGCCCATGAAAAAAGGCCCTGCGGGGCCTTTTTGCTATGGAGCGGGTGAAGGGAATCGAACCCTCGTATGAAGCTTGGGAAGCTGCCGTTCTGCCATTGAACTACACCCGCGTTGGAAGAGGATTATAAAAGCCTGCCGCGCCCAATCGCGGCATCAAATCAAGGTCACGCCGGTCTTGGCCTGCAGGGATTCGCGGGTGACGTCCGGGGCCAGCTCGACAATCTTCAGGCCCAGCGGCGTCACGTCCATCACTGCCAGATCGGTGATGATGCGGTTCACCACCCCCACGCCGGTCAGGGGCAAGGTGCATTTCGGCAGGATTTTCATGTCCACGGTGCCGTCTTTTTTACGGGCGACATGCTCCATCAGGACAATCACGCGCTTTACGCCGGCCACCAGGTCCATGGCGCCGCCCATGCCCTTGACCATCTTGCCGGGAATCATCCAGTTGGCCAGGTCGCCCTGCTCGCTGACCTGCATGGCCCCCAGGATGGACAGGTTGATCTTGCCGCCGCGAATCATGGCAAAGCTGTCATGGCTGCCGAAAATCGACGAACCGGGCATGGTGGTGACCGTTTGCTTTCCGGCATT
>JAQGMZ010000147.1 GCA_028292045.1 Polaromonas sp. | reverse complement strand
CAGGCCAACTATGAAGAGCACATGGAGCAGCTGTTGGAATGCGACCTCGTCATCGAGGCGATTGCCGAGCGCATGGACTGGTAGACCGACCTCTATCACAAGATAGCGCCCTTCATCTCCGAAGGCGCCTTCTTCGCCAGCAACACCTCGGGCCTGTCGATCACCACGCTCAGCGAGGCGCTGCCAGACAGCATCAAGCCGCGCTTTTGCGGCATCCATTTCTTCAACCCGCCGCGCTACATGGCGCTGGTCGAGCTGATCAACACGCCGACGACGCAACCGGCCGTGCTTGACGACCTCGAAGCCTTTGTCACCACCGCGCTGGGCAAGGGCGTGATCCGCGCCCACGACACCCCCAACTTCATCGCCAACCGCGTCGGCATCGCCGGCATGCTGGCCATCATCAAGCAAACCGAAACCTTTGGGTTGACCTACGACGTGGTGGACGACCTGACCGGCAAGAAGCTGGGCCGCGCCAGCTCGGGCACCTTCCGCACCGCCGACGTCGTCGGGCTGGACACCATGGCGCACGTCATCCGGACGCTGCAGGACAACCTGGGCGAAGGAAAAATTGCCGACCCCTTCGCCGCGATGTACGGCACCCCGCCGGTACTGGCACGGTTGCTGGAGGCCAAAAGCCTGGGCCAGAAGACCGGCGCGGGCTTCTACAAAAAGGTGGGCCGCGACATATTGCGGCTGGACCCGGAAAGCATGGAATACGTGCCCGGCGGCGCGAAAGCCGATGAAGTCGTCGGGCGCATGCTGAAAAAACCGGCCGGCGAGCGGCTTGGCCTGCTGCGCCATGCCGAAGGCGCCGAGCCGCGCTTTCTGTGGGCCGTGCTGCGCGACCAGTTCCACTATGCCGCCGTGCACCTGGCGAGCATTGCCGAATCCGCCCGCGACATCGACTTTGCGATGCGCTGGGGTTTCGGTGCCAGGCAGGGCCCGTTCGAGCTGTGGCAGGAAGCCGGCTGGCTGCGGGTGGCGAACTGGATCAAGGATGACATCGACGCCGGCAAGGCGCTGAGCACCGCGCCGCTGCCCGACTGGGTGTTCAACGGCCCGGTCGCCCAGGCCGGCGGCGTGCACACGCCGGAAGGCTCGTGGAGCGCTTCTGGCCGGACGTTCGTCCCCCGCCGCAAGCTGCCGGTGTACGAACGCCAGCATTTTCCCGAAAGCGTGCTGGGCGCCAACGCGCCGTCGTTTGCCACCGCCGGCACCACGCTGCATGAAGACGATGCGATTCGCCTGTGGACGCTGGGCAGCGCCAACGGTGACCAGGGCGATGTGCTGATCGCCAGCATCAAGACCAAGATGCATGCCATCAGCCCGGACGTATCCGACGGCCTGGTGATGGGTGTGGCACTGGCCGAAAAAAGCTACAAGGGCCTGGTGATCTGGTCGAATGACGAGAATTTTTCGGTCGGAGCCGACCTGCAGGCCATGCTGCCCGCCTTCATGATGGGCGGCGCGGCCATGATCGACGGCGTCGAGGCCGAACTGCAAAACGCCATGCTCAGGCTGCGCTATGCGAGCGTGCCGGTCGTGTCCGCCATTCGCGGCATGGCGCTGGGCGGCGGCTGCGAGCTGGCGGTGCATTGCGCCAGACGCGTCGCGGCCATGGAAAGCTACATCGGCCTGGTGGAAGTGGGCGTCGGCCTGGTGCCGGGCGCCGGCGGCCTGACGTACATAGCGCGCCGCGCGGCTGAAAACATGGCCAGGTCGAGCAACAAGGATGTACTGCCTTTCCTGACCGAAGGCTTTACCGCCGCCGCCATGGCCACGGTGGGCACCAGCGCACCCGACAGTCGCAAGCTGGGCTACCTGCTCGACAGCGATGTCATCGTGCCGAACAAGGACGAGCTGCTGTTTGTCGCCATCAACGAAGCACGGGCGCTCTACACCTCGGGCTACCGCCCGCCGCTGAAGCGGCCTTTCCCGGTGGTCGGCCGCAACGGGCTGGCCACCATCAAGGGGCAGCTGGTCAACATGCGCGATGGCGGCTTCATCAGCGCGCACGACTTCCACATCGCCAGCCTGATCGCCCATGTGGTCTGCGGCGGCGATGTCGATGCTGGCACGCTGGTGACCGAGGAATATTTGATGACGCTGGAACGCCAGGCGTTTTGCGCGCTGCTGGAGCACCCGAAAACGCAGGACCGGATCATGGGCATGATGAGCACGGGAAAGCCGGTGCGGAATTGATCTTTATTCCTCCTTTCCCTACCGGGGAAAGGCAAGGATGGGGCCTCCCCGCGCCCGAATTCTCTTAAACCAAACATCAGCTTTCACAAGCATTTGCCAGAAAGACCCACCATGAAACAAGTCCAGGAAGCCTACATCGTCGCCGCCACGCGCACGCCCATCGGGCGCTCGCACCGTGGGGCATTTCGCAACACCCGGCCCGACGAGCTGCTGGTGGCCGTGCTGCGCTCTGCACTGGCGCAAGTGCCGACGCTCGACCCCAAGGCCATCGAAGACATCGTCTGCGGCTGCGCGATTCCCGAAGGCTCGCAGGGGCTGAACATTGCCCGCATCGGCGCGGTGCTGGCCGACCTGCCCAACAGCGTCGGCGGCGTCACCGTGAACCGCTTTTGCGCATCCGGCCTGTCGGCGATCCAGATGGCGGCCGACCGCATCCGCGTCGGCGAGGCCGATGTCATGTTTGCCGCCGGCGTCGAGAGCATGAGCATGGTGCCCATGATGGGCAACTCGCCGTCGCTGTCCCCGGCCATGTTCGCGGGCGACGAGAACGTCGGCATCGCCTACGGCATGGGGCTGACCGCCGAGAAGGTGGCGCAGCAATGGAAAGTCTCGCGCGCCGCGCAAGACCAGTTTGCCTACGAGTCACACATGAAGGCGCTGAAAGCCCAGCAGGCGGGCGAGTTCAGCGCCGAGACCACGCCGGTCGAGGTCACCGACCGCAGCGCCAATCTGGACACCGGCGAGGTCATTGCCACCCGCCGGACCGTCCACCAGGACGAGGGCGCGCGCCCGGACACCACGGTGGAAGGCCTGGCCAAGCTGAAGACGCCGTTTGCCGCGCGCGGTTCGGTCACGGCCGGCAACAGCTCGCAAACGTCGGACGGCGCGGGCGCGCTGCTGCTGGCAAGCGAAAAAGCGGTCAGGCAGTTCGGCCTCAAGCCGCTGGCCCGCTTTGTCAGCCATGCCGCCAAGGGCGTGCCGCCCGAAATCATGGGCATCGGCCCGATCGAGGCGATTCCGGCCGCGCTGCGCTATGCCGGCTTGACGCAAAACGACATCGACTGGTTCGAGCTGAACGAGGCGTTTGCCGCGCAGTCGCTCGCGGTCATCAACACGCTGGGCCTGGACCCGGACAAGGTCAACCGCATGGGCGGCGCGATTGCGCTCGGCCATCCGCTGGGCGCCACCGGCGCAATTCGCGCCGCCACCGTCATCCATGCCCTGCAGCGCCACCAGCTGAAGTACGGCATGCTGACCATGTGCGTCGGCATGGGGCAGGGCGCCGCCGGCATCTTTGAGCGGGTCTGATACGGTTTAGCCTGCAATGCCTCAATGATTTTGGCCGCGGGCGCGTGGCTTTACCTCCTTACACTCGCATTTTCAACAAGGAAAAGATCACCATGAGCACTTCCCCCATTCCAGAAATCCAGACGCATGTCGATGCCGGCGTGATGACGCTGACCCTGAACCGCCTGGAGCGAAAGAACTCCATCACCGCCGACATGTACGGCGCGATGGCCGATGCGCTGGAGTCCGCCAACCACGATACGGCGGTCCGGGTGGTCGTCATTCAGGGCCACGAGACCATTTTCTCGGCCGGCAACGACATTGGCGACTTTTTGAACAGGCCGCCGGCCACGCCCGATGCGCCGGTGTTTCGCTTCCTGCGCGGCATCAGCAGCTTTCCCAAGCCTATCGTCGCCAGCGTGTGCGGCCCGGCGGTCGGCATCGGCACCACGCTGCTGCTGCACTGCGACCTGGTGTATGCCGGCGACAATGCCGCGTTTTCCATGCCTTTCGTCAACCTGGGGCTGTGCCCGGAAGCCGGATCAAGCTTTCTGGCGCCCCTGCTGATGGGTCATGCGCGCGCCGCCGAGGCCCTGCTGCTGGGCGAGCCTTTCCTGGCTGAGGCGGCGCTGGAGATGGGGCTGGCCAACCGCATCGTGCCGCCGGCCGAGGCCAATGCGCTGGCCCAGCGGCAAGCCCTCAAGCTCGCTGCCAAGCCGCTGAGCGCGTTGATGGAAACCAAGCGCCTGATGAAAAAAGGCAACGCCGCCATGGTCGCGGAACGCATTGCCGAAGAGGCGGTCAGTTTTGGCCGCATGCTGCAGGAGCCCGCGTCCCGCGAAGCCTTCACCGCCTTCATGGAAAAGCGCAAGCCTGATTTTTCAGGGCTTTGAAAAGCAAGGCAGGCCGTTTGATTTTCTGCGCCGCTCAGTGCACCACCATGAGCGTGAACGGCCACACATACGCCTGCAGCGTCACCAGCCCGCCGACCAGGCAGGCCAGCACGATGGAGTGAAAAAACACGTAGCGCAGGATGTCGCCTTCGTGGTTGAACCACTTGGTCGCGGTCGAGGCCACCACGATCGACTGCGCGTCGATCATCTTGCCCATCACGCCGCCCGAGCTGTTGGCCGCGCCCATCAGGTTGGGCGACAGGCCGAGCTGTTCGGCCGCCACCTTCTGCATGCCGCCGAACAGCACGTTGGACGCCGTGTCCGAACCGGTCATGGCCACGCCGATCCAGCCCATCAGCGTCCCGAAGAAGGGGTAGAACACACCGCTGTTGGCAAACGCTAGACCGAGCGTGGTGTCGGTGCCCGAATAGCGGGTCAGCGTGCCCAGCGCCAGCATCAGCACAATCGTCATCAGCGAATAGCGCACCAGCCAGAGCGTGCGAAAAAAGGTCTTGATGATTTCGAGCGGCTTGTACTTCATGACCAGCGCGCTGACGATGGCCGACAGCAAGATGCCGGTGCCGGTGGCCGACAGCAGGTTGAGGGTGAACACCGCCGTTTCCTTGTGCGGTACCGGCACCACGGGCGGCACTTTTTCAATCAGGTTGTGCAGTCCGGCCATGGGAAAGGCCGGCGCGAAGATGCTGTTGAGCCAGGCTTTGACAGGCGGCAGCCCCCAGACGAACACGAACACCGACAAGATCACCCACGGCGTCCAGGCGCGGACCAGCGCGGCGCGGTCATGCATGACCAGCGCTGCCGGCGGTTTCGCTTCGTGCGCGCTGATGTCTTTGCCCTTGAGCGCCGGCGAGGTCCAGATTTCTTTCGGCTGCCAGATGCGCAGGAACAGCACCAGGCTGGCCATGGAGATGATGGCGGCAATGATGTCCACCAGTTCGGGGCCAATGAAATTGCTCACCAGAAATTGCGGAATCGCAAACGACAGGCCGGTCACCAGGATAGCCGGCCAGACTTCCATCATCGCCTTGCGCCCGGCAAAGGCCCAGATCAGCCAGAACGGCACCATCAGCGAGAAAAACGGCAGCTGGCGGCCGATCATGGCGCTGACTTCCATCACGTCATAGCCGTGCACCTTGGCCAGTGTGATGACCGGCGTGCCCAGCGCGCCAAAGGCCACCGGCGCGGTGTTGGCGATCAGCGACAGCCCGGAGGCGGCCAGCGGCGAAAAGCCCAACCCGATCAAAATGCCGGCCGTGACCGCCACCGGCGTGCCGAAACCGGCTGCGCCTTCAAAAAACGCGCCAAAGCAAAAGGCAATCAGCAGCAGTTGCAGCCGGCGGTCGGCGGTGATGCTGGAGAGCGAATCCTGCAGTATCTTGAAACTGCCGTTTTGCTCGGCCAGCTGCTGCAAAAAGATGATGTTCAGCACGATCCAGCCAATCGGCAGCAGGCCGGTGAAGCCGCCGTACACCGCAGCCCGGCCGGCCATGTCCATCGGCATGCCGTAGGCAAACACGGCGACCACAATCGCGGCAATCAGACCCAGGCCAGCCGCGATGTGTGCCTTAATGTGAAAAAATCCCAGGCACACCAGCATCACTACCACCGGAATAGCCGCCAGCAGGGTCGAGATGTACATGTTGCTGAACGGGTCGTATACCTGTTGCCAGATCATGGGCTTGCCTTCTTGAAGTTTGGCTTGCTGGCCTCTGGCGGGGCATGGCTTGAAACCAGCATGTCGCTTATAGGGGGTCCGGGTTGCCCGGTCACCCGCAAACTATAGGGACCAAAGCGTGAAAGCCGTTGCGTTTTACGATTGTAACGAGTGCAAAAATCTGCTGCGCCTTCAGCCGTTGGCAGCGGTGCATGGATCGAGCGGCAGACAGTTCGCCATGAAAAATGGGGGTTTCTACCTAATACCAACATCCGGGAAGGCACATTCTTGCAATTGGAGCTCGGCAATGGTGTAATTGCTGCACTGCAACAAATTTACTTCAACCAAGGGACTCACCATGAACTTCAACAACGACCAGCTGATCGCCACCCAAAAAACCAACGTCGAGGCCTTTGCCGGCTTGTCGGAAAAAGCTTTTGCCAGCTTCGAAAAGTTGGTCGAGCTGAACATGGCTGCATCCAAGGCACTGGTGGGCGAGTCCATCGGCCACCTGCAGGCCCTGACGTCCCTCAAGGACCCGAAAGACATGCTGGCGCTGCAGTCGGGCCTGGCCAAGCCGATGGCTGACAAGGCGGCTTCTTACAGCCGCCACCTGTATGACATCATTTCCGGCAGCAGCGCCGATTTCACCAAAGTGTTTGAATCGGCCAGCGCCGAATCGCAAAAAAGCGTGACCGCCTTGATCGAGTCGTCGCTGAAAAACGCGCCAGCCGGTTCCGAAGCCGCCGTGGCCGCCATCCAGTCCGCCATGACGGCTGGCAACACGGCCATGGAAAGCGCCCAGAAAAGCGCCAAGCAGGCCGCGCAAATGGTCGAGTCCAACATCACGGCCCTGTCGGCCACTGCCCAGCAAGCCTGATAAGCGCAGGGCCGTCCCGGCCCTGCAAGGCAGCACGCAAGCGGCACCTTCGGGTGCCGTTTTCGCTGGCGCCCGCATTTCACGGCTCAGCCTGGGCGGCCGTTGTCATGCATGCAACCCGCGCAACGCCTGCCCTGCCCGACAATGCAGGCCATGACCCCATCCACGACCCCTGCTGCGCCTGCGGTGCCCGAGTTTGAAGAAGAATTCGTCAGCGGCCTGAAGGCCATCTTCGAAGAAAAAATAGTCTTCAACCAGTTCCTGGGCCTGAAGATCATTTCGCTCAAGGCCGAGCGGGTGACGGCCCGCATCGACATGCGGCATGAGCTGGTGGGCCACCCAGCCTATAACCGCCTGCATGGCGGCGTCATCAGCGCCGGGCTGGACGCCATGGGCGCGCTGGCCGTGATGACGGCCATTGGCGCGCGGCACATGAATGAAACCCCGGCGCAGCGCCTGCAGCGTTTCTACAAGCTCGGCACGATTGACCTGCGGGTGGACTACCTGCGCCCGGGCATCGGCGAGTATTTCGAACTGCGCGCCGAAGTGCTTCGGCTGGGCTCCCGCGTGGCCAGCACCCGGATGGAATTTTTGGGCGCTGACGGCCAGCTGCTGTCCGCGGCCGCCGCGGCCTATATCGTTTCATGAGGCCTCAAGGCAGACCTGCAGCCACTGCTTATGGCAGGTGCTGCTGCTGGACTGCCGCCACCCGCGCCCGATGAATCCATTCGCCGATTTTCGGGCCGCTCTGGCCGGCGGCCAGCGCCTCGGCGGCAACCTGGTCGGTGGCCACGCCCTGGCCGGCAGCCAGCGCCTGCGCCAGCCGGGGCCGCTGCGGGTACGGCGTTTCCTCAAGCCCGAGGCGGCCGCGCGCATCGCACTCGCAGGCCAGCAAAATATCGGCAAAACGCTGCGGCTTGCGAAAGGCATCGCAGCGTTCCAGCAGGCGCACCACCGCCGCCGGGCCGAGGTCGCCGCTGCGGTGAATGTTGCCATGTTCGCGCGCCACCACATCGGCAATCTCCCGGCAGTCGCTGGGCACGCGCAGCCGCTGGCAGACGCCCTTGAGCAGACGGGCGCTGCGTTCTTCGTGGCCAATGTGCCTGGGCCGCAGGCCGGCCGGCGTGGTGCCCTTGCCCAGGTCATGGCACAGGCAGGCAAAGCGAACCGGCAGCGGCGCCTGCAGCCGGGCCGCCATGTCCAGCACCATCATCAGGTGAATGCCGGTGTCGACCTCGGGGTGGTATTCGGCGCGCTGCGCAACGCCCCACAGGCGGTCGACTTCGGGCAGCAGCCTGTGCAGTGCGCCGCAATCGCGCAGCACTTCCAGCATGCGCGAGGGCTGGTTTTCCATCAGGCCGCGCGCCATTTCCTGCCAGACGCGCTCGGGCACCAGGGCATCGGCTTCGCCGTCCGTCACCATGTCCTGCATCAGTTGCATGGTTTCGGCGGCCACTGAAAAATCGGCAAACCGCGCTGCAAACCGGGCCAGCCGCAAAATGCGCACCGGGTCTTCGCGAAAGGCATCGGTCACATGGCGCAAAACTTTATGCCCCAGGTCCCGCTGGCCGCCGTACGGGTCGACCAAGGCATCGAAGTCAGGCTCAAACAGGCTGTCCGCGCTGTCGGGGCGCGCAGGCGCTGCCATTGAATTGATCGTCAGGTCGCGCCGTGCCAGGTCCTGCTCCAGCGTGACGTCGGGCGCCGCATGGACTTCAAAACCCCGGTAGCCGCGAGCGGTGCTGCGTTCGGTGCGCGCCAGTGCGTATTCTTCGCGCGTCTGCGGATGCAGAAACACGGGAAAGTCTTTGCCCACCGGCAAAAATCCCTGCGCGGCCAGGCTTTCCGGCGTGCCGCCGACCACCACCCAGTCGCGGTCGGCCACCTGCAGGCCGAGCAAGGCATCGCGCACCGCACCACCGACCAAGTAGATTTTCATGCGGGCAGTTTAAGCGCTGCCTCCGGTTGCGGCACCGATGCCTGTTGCGCCGGATTTTTACCCGGCAAGCCATGCGCCTGGCGCTGCGAAATGCTGCAGGTTGAAAGCGCCGGTGTCCTACGGCCACTACCGGCCCGGGCTGCAACTGGCAGCCGGTGGCGTAAACGATCCTGAACACCTTCAGGCCTAGCCGCATTCAGCCTGGATGCAGCCGGAAACACCCTTCAATTCAACCTAAACCATTCAACCCGTCTGGCCGGCCGCGCTGCTGCCACACCGGCGGGGCCTTGCACCATGGACCTGTTCAATCTTCTTCAGTGGCCCGCCATGGCCGTCACCGTTGTTGCCGCGTGGTACGTGGCTTCCAGCCAGGAGGGCAAGCGCAACTGGGGTTTCTGGCTTTTCCTGATCAGCAACGTGCTCTGGATTGCCTGGGGCACGTATTCGGATGCGCCGGCCCTGATCACGCTGCAGGTCTGCCTGGCCGCGCTCAACATTCGCGGCGCCCTGAAGGCCCGCAAAGAACTCAAGGAAAAAAACGCTGCCCAGGCTTGAGGCTGCGCCCTGTCAGCGCTGGAGCCGGTAAGGCTCTTCAAAATCGCGGAAGTCTTTTTCAGCCAGCGCGCCGTCCGTCCAGGCCTTCACGCCGGGCAGGGCGCTCACCCGCGCGATGTATTCGCCGATGTCTTGCGGCACCGGCAAGCCATAGCCAGCAAGCCGCATGCACACCGGCGCAAAAAATGCATCGGCAATGCTGAAGTCGCCGAACAGCATCGGCCCCTGGTGCCGGGCCAGCAATTCGCTCCACATCGCGACAAGGCGCGCCACGTCAGCGCGCACAGCGGGCTTGTCGCGCCAGACCAGCTGGCCAATGCTGCGCAGGTCGGCCTCGATGTTCATAGGGCAGGCAGTGCGCAGGGCGCCAAAGCCGCTGTGCATTTCAGCGCACAGGCTGCGCGCCCTGGCCCGCGCCTGCACGCCCGATGGCCAGAGATGCCTGTTGGGGAAACGCTCGGCCAGGTACTCGGCAATGGCCAGGGTGTCCCAGACCAGCAGGCCTTCGTCGTCCAGCACCGGCACCTTGCCGGTCGGGCTGAGGGCGTCCACCTGTTGCCTGAATGCCGAGCCCGCATCGAACGAATCGAACCGGATGACGACTTCTTCAAACTCGATGCCTGCCTGTTTGAGCAGCACCCAGGGCCGCATGGACCAGGACGAATAATTTTTGTTGCCGATATAAAGTTTGAGCATGGGGGTTGTGGGCCGGGGGTTAAAAGCGGCCTGAAGTCTGGCGCTTGGCCATCAGCCCGCTGCGCAAGCCGCGCGCGCCGAGGTACGTGGGGCCAATGGCCGCCAGCGAAGCCGGGGCAATGTCCAGTGCGGCCAGGCCGGGCAATTTGCCGCTGGCGATGTTGTCGGTTTTCATGGCGTTCAGGTTGTCGCGGCTGAGGACCGGTTCGCCCGGGGCAAGCTCCATGAAAAATGCCTGCACCCGCGCCAGCGCATCGGGCAGGCCAATCACCGGCCGGCCCTGGCCCTGGTTGATGCCGGCATAGCGGCCGGCCAGCTGCACCAGCTGCCGGAGGGTGAAGACTTCCGGGCCGCAGGCTTCGTACACCCGGCCGATGGTGGCGCTGTCTTGCAGGCAGCGCACGACCGCATGGGCCACGTCGCCGACCCACACCGGCTGGAAGCGCGCGGAACTGCCGGCCAGCGGAATCACCGGAAAAACCTGCTGCAAGCTGGCAAAGGTGTTGAGGAACTTGTCGCCAGCGCCAAAGATGACGCTGGGGCGCAGCGCCGTCACGTCCAGCCCCGCGCCCAGCAGGGCGGCTTCACCGCGCGCCTTGCTGCGCTGGTACATCGAAGCCGACTCGGGCGACGCGCCCAGCGCGCTGATGTGCACCAGCCGCCGCACGCCCGCGGACTTGCAGGCGCGCGCCAGGTTCAGGGGCCACTGCACATGCGCCTTTTGAAAGGCGGCTTCGGAGCCGTGCAGAATGGCAATCAGGTTGATCACCGCATCGTGCCCGGCCACCAGCGCCGCCAGCGCTGCGCTGTCTTGCAGATCGATCTGCGCCACGTCCACCAGCGGCAGCAGCTGCAAATGCCGGGCGCTGCTGCTGCGGCGCGTGGCCACGGTCACGCGGCATTGCAGCTGGTTGAGTTTTTCGCACACCTGGGAGCCGACAAAGCCGGTGCCGCCGAAGATCAGAACTTTTTTCATGGGGCTAATTTAGCGTGTTTGCGGGGTTTTCCTGAAAACCTTTTGTTTTAAGCCTACTGGCCAGCACGGCGGCCGGGCTGGCCGCCATGTTTCGCCCTTGGCCTACAGGCTGCCTACGGCCGAGTTCGCATAATCAAGCGATGAACATTTTTGAAGCATTGCGCATCAGCCATGCCACGCAGCGCACGCTGGCGGACAACCTGATCCAGACCCAGGGCGACACGCCGGAAAGGGCGTCGCTTTTCAAGGCGCTGAAACTCGAACTGGCGGCGCATGCGGCTGCCGAGGAACGCTTTTTCTACGTGCCGCTGATTGCCCACGACGTAACGCAAGAGCCTTCGCGCCACGGCATCGCCGAGCATCACCAGATGGACAAGCTGGTGGAGGCGCTGGAGTCCGCCAGCCCCAGTTCCCCGGCCTGGCTGGCTGCCGCCAAAGCACTGCACCACAAGATTTACCACCACCTGGAGGACGAGGAACACAGCGTTTTCCAGTTGGCGGGCAAAGTGCTGGGCGAAGACGAAAAGCTGTCGCTGGCACTGGACTACGAAGGCGAGTTTCTCTCGCAGCGCCTGAAAGGCTGACAGGCCTGCAGGCGCCAAGCCTAGCGCTTGTCTTTCGGCGCGGCGGCCTCATCGAGCACGATGATTTCAGGTTTTTCCGTCAGTCTGACCAAATGCGGTATCACGGTGAAAATGGCCAGCGCCAGCAGGGTGCTCAGGACCGCCGTGGACTCGCGGCCCATTCCGGCAGCCACGCCGATGGCGGCGGTCAGCCAGATGCCTGCAGCGGTGGTCAGGCCCTTGACTTTTTCATCGTCGGCGCCCTTCAGGATGGTGCCGGCTCCCAGAAAACCTATACCCGCAATGACGCCTTGCACCACCCGGCTGACGTCGTCATGCTGCATGCCCGACTGCTGCGACAACAGCACGAACAAGGCCGCGCCCATGGCCACCAGCATGTGGGTCCGCACGCCGGCCGCCTTGCCTTTTTGCTCGCGTTCAATGCCCAGCAGCCCGCCCAGCAGGGCGGCCAGCGCCAGCCGGAGCAGTATCCGGGTCACCTGTCCGGCATCCGGCAGGTCTGAAAACTCCGAGACGATGGTTTGCCCCACTTGCTGCCATAGGCCTGAGTCCATTTGAGTCCCCTGTCTTGTTTATAGTTTCCTGGCAAGAATCTTGATGGTTTTTACAGGGCCGCCATTGGATGCTTGTAAAAAAGATTTCAGGTCTTGGCGATTTTTTGCGGCTTGCCTTCATCGTCGATGGCGACATAGGTCACGCTGGCTTCGGTAACCTTGATGTAGCGGCCCTGGGCTCGGAAACGCTCGGCAAACACTTCGACCTGCACGGTGATCGAGGTAGTGCCGACGCGGGTGACGGCAGCAAAAAAAGACAGGATGTCGCCAACCCGTACCGGCTGCTTGAAGATGAACTGGTTGACCGCCACCGTTGCCATGCGGCCATCGACATAGCGTGCCGGCAGCACGGCGCCGGCCAGGTCCACCTGCGCCATCACCCAGCCGCCGAAAATGTCGCCGTTGGCATTGCAGTCGGCCGGCATCGGGATCATTTTGAGAACCAGTTCCTTGTCGGTCGGCAGCTTGTCGTGTCGGGCGCGGTTGTCGGGGTCGGCCAGGGCGGCTGCGGTAATGACCGGCGGGGCGCTTGATTCAAGGGACATAGGCACAATCTCTCAGGTTTGAAAAAACAACTCCAACGATTGTGACGTATGCGCTCCCGAGCTTCCACCGCTGATTTCCACCCCGCGCCTGCCGCCACCTCCAACGGCGCCCCGCCAACCCCGGTGCGCTCGGACTGGGCCACGCTCCAGCGGTTGTTTCCCTACCTCTGGGAATACAAATGGCGCGCTATTGCCGCGCTGACCTTCATGGTGGGCGCCAAGCTGGCCAACGTGGGCGTGCCGCTGCTGCTGAAAAACCTGGTCGACACCATGAGCTTCAAGCCCGGCGACGTGCAGGCCGTGCTGGTCGTGCCCATTGCGCTGCTGCTGGCCTACGGGCTGCTGCGCCTGTCGACCACGCTGTTCACCGAACTGCGCGAACTGGTGTTCGCCAAGGCCACCGAAGGCGCGGCGCGGCGCATCTCGCTCGAAGTGTTCCGGCACCTGCATGCGCTCAGCCTGCGTT
>JAQGMZ010000145.1 GCA_028292045.1 Polaromonas sp. | reverse complement strand
AAACGTGGTCGTGCGCTCTGCCCCGTTCCAGCGCACCTTGGAGCCGGTCACGAAATTCGAGCCGTTCACCGTCAGCGTAAAACCGGCGCCGCCCGCTGCCGCGCTGGTCGGCGACACCGAACTCAGCACCGGCGCCGGATTGCTGGGCGTCGGAGGACTGGTAACGGTGAAGACCTGCGCGGACGATGTGCCGCCACCGGGCGTTGGCGTCGTTACGCTGACCTGCACAGTGCCCGCGATCTGCACATCGCTTGCCGGAATCGCCGCCGTCAGCTGCGTGGCGCTGACGTAGGTGGTGGGCCGCTCTGCGCCGTTCCAATTCACTTTGGAGCTGGCAATGAAGTTCGTGCCAGTTGCTGTCAAGTTAAAGCCGGCTGCGCCCGCAGCAGCGCTGGCCGGCGCAATTGAGGATAGGATCGGCGCCGGATTGCTTGCGGGCGGTGGAGTCGGCGCATTGATCGAAAACGCAAGTGGCTGGGAGGCGCCGCCTCCAGGCGATGGGTTGAACACGGACACCTGCGCCGTTCCCGCAGCTGCAATGTCGCTGGCCTGGATCGCAGCCGACAGCTGCGTAGCGCTTACAAAAGTCGTTGGCCGCTCTGCGCCATTCCAGAACACTTTGGAGTTGGCAAGGAAATTCGTTCCGGTTGATGTCAAAGTAAATGCGGCTCCGCCGGCAGCATTGCTGGCCGGCGTCAGCGATGACAATGCCGGCACCGGGTTGTTTGCAGGCGTGACAGTGAACGCCTGCTGGGCTGAGGTGCCGCCGCCAGGCGTTGGCGTCACTACGCTGATCTGCGCGGTGCCTGGAGCCTGAAGGTCGCTTGCCGGAATCGCCGCCGTCAGCTGCATGGCGCTGACGTAAGTGGTGGGCCGCTCTGCGCCGTTCCAGTTCACTTTCGAGGTAGCAATGAAGTTCGTGCCGGTTGCCGTCAGGGTAAAAACGGTCCCGCCTGCGGCAGCGCTGGACGGCGAAATCGAGGACAAGGCCGGCACCGGGTTGTCCTCGGTGGGGGGTGGGGTGCTCGTGGCAGCTGCGGAAACTTCGGCGGACTGTGCGCTTTCAGTAGCGGGGTTGGCCCCCGTAACGGTGTAGAAGTAAGTCGTACCAGTGGCCAAGCCGGTATCGGAAAAGGCAGGTGATGCCAGCCCGGTGCGGTACGCAGTTGTACCCTGGGCGCCAGACGTCAAGCTGCGGTAGATGTTAAAGGTGCTGGCCCCAGCTGGTGCGGTCCAGCTCAGGTTGACGGTTTGGCTGGCGCCTGTGGCTTGTACATTGGTCGGGGTGCGTATTGGCGCTGCGCCAAACCTGGCCAGCACATTGCGCGTGGCCTGTTTGGCAGGCTCTTGCTCAAGGTTTCGAAAGCCATAGTTGTCTATTCCCCAGCTCCACTGGTTCGAGCCGGTGGCAAATACGATCGAGCCGCTCGCAGTTGTGTAAGTGGCCATATGAGAGCCGCCCCAGGTGTCGGGCGACTCTGCAATTGTTCGAAGCTGCGGCGGCGAGTAGCCATTGTTGAAGATCGCATCGGTTTCGTAGCCTAGCAAACCCGAGAACCTTGAAGCATTGCTCATGCCCGAGCCGGCATAGACCCAACTGGTCGCGTCCGAGACCACGATGTCCCCGTTGAACGGGTCTCCGTGGTACATCACCCCCACCAGCCCATTTTCGGGCTGGGCTACGCTATCGTTCACCCCGAAAATGGGTTTAAGGTCCCGAAACCGTATCGTGATGAGCTTGTCGTTCGTTGGGTCGCCGTCGATGGCGAAGGGATCGTAGCTTTGCGCAGCTTCTTTATAGGCCACCATGGTGCGGTTGGCCTCGCCTTTGGAACTGGGCTCGAAGCCGACCTGCCAATAGGCCTCGTTGGAGGCAAAAAACCCCAAGTGCACGCCTTGTGCCTGGGCCGCATGTGCGGCGCTCTTCATCTGGTAGGACCAGTATTCGTCATGGCCCGCCACAAGAAAGGCACGGTGGTTGAGCAACTGCTCGCCATTGGTATGCAGATCCAGATTGGACAGGTACGAGACGTCGTAGCCTTCGCGCTCCAAAAAACGTATGAAATTGATTTCATGGTTCAGGAATTGGCCGGCGCCTCCCCTGTAGCCGTCTCGACCGTAAGGGCGATTGAATGACACCTTACGCGCTGGAGCGTTGTTGACGCTGTTGTAGGTATAAAGGGATTTGCCTCCCCAGTTGTTGTAGGCCTGCGAGGTTGTCGTCGTCGACTGGTACACATAGGTCGAGCGCGAAGCGTCGTCGCGTACGACGAAAATCATGTAGCTCTGCGTTCCATTGCTCGGCGTGAGCTTAGCCAGGTAAATACCTGTAGCCCAGTCGGTCTTGTCGGCCGTCTGCGGAATCGTGACGCGGTACGACTCGGGCCAGTCGCACTCGATCAGGCCGGTGGCCGGGTCAGGCACTGGGGTGGGCTGTTTGCTCCCTGGCAAAGTCACCGAACTCATCAAGCGGGCGCCTGCACCGCCATACCAGCCCATCCGGTAGATAGCCAGCGTGTACGTTGGTGCGCTGCTGCTGACGAAAAATCGGATCGTCTCCCCCCGGTTCACGCTGGTGTGGGATGCGTAACCCTCGACCGTGGGAGTGCTCGACGGCGCCGTGATCTCCCAGTCTGGCGTGCCAGGCTTAGCATTTTCAGCCTGAATCACGTTTTGTTGGGACCAGGCCATACTGCAGCACAACCATAGCAAGCAAAACATGCTTGAAAGGCAAACTCGACGTTGCATAAAACTATTCCCCAGAGGCAAATCACGTTGCACTCCAAGTCATTTAATTCACTTATCGAGTTAGTGACTATCCCTAAATTCCGGGAACGTTGCAGTAAGAAATGTATGCAGCTTTGGCTGTATCGATGTTGATAACGGCTTTTTAGGTAAATACCGTAGAGGGCAGAACAATCCCCAAGGCCAAACGCAGTAATGCGCGCCGTTCTTACTGGGTCATAAACGGAAATGAAGCTTTACTGAACTGCAATGTGGGCAATGCCCCAGGGCGATGCTCAAGGCTACTGCCGGCTCAAAGCGCAGCGTCGTGATCAAGCTTGACACGTGCGGCTAGCGCGCGCCGGGCTGCCCGGAGGCAGGTAATTCGTGGAAACGGCAATTACCCAAACATGAGTGCCAGGCAAAACACCACCAACCACCGCTCCTGGCGGGCCAGGTAGCCCAAGAATTCACCGCTGCGCACCAATGCTAAACGCCTACGCGCCTTGGAGCCCAAGCCCCACAGCAGCCTGCGTTTTTGACGGCAACAGTTGATGCTTGAGCTACCTTTCCAAACATTTTAAATTACAGTTTTCAATGAACGATTTCACCGCCCAGCCGGTCATTGTGATGAGCGCAGTGGCGGGCGGCGTGAACGCGATGCTTGAACTGGCGCATGCCTTGGCGCTCAACTCTCCGGCGCCTATTGTTTTTGTGCAGCATATCGGCGCACACCGCAGCAAACGCTCGCGTCTGGTGTGCGCCCGTGGGCTGAACTCAACGGTCACTTCCTGCGACGGTGATGTGCCCCAAAGTGTCGATAGGGTTTATGTTCCTGTAGCGTCGTTGCTGGCTCTTGGGCCGTTGGCGTGCAACCTGGCCAGGCGCCCGGGCATAGCTGACTTGCAAGGCAAACCGTACTGCAGCGGTTTGCGCAAAGCCAGGAGACCACCCTGCCAAAACTCGCACGAGAAGCGCTGCGTAAGGCCAACACGCGATTGCCGACCGGCGCAAAGCGATTCTCGGGCTAACCAAAAGCACGCCCGGCATTTTAAAACAGCATGGACAAAGGCATGACCGAAGAACGCTATACCTCGTCTCGCAAGTGGCTCGCGCGCGCCGAGCGCGTCACACCAGGCGCCCATCACCTGTCCGGGCGGGTGCTCACTACGCCGGAGCGCTCCCCGATGTATTTCGAGCGCGGCCGTGGCTGCCGCATTACAGACGTCGACGGGCACGAGTACATCGACTTCGTGATGGCTTATGGCGCGTTCCTGCTCGGTTACGCGGACCCAGAAGTAGACGCAGCGGCACGTCAGGCGCTCGAGCAGGGCTCGCTGCTGTCGATGAATCGCCCCCAGCACGTGCTCTTCGCCGAAGCTCTGGTCGAGCGCTTCGCTGCCGCCGACATGGCCGTGCTGCTAAAAACGGGGAGCGAAGCCACGACCGCCGCGCTGCGTATCGCGCGGCGCGCTACCGGGCGCCGCCGCATCGCGCGTGCGGGGTATCACGGGTGGCATGACTGGTGTTTGCCGCTCGACCGTTCAGTTCCTGCCGGGCTCGACGCGCAGGTTCTCGAGTTCGACAGCAACGATCCACAGTCCCTAGAAGCCCTCTTCCACGAGTATCCTGGCGAAATTGCGGCAGTTATTCTGGCGCCCGAGATGGTGTTGCCTGCAACACGCGAGGTTTTTCAAGCAATCCAAGACGCAATCCACCGGCATGGGGCGCTTTTTGTCCTCGATGAGGTCAAGACCGCGTTTCGCACGGCGCCGGGGTCTGTCCAAGCGCGCTTCGGTTTGAAGCCCGACCTCACTACCGTCAGCAAGGGGCTAAGCAACGGCTGGCCTGTGGCAGCCGTGGTAGGACGGCGGGGCGTCATGAGCAGCGCCGCCGGAATGCACCTCTCGGCGACCTATCACGGTGACACCGCAGCCATGGCCGCCGCGCTCACCACGCTGCGTATCGTTGAAGAGCGAGGCGTGGCTGAGCACGTCTGGGCGCTTGGCCAGCGACTCATCGATGGCCTAAACGCCATTGCCCATGACCACGGCGTGCCCGCACTGAGCTATGGGGAGCCGTTCCCGCCGATGCCTTTTTTGAAGTTCACTCATCCGAACCCCGAAACGAACGACGCGCTGCGGACGGCGTTTTATGAGGCGATGCTGGCGCGCGGCGTGCTAATGCACCCTCGTCACATGTGGTTCATCAGCTACGCGCATAAGCCGACTGACATTGACACGACGCTGGCGCATGCGCAAAGTGCGATGAAGGTTGCACGTGAGCAATGCCGGGCAAGCTGAACAGGGCACTCATGATCATCCCGGCTGCCGATATCCAGAGCATTGTCAACCGCTACCTGCAAGCCGAGGCCTCCGCGTCGATGGTCTTGATGGAACTCCTCCAGCATACAGAAGATCCGCTGGCCATTGCCCGGGCCCTGCCCACGCTGGACGGGGAACCAACAAAGCTTCGCGAGCTTGCGCAGCACCTGGCCGAGAACGAGGCCGGCTGCCGCACCATCGTCAGGATGATCCGCCAACGCCTGGATTCCCCGGAAATTGCCGGAAACGCCGAGGATGGCATTGAGCGATGCCGAAGGCTCTTCGACGCATCCGTGGCCCAGAGCGAGGAATTGAGTGTTGCCCTTTACTCTCTGGGAAGTCCCGAACTCCTTTCCGCCGCAACCGACGAGGTGATCAGCGTGCTCGATGACTGGGGGGTGCTGGGACTGCACCGGGATGCGCTGGAGATTGGGTGCGGCATTGGGCGTTTGATGGCTCCCTTGAGTGCGCGCGTACGCTTTGTGGTGGGAACGGATGTTTCGTCGGGGATGACCTCGGCGGCCACGCGCCGGCTGAAATGCATTTCCAATGCGCGCGTCCAGACGACGACCGGCCAGGACCTTTCAGAGTTCGGTTCCGGGTCGATGGACCTCGTCTACAGCGTCGATGCGTTTCCCTACATGGCACTTTCCGGGCAGGCTCTGGTCGAGCGGCACTTTCTAGAGATCCGGCGTGTGCTCCGGCTGGGGGGCGACTTCGTGCTCTTTAACTACGCTTACGGACTGCCCCGCAAAGACGCCAATGGCGAGGTGCTCGCGCTCGCGCACGGCGCGGAACTGGAGGTCATACGCGCGGATGAATCTCCGTTTCGATTGTGGAATGGCATCGGCTGGCTGCTGCGGCGAACATAGCCATGGTGCAGATTCTTTACCTGTCGCCGGGCTTCCCACCGCATTCCCACCTGTTCTGCGTTGCTGCGCATGCCCGCGGCGCCAGCGTCCTGGCCGTGGGTGATGTGCTAGAGAGCAGTCTCCCTGTGCAAGCGCGCCAGGCACTCGAACATTATGTGTTCGAGCCCCGCATGGGGGAGTACGACGTCTTGCTCGGCGTCGTGACTTCCATGATTGCCGAGTACGGCCCTATCGACTTTGTGGAATCGAACGGGGAGCACTGGCTCGAGGTCGAGGGGCGCCTGCGCGACGATCTCGGCATCGAAGGCCTCACGGCGCGAGGCGTCGCACGCCTTCGCAGCAAGCTGGCCATGGCCGAGGTTTTTCAGAAGGCTGGCGTTCCCTGCGTGCCGGGCATCCGCTGCTCGTCCCCGCAGACCGTCAGAAGCTTTGCCGCGATGCACGGCTTGCCACTCGTCTTCAAGCCCGACAGCGGCTCCGGTGCTATGTCCACGTTCCGGGTCTCGACTGGCGCCGAGCTTGAGGCGGCTCTTGGCCAGCCCCTTGAAGGCCACGTCGTGCAGCCTTTCATCGAAGGCGACATCGTGACTTTCGATGGTCTGGTAGATCAGGCCGGACGCGTGGTTTTCTGCACATCCCATGCCTACGACCGAGGAATCATGGAGGTGAGAACGGGCGTTCTCGATGGGTTCTATTACTCGCTTCGCAGCATTCCTCCGGCGCTCGAGCAGCTCGGCCGCCAGGCGCTCGCAGCGTTCGCCCTGCGCCGGCGCTTTTTCCACCTCGAATTCTTCGCGCGTCCTGACGGCTCGTATGTCGCGCTCGAGATGAACGTGCGCCCCCCCGGCGGGTTCACGACCGACATGATGAGTTACGCCTGCGATTTCGATGTGTATGCGTTGTGGGGCGCAGTCATGGTGGGCGATTCACTCGACGGTTTTTCGTACGAGCGCAAGTTCCACACGGCCCACGCAGGCCGGCGTCATGAGCGCGCTTACGCGCTTTCGCCAGAAGCGCTGCTGGAACAGCTGGGTAACACATTGGTCGCCATCCATCCCATTCCCGACGCGTTCGCAGTGACCATGGGTAACACGGCGTACCTGCTTCGCCACTGTCGACTCGACCTGCTGCTAGACGCCATCCGAAGAGTCCAGCAACCGTCACATTCGAGCAGCGAAGATGCGACAGACGCGCGAGCGCAGGGCGGCTGTCGGGAGGCGCAGGGTTGAATCTGGCAAAAAAGCCCGCCGCTTGAGCCAGTTATATCGTTGTGGGGCAAACGACCCAAGGTAGGCTTTTATAAAATCCCGCCATTACTCGCTGCATCCATTTCAATTTGGCATCGGCAGATGGGTCACTTCAATACCGCTCCAGCGCTCATTGCTTACAGGCAAACTGGAATTTTCTGAAACTGGCGTTTTCTGTGCTGTCGCACGATCAGCCGTTCATCAACAAAGATGCGTTCTAAAAGCAGGAGACGTTTTGTGCCGGATCGTTATTTAGCCACCCTGGATGCTGGCCGCCCCGGACGGCCATGCCAAGAATTTCAGCCTGCAGCTGCTGGCCGGAGGTGCCTATCGGCTGGCGCCGCTCTACGATGCCATGTCAATCTGGCCAGTCGAAGGCCCGGACCAGGGCCAATGGTCATGGCACAAAGCGAAGATGTGCATGGCCCTGCCGGGAAAAAAGCGCCACCACCCCATGAAACACTGCCAGCGCCGTCACTTCAATGGCCTGGGCGTGCTCTGCGGTCTCGGCACCGATGTCGAGCCCCTCTTCGTCCATATCATCGAACGCACCGAAAGTGTGATCCAGGAGGTGTCAGCGCGAGTGCCATAGCACTTTGCCCAGCACGTGGCCGACACCGTCTTCAACGGCCTGCAGCGCGCTGCTGCCAGGCTTCGAGCGATGCCCGCCACGTGATGGCCCGGCTCGAAGTCTGCGCGAAGACCCAGGCGCTGCACCTGTGGTTCCCAGGCAGCTCCGCCTGGAACGCCAGTGCTCGTCTGCCTTCTACCCGAACGAGCCAGCATGGCGTCTACTAAAACGCATCATGCCTCTGGCGTCGCCGCTGGACTGCTCGCGGCTGCGATCGTAGTCAAGGCGGGCGCAGGAGGCGCTTATTACGTGCTTGCAATAATCACGTGGCTCGCTGGCTCGTTGGGCGGTACGGCACCCGACTGGCTGGAAGTGGCCTGGTGGCGCCGGAAGAAAAAACGTGGCGCGCAACGGCTGTGGATCGCGCACCGGACCATTACCCATTGGGGCATTGCGTGGGTGGCGCTACTCTACTTCAGTCACAAAAATCTGGGCTCCGCATGGTGGGCCTGCGCAGTGTTCGGTTTTGCCGCAGGCGGCATCATGCACTTGCTGACTGATTGGCCAAATCCCCTGGGCGTGCCGTGGATTTTTCGTCGTCACTCCCTGGGCTTGTGGCGTAGCGGCCACCTTGAATGGATGGTGACATTGCTGTCCTGGGGGCTGTGTGCCGTGCTGGCCGACGCGCTTATCTTTGACAGTGTCTATGCGATGAAATTCATTAGATTCGTGCCTCAATTTGTGGCCAGCCAATGCTCCATCCTGAAGACATGAAAAACGGGTTTTCGGCAAAAGGGCCGCCTTCTCGTGGCCAAGGTCTCGAATCAACGTCGCATCGAAGTCAGCGCTTCATCGCGGGCCATCCGATGGCTACCTTTGTCCATCCCGACAATGACCTACTGCCCCCAGATAACTGGCATAGCCTGAGATCTGGAAACGCAGGCGCATGAAGCGCAGTCAGCCAATTTGATCCCCATTCTTAAAAATCGGTAGTCAGATTCTCAGCGTCTTCCGTAATTTCCGACAACCCTGATCTGTTCTCCCGGTTCGGTCCTACCCTGGCGGAGCGGTCTTAGCCCGGATCCGTTTTATGCTGGCGACCAGTCACTGTTTGTCGTCGATGCTCACCCCAGGGTGCCTACCGCAGTCAGGTTTTTGGCACGCCGGTCCGTGGTGGCGGGCGGTCTTCTGACTGGTCACCCGCCCGGGTTTTCAGGCAATGAACGGGACTTCAAAGAGTCGACCACTTTCACAAGACTGCTATTCGTGCTTCTCAGGCATTCCTTATTTCGATTCCTCCTTGTGGGTCTGTCCAACACCCTAATCGGCATGGGCGTCATCTACTTCGCCTGGCGAGTCCTGGGCCTGGGCGACCTGCCGGCCAACATGCTGGGCTACGGCATTGGATTCATCTGGAGTTACGGCCTGAACCGCCTATGGACATTTCAGGACAACGGTGCCATGAGCCGCAGCTTCGGCCGCTTTGCACTGGTCTGCGCCGTGGGTTACCTGGCCAATGTGCTGGTGCTGTTTACAACGCGCCGCCTGATGGGAGAGTCCAGTTTTTTGCCGCATGTGTTCGGCACGGTGGCCTATACCGCCCTGGGCTATCTCGGCGGCCGCTTTTTTGCCTTCAGGCAACAGGCCAACGTCGGCAAGGTGGGCAAACCCGCCAAATCCACTTGAAACAGGGACCAGAATCCATGGCCGCCATTCATCTCAATCTGGTGATTCCGTGCTACGACGAGGAAGAGGTGCTGAACGAAACCTGCCGGCAACTCCTGGCCTTGCTCGACGACCTTCAAACCCGCGGCATTGCCAGCGCCGACAGCGGAATGATCTTTGTGGACGATGGCTCGCGCGACAGCACATGGCAGTTGATCGAATCCCTAAGTCACGCCGACCCGCGTGTCCACGGCATCAAGCTGTCGCGCAACCGCGGCCACCAAAACGCATTGCTGGCCGGCCTGCTATCGGCCCGAGGCGAGGTGCTGGTGAGCCTGGATGCCGACCTGCAGGACGACATCGGCGCCATTCCGCAAATGCTCGATGCCTACCAGCACGGCGCGGACATCGTCTATGGCGTGCGCGCCAGCCGCCACGCTGACAGCTTCTTCAAGCGCAGCACGGCGCGCGCCTACTATGCCGTGCTGCGCCGCTTTGGCGTCGATATTGTTGCCGACCATGCGGACTTCAGGCTGATGAGCCGGCGCTCGCTCGATGCGCTGAAGGATTTCAGGGAAGTCAACCTGTTCCTGCGCGGGATCATTCCGTTGCTCGGGTTTCGCACCGCCATCGTCACTTACGACCGGCTTTCGCGCTTTGCCGGAGAAAGCAAATACCCGCTGTTCAAGATGATGGCCCTGGCCTTCGAAGGCATCTTTTCTTTTTCTACCGTGCCGCTCAAATGGATTACCAAGATCGGCATCAGCCTGTCGCTGGCTTCTATCGGATTCGGCCTTTGGGCGCTGTTCGTCAGGCTGACCACCGACATGGCCGTGCCGGGCTGGGCTTCGACCGTCATCCCCATGTACTTTCTGGGCGGCCTGCAGCTAATGGCGCTGGGCATCATTGGCGGCTACCTCTCGCGCATCTATTCCGAAGCCAAGCAGCGGCCACGCTTCATCATTGAGAAATCAATCTGATACCCGGCCCCCGGTACGCAAAGGCCAGGCTGGTCGAGCGAATCCCCGGCTGAGCGGCAAGCATAAGGAGTTGTAATGCATAAATCCCGTTTTTCCTGGCGTGTGTTGTTTGTGCTTACGGTGGTGTGGGGCGCCTTGATTTTCTGGGTTGCACCGCATCCGCCGATGGTCGACCTGGCCCAGCATGCCGGCCAGGTCGCCTTGCTGCGCGATATGCTGCTCGGCCAGTCTGCCTGGTCGGAGCTGTTCCGCATCAACCCGTTCACGCCTTATGTGCTGGGCTACGGATTGGCCCTCCCGCTGTCCATGGTGATGCCTGTGGCGGCCGCCCTGAAGCTGCTGCTGTCGCTGGGATATATCTGTTTTGTGCTCATGTGCATCATGCTGCGTCGAGAGTTCAACGCCGACCCGCGCCTGGATTGGTTGTTTTTACTCGGCTTTTTTGGTTTTGCTTACAAATGGGGGTTTTTTACCTTCCTGATTGCCGCACCGCTGGGCTTGTGGTTCATCTTGCTGTCGGTTCGCTATGCCCGCCAGCCGAGCCTGCGCCGTAGCGTCGGCATCGTGGCCGTCGGGCTGGCCATGCTGGCTTCTCATGGGCTGATTTTCGTTTTTGCCTGGGGCGTGGGTGGGCTGCTGGTGGTGGCGACGACGCTGCGTTCCCGCTTCAATTCGCAGTTCGCCGCGCTGCTGCCCTATGGCCTGTTGATCCTTGCATGCGCGGGCTACTTCCTGATCAGCCGCCATGTCAACGCCGGGTTTGAAAGCGGCCTGGAGCCCGGCCTAAAGTGGCGCTTAGGGCTTATGCGGGGGTATGTGCTGCCCTATGCGGTGGGCGGCAGCGGCCAGAGGAACACGCTGTTTACCTTTTTTCCGGTTTTTGTCCTCATGGCGGCCGCGCCCTGGATGATGGGCCTGCGCATCGACTCGCGGCGCCTGCCAAACTTGATGCCCTTCCTGGGCGTGGTGCTGATTCTGGCGCTGGTACCGCATTTCGCCTTGAGCACCTCATTTCTTTACGAGCGGTTCGCGCTGTTCCTGATGCCCGCTTATGCCTGGATGTTCAACCGTGCGGCAGTAACGTCCGCTGGCGGGCCGCCGCCGGGCAGCCGGCTTGCCACGCTAGGCATGGTGCTAATAGCGGGCGCAAGCTGGGCGGTGCTGGGCCAGCACACCGCCTGGGCTTGGCGCTTCGGACAGGAAAGCCGGGGCTTTGTAGAAATCCTAAGCACGATCGAGCCACGCCAGCGTGCCCTGACGGTGGTGTTTGACACTAACAGTTCGGCAGCGAACAACGACTTCGTCTACCTGCATTACCCCGCCTGGTACCAAGCCGAAAAACAGGGGCTGATCGACTTCAACTTTGCCTGGTTTCCACCGCAGGTAGTGCGCTTTCGGCTCGACCGCCTGCCGCCGGTCATGCCGGGGTTCGACTGGGAGCCCAGAGGCTTTGAATGGAAGAAGCACCGCGGCGACGACTACCGCTACTTCTTCGTTCGCCGTGACGGGCCCATGCCCGCGGACTTCTTTGCAGGCGCCCAATGCCCCCCGGTGGCGCTGATGACGCGCGAACGATGGACTGTGTTCGAGCGCCGGGCCTGCCCATGACCCCATCGCCCATGGCCGCGCGGCAAGGCGGCAAGGCGAAAATTGGCGACCCCCTGAAAACAATAGCTCCCATGCGACTTTTGGTTTTCCCGACCTGAATGAACCAAGGCCGCTGGTCATGGAACTACAACTGCATGACTTCTGCGGGATGTGCGTAGCGCCGATTCCAGCAACGCCTCGATGCTGCCGAACAGTTCGCAGTGGGCGACCTCGCGTCTGAAGTGTCTCCAGACCATTTCAATCGGATCGAGCCAAGGGCCATAGGTCGGCAGGCTCAGAAGGATCAAACGCCCGTCAGCGCTTCGCCTCGATTTTTTCATCCTGGTGCGTACTGCATTGTCCCAGGCCACGTAGATTCGTCCGTCTTTGTGGCGCTGGTGCAAAGCTTCGAGCAACTCGGCCACTTCTTGCCGCCGTTTGTGCTTGCGCGTGATGACAAGCGTCTGCCCGGTGTACCAGTTGACCGCGCCCAGCCCGTACCGGCGAATTGGCTGCATGGGTGCTGAAACCATCGCCTGCTGCATGGCCCTGGATTTATCTATTTAAACGATAAGTTGAAAGGCTGCAGCGGGCCGCCGTTTGCCGGCCTGCCGTCCCGGCCAACGGCCTGAATGTTCATCTGCACGTCCTGAGCGCGCTTGGCGATTTTTGGATCGCTCGATTGCTGGCCGGCCACGGCCGTGTCGTCGCCCACGTGCCCGTTGGGCAGACTCAGCGATGGATGGTCAAACGGTGCGCGCTCCCAAGCGACCCGCGGGTCCGTGAGCGGTGCCTTCAAGAAGGCGGCCAGATCGGTCAATTCCGACGCACTCAAGCCCAGCGGCTTGATGTCCGGATCGAGATTCGAGCCGTTCGGGCCAAAGCGGCTGGTGTTGCTGGCATCTGACCCCCGGCGATCTCCGCCTCGGTTGTAAAACTCCAGCACCTGCTCCAGCGTGGCCCGGCTGCCGTTGTGAAAGTACGGCCCGGTCAGCGCGACATTGCGCAGCCCTGGTGTCTTGAAGGAACCATCGACGGCGTCGCGAAAGTCAGTACCAGGCAGCTTCTTCGGATCGCAGGTCCTGGTGGTCGATACCGGCACCTCGAACGAGCAAACGTCGACGGTGAAAAGATCCGGCATGACGCCGCCCTGAAGGCTCGTGCGGTACTGCCGGGTGAACGACAAAGGTGTGCCCCAAGGATCCTTTGCGCCGACTCCCAGGTCTTCACTCGTCGGCCGAACGCCGATGTTGTAAAAGCCGTTGTCGTAGATTGCCGCCTGGCCATCGCCCATGAGCATTCGCTCGATCCGTTCGGCAGGCGCCAAGCGCAGCCGGGTTGCAGCGTTGGTCAGTTCCGGTCCGCCATGGCAGCTGACACATTGCGCCTTGCCGCTGAAGAGGTTCATTCCCCGAATTTCGGAAGCGCTGAGCACTTGGGTATTGCCTTGGAGATAGGCATCAAGGGGCGCCTGGTCGGACAAGAGCGTTGCTTCGTACAACTGGATGGCCAACCCAAAGAACAGCGGAAAGTTCGCCTCGGCCTGGCTGTAGGCAATGCCGCCGAGCAACACCGGCTGCGCCGAATTCCACAGGCGCGGCAGGAAAGCCGCCTGGATCAACTCGCGGTACTTGGGCTTGAGCGCGCCGCTGAACGAAGCCAGCACCGAGTCGGTCGGATCGACCACCTGGCGGTTGAGCGCCGGCAGGTCGAGCACCCGGCGGGCGATGTTTGGAAACGAGCGGCCGCCGCACGACATCTCGACATGGCTGCCCGGCGGTCCCACGGCCTGCGAGGCAGCGCTTGCGTCTTTCAGGGCGAGCCGCGCCTTGGTGGGCGAGCCGCCGGCCGAGGTCGTCACCCAGATGCCGGCGTCCGGGTCGCGGTTGCCGAACGGTGAAAAGCCGTTGAACACGTTGTTGGCACGACCATCCCAGAAGTTGCGTACGTTGAGCGCTGCGTTGATCACGGTCGGCGAGTTGCGGTCCGTGGTCTGCCGGGTGTTGATTCCGCCAACATGGAAGATGCCGTCGGGCCGCAGCGTGCAGTCGTCAAAGCGCGATTGACCGGGCTGCACGAAGTTGGCGTCGAACACGCCTTGCGAGCCGACCACGTCGTCGTTGGAGTACACGATGGCCGAATCGCGGTTCAGCGGATCGGCCAGCACGTGCAGGGGAAAGTCGGCCAGCGCCAAGGTGTAGTTGGGTCCTCCCTGGCCGCCGGATTTCATTGCGTAGGCAGGCACATCGCCCGGAACGCCACTGGCGATAAAAGGCTTGTTGAAGCGCGAGGCGATCGACTGATTCACGTTCGCCAGGCCGGGATTGACCTGGTTGGTCACGCGGTTGTCGGCGCCGGCCTGGAAGTGGCAGGTCGCGCAGGCGGTGTTGCCGTCGCTGCCGACGTTCATGTCCCAAAAGAGCGCTTTGCCCAGGCGAACGGCTGCGGCGCGGTCGCTGACGTAGTCCGCCAGCCCGACGGGCCGCCCGGCTTCGGTGCCTGAGGGCTCCGGCGGCGTGACGTTGCGCAAGGTCTGAAGAGACGGCACGGCAGGTAATGCCGTTATCGGGGCGCCCAACGCCACGAGGCTTGCGGCGTTGCCGCCGCCTTGCGCAGGCTCCGTCGCTCGCCCCTCCTGCGTGCTACCCCCGCCACAAGCAGCCAGGACCCCGGCAGAAGCCAGCACAATCAAGCGCCGCATCCACCGCTTGCCTGGCGCCGGCCCATCCGCACTGCACTTCATCATGCTGTCACTCCCTTAGGGCTTGTTGAGTTGCTGTTGATGGTGTTGCCTGTTGAGCCGCCGGTGATCCTGCTGGCGCATCGGATCGGCCCGCCAGGCCAGGCTGCGCGGCCTCTGCCAGCGCCTGCCGGTCGCGCACCTCGCTCGTACGGGTCTCGATGTGCGCCAGGATGTCGGCCACGTCGGCCCGCGACAGGCCGAGGTTGGGCATGCGCACGCCTTTGTATTTTTTCAGCAGCTCATTGGCCACCGGGTCACCGGCGGCAAGCACCTCGTCGGGCACCAGCACGAATTTTTCAAGCCAGTCGCGTTGGCGCCGCTCGGTGACGCCGAGCAGGTCCGGGCCGATCTTGTCGCCCGCGCCGATGCTGTGGCACGCCATGCAGCCGTTTTGAAACAGGAACTGGCCATTGGTGAGCTGCAGCGGACTGGCCTGTGCATAGTTTTTGCTCTGCAGCAAATCGGGCCATCCAAGAAAGGTCTGGATGCTGCCGGCCACAAAGCGCGGATTGTCCGTCACCGAGTTCTTCATCCACTGGCCACTCGGCTCATGCCCGACCATCAGCGTGGTGCTGTGGTTGTCACGCGGCGCTGTCGCCTGCAGCGTCCCGAGGCCGAGCTTTTTGGTGGCGACCTGCACGTCTTTTTCGCTGCCCGTCAGGAACAGCCATCCGGGGCCGATGTTGAAGCGGTCGGCATACGCCTTGAGCGACTCGGCCGTGTCGTGGATCGGGTCGATGCTGATGGAATAAAAGAAAATGTCCCGGCCGACCCGATCGCCCAAAAGCTTTTGCAGTTCAAGCATCTTGGCCGTGCCCAGCGGGCAGACATCCCCGCAGCCAGCGAAAAAGGTGTTGAACGCCACCGCCTTGCCTTTGATCAGATCGTCGTAGAGGCGCACCTTCTTGCCGTGCTGGGTCGTCAGCACCACGTTCGGAAAATGCTCGGCGCCCCAGGGCTTGCGCTCAAAGGCGCCTTCTGCGTAAAGCAGAGCTGACGCGATCAGCGCCATGCCGGCGAGGCTCCAGGCCGCCGTCTTGCTGAAAAACTGCATGGTGTTGGCTCCTGCCGCTTTAGGACTTTAGCGCGCCGTCAAAACGGCATTGACCGAGGTGATCAGCCCGCTCGCAGGCTCGACGTTCATGACGAAGCGCGCCGATCCGGTGCGCACTTTGGCAATCGGCGCGTTCTCGTCCGTCGCCATGGGGAAGGTGAACTCAACGTTCTGATTCGAAGCGAACGGCTTGACAACGTGCTCCTGGCTCGTGAGCACATATTTGATGCCGCTTTTCGCGCCGGTGCCGGTCACGCCGGTCAAATCGAATTGCATGACCAGCGAGGGCCTGCCGAACTCGGGGTCGGGCACCAGGCGGCTGTTGACCACGGCCGATCCCGCGAAATTGACGGCTTCGACATTGGTGACGGGCCCGTTGGACGTTACCGCCACGGCCTTGGCGTTCATGCGGTTCTGCGCATGGGCGGACAGCGGCGCCAGCAGCATCGGGGCGAGCAGGCACAAGGCGCCGGCGAGCCGGCGAATTTGGAAGTGATGCGACATAGCAATATGCTCCTCTGTTAGCGAAGGACTTCGGCGGCGGCCGTGAACGTGACGCCCTGGGGACGCGGCATGGGGGTGGGCAGCGGCTGCAGGAACGGCGAGCCGGCGTTGCTGATGTCCCAGCGCATCAGCATCGCGTGGTCCTCGTGCGTGGTGGTGTGGCAGTGCTCCATGTACATGCCGCCCCAGTCGCGAAACTGCAGCGAAATCTTCACTTCACCACCCGGACGCAGCCGGTAGGTGTCCTTGCGGCCGCGCTCCCATTTGGGCACATTGGCCGCGCTGCCGTCGCGCGAGATGATCAAGCCTTCCTCGAAGTGGATGTGGATCGGGTGGTCCCAGCCGCCGCTGGTCTTCAAGGTCCAGACCTCGCGGGTGTTGAACTTGGGCTGCGAGGTGATCCGGTTGTACGCGGCAGCGAGCATGTCGCCGCCGTCGGTCTTAATGCCCCACGGCCCCTTCGACGCCGTCATCGGGTTGGTCGTCTCGGGCAGCGTCTGGTTGGCGCCGCGGCCGAATTCAAAGACCCGCTCGCGCGAGACCGGTAGGCTCAGCGACGGGTTCGGGATCAAATTGAGCGGCACCTGGCTCACATCGGGCTTGCTCGGTTCGCGCATGACCCGGAACTCGAGGAAGGCGCCGACGCCTGGATCGTCCGATTCGCCGGACAACGCCTCGCTGAGCGAAAGCACCTTGTCCACCAGCTTGCCGTTGTCGTGCTCGGCCAGGTTGACCATGCGCACTTTGCTGCCAACGCTCCACTGGGTGAAATCGATGACGATGTCGTAGCGCTCGGCCACCCCCATGAGGTCGGTCGAGGTCATCAGCAGGCGCTGGGGCAGCAGGTTGCCGTCGTTGGCGATCAGGTAAAACGGCTTGGCGTCGCTCAGGCCCAGCTTGTACATGCGGGCCACCCCACCGTTGAGGATGCGAAAGCGGTACTTGCGGCGCTCGACTTCAAAATACGGCTTGTAGGCAAAGTTGACGGTGATCTGGTCGCCGAGAAAGCCCTCGGTGTCAAAAATGTCGAAATGCATCTGGCCGCTGGCGTTGAACGCCTTGTCGGCCAGCATCAGGTTGACGTCGTACTCCAGGTTGCCCCAGTCTTTGCCAGTCCCGCTGGGCAGGCGCAGGTTGACGCCGTCGTTGATCGCTTCGTTGCCGCGGTCCACTGCACTGTAGATGTTGTGCATCGCGCAGTTGCCTTTGTAGACGTTTTGCGCGGTGAACTCGAACATGTGGTCGTGAAACCAATGCGAGCTCATCGTCTCGCACCAGTCCCCGGGAATCTTTGTGATGCCGCCACTGCCGTTGGGCGTACCGGCCCGGATGTCGGTGGCCGCGGTGTTGATCGTCGTGAAGCCGGCGAGCACCAGCGGCCAGTGATAGTCGTAGAACTGGCCAGGAAAAAAGAAGGCGCCCGTGAAGCCGTCGTTCTCGGCGCCGTGGTGGCCATTGTGCTCATGGGTGCTGATCGTGTGGCGGCCAAAGCCGTTGTTTTGCTTCGGATCGAACGGCAGCTTGTTGTGGTGGCGAAAGAGCACCGGTTCGCCATAGCGGCTGAGCAGCAGCTTGGGCGGCACGGTACCGTTGAAGGTCCACATCGTGTTCGGGTTCTGAATTGGCATGTTCGGATGGAACCGCACCGGCATCGGCGTGGCCGGGTTGATGCCGGAGTTCAGGCTTGAAGCCACGCCCGGGTTGTAGGCCGCGTTTGCCTTGGCGCCTTCCTGGGTGGCAGTCACGCCAATTTTCGGCAGGAACTCGTTCCAGCGCTGATGCGCCCAGATTGTCCCGGGCGGGCGGCCTTCAATGGGGCCCATGCCCCCGCCGGGGTAGGCCGCGACCAGGGCCGGATTGAGGTTTTGCAGCGTCTCGTTGGCCTGCGCGGTTGGCGCCGGGGCCATGGCGGTCATGGGGTTGGGGGTGCGCGCGAGCAGGTCGGCGCGCGGCATCGCCTGGGTAAACGGCAAGGCGCCAAACAGCGGGCTCAGTGGCGCGCCGGTCGGAACCGATGCAAACGCACTGCCAGCAAACGGACTCAAGCCATGCTTGAGCGCCAGGCCGCCCACTGTTGTGAACAAACCCCACTTGAAAAGCTCACGGCGGCTGGCCTGCCCCTGGGAGAGGGCCTGAACGATCTCTTGCCGATTGCGACGCGCGTTTTCGGCTTCCTCAATGCGTCGACGAGACGCTGCGCGGGACAAAAACATGTTTTTCTTTCCAATGAAACAGTGATGTTGATGTGAAAACAATGAATGTGAAAAATGTACTTAAAACGATGCTAAACATGGAATTTACGATTCAAATAACTTAAATATCAGTCAAGTAAATTGATTCAAAAACGACTCATAAAATTTTGGTTTGGCAATGCTTGAGGCAGGTTGCGCCTTATCTTGACAATCAGAAAGATGAACTGCAGCGTCTAGACGCAGTAGAGTAAGGCTGTTCTACAGTGGGTATTTGAGTGCCTATCTCTCGTACGCTGCGTTGATCTGGTTTTTTGTCGACCCGCTTGATCAGTCAGCTACCGAGAAAAGGCAAGTTATCAGGCTTGTTGTTTCTTAGTAAATTTTGAGGTTTGAATACGTTTCAAACATGCGTCAAAATTGTTCCCATCACGTAATTGACGTGAGTCCCGTGTCCTGGAATTTTTTCAAGGTCTCCTACCATGTCCACGCCTCCCCTGCCCTATTCCTTATCTCCCCAAAGCGACGAGTTCATACCGCGCTACCGCGCCGGCGCAGTGAGCCGCATGGTGCGCATGCCTGTGGCCACCCTGCGAATTTGGGAGCGGCGTTTCCACCTGACGCCTCCAACCCCTGCCCTGTCGAGCCACCGCCTGTACTCGGCCGCAGACGTTAAACGCATTGCCTTGCTCAAGCAGTTGACCGACATGGGGCATGCCATCAGCACGATTGCCGCATTGGGTATAGGGGAGCTAAGGCAAGTGGCGGCAACCCATGTCAGTACGGTGGCCGGATCAGATCAATCGCTGTCACCAAGGCCAGCGCCGTGGCGGGTCGTGGTGGTTGGAGATGGATTGGCGCATCGGTTGCAAAGGCCATCGGTGGCGCGCCGGCTGGGACGATCGCTGCACATGGGCGGTCCGTTTGAAAGTTTGAAACAAGCGGTCGAGACGCTTGCCGGTGAAGCAATCGATGCGCTGCTGGTACAGGTCAGTGGGTTACACGAAGGATCGCTGGCCGAACTGCAGGCGGCCGCCAATGCGCTGGGTGCGCGCCAAATAGGGGTGCTGTACAGTTTTTCCGCCGAGTTGGTGTGCAAAGCGTATTCGGTTGCCGATGTGGCGCTGCTGCACGAGCCGCAGACTGACCTGGCGCTGGCCGACTGGTTGCATGGCTTAGGTGTTGACTTGGCGAAAGAGCAGACTTCCGGGTCTGCAACTTCCCCTGTGGCGGCTGAGCCGATGGGCGCCACAAGCAAGGTTCCGCCGCGTCGATACGACGACGCGGCCCTGGCTGAATTTGCTGGGCTGTCGACAACCATCAGCTGCGAATGCCCACACCATGTGGTCGATCTGCTGATGCGGCTGTCGCATTTCGAGGCTTACAGCGCCACATGCGCACAGCTCAGTCCTGCGGAAGCCGCGCTGCACGCTTACCTGCAGCACACGGCGGGTTCGGCGCGACACATGTTTGAAACCGCGCTGGAACGCCTGGCCGTTCATGAAGGGCTGATGCGCACGACGTGATGTGATGAATGAACCTAGCTGGGAGTGTTGCATGACTGCCGGGCACCCAAATGTTCATTCTTCCCATTGGCATGGCGAGACTTGATGGTCATGCATTAGCCCGCTGGCTTGGGGCCAATCTCGCCACGCAACAGACCGTGCTGGTTGGGCTTCACTCACCAGCCCTCAGCAAAGCGCAGCCCAGCCTGGGCCGGTGTCATTGATACGAATGGAGCGCAATGGGCCTTTCTCCAGCCACGCCCGGCCCTTAAGGTTTGAGCGCAGTGAGTTAGCCTCAATAAGCTGCGGTCCTCAATCGCTGCGCTGGGTTGCCCCGGATCTCAGTGTGCTGCGTTAGTCGGCCGTGCCGCACGCGCAGTAGATTAGCTAAAGCAGCAGCGCCACCAAGTAAGTTCCAACCATCGTGAACGCCAGCACGACCTTGCCCAGCATGCCGGCCATCAGCCCGAGCCACGTGGCAACGCCCACTTTCACTGCGCGGTTATGGTCTTTGCGGGCGATGAACTCGCCTATGGCGGCGCCCACCAACGGCATGAAAAACACACCGACCAGGCCCATGAAAATACCAGCCACAGTGCCCAGCGCCGCGCCAATCACGGCTTGACGGCTGGCGCCAGCGCGCTTGGCGCCAAGCAGTGCGGCCACATAGTCCAGCACCCACGCCAGGGCGGCCAACACCGTGCAAGTTGCGATTGCGAACCAGCCAACCCGGGTGAAGTCGTCAATCCAGGCCCCCACCACAATCCCCGCGAGCACCAGCACCGTGCCGGGCAAGGCGGGCAGCACAATGCCGGCCAGGCCTAGCAGGATCAGGCCCGTGCTTAGGACCCACCATAGAGCGTCAGCCACGGCCCTTGCCTGCTGTGGTGTCGGTTGCAACGGATCGGGAACTTGCACCGTGCAAATGGGCGGCATGTGGTTTCATGGCAGCTACTTTACCGGCTTTGCACCGGTTAAGCGTTCAATGCGCAAGCCCGCCCTGCGTAAGCTGGCAACAGGTTCCGGTTGCATATGATGAATTAGCCGACAACATGCTCCATTCCATCAACACCATCTTCATGAACATGGGCACATTTTCCGGCTTATATAAAGGAAAAACCGGATCAAAAAGTCAAAATATTGACCAATCACCCTGGAAAAAGAGCCAGAGCCAGAGCCAGAGCCAGAGCCAAGGGCTACTCTTGCTTTGAATCCCTGCCCTTGTGCCTTCTTGAGCAGGAGTTCTTAGCGCCAGGGCGGTTTGCGCCAAATTCAATCGAGTTTCCGGTGGCAAGTGTCCATCGCGATGCGCAACTCAGCGGCCGTGCGGGCCGTGTTGCGCACTTTCCAGTCGACTTCGATACTGCTTTGTGCAGTGAGCGGGCAAGCCATATTCACTTTTCAAGTGAGAGCAAATTTAATGGCCAATTACAAATAAATGGAATAACTTCACAAAATCTTATTTGTAGGCCTGTCTGCTCAAGCACTGGGCATCTATTTTTTCATTTTAGCCCGAACTGGACGATCCAAATAATAACTGACGATATATCAGTTATGATGGTTCTGAAATACCTACCTTTACGGTTGGACAGCAACTACGGAGCTAACAATGTCACTTCGCGGCCTAGAAGCGGGAATCCGCACTGCCCTGCTCATCAGCGAATGCCAGCGCGGTGTTCTGGAGCCAGGGCTCTCGCCTTTTGCTACCTTGTCCGAACAGGCCAGCGCACGCGGCATCGTGCCTCGCATTGCCCGCCTTGCGCAAGTTTTTCGCAACGCGAAAATGCCGGTTGTTCATTTGCATGTCGCGCACCGACCCGACTATGCCGACGTGCCCCGCACCAGCTGGATCATTGCCAGCTCGGTCAAGAAGGGCCACATGAAGGCTGGCAGCATGGACGTCGAAGCCATGCCCGGCCTGGAGCCTCAGGAAAGCGACCATGTTCAATCGCGCCGTTTCGCGCTGGGTTCTTTCCACGGCACCGAACTGGACACGACGCTGCGCCATCTGGGCGTAAAAACCTTGGTGGTGGTGGGCGTCTCGACCAATGTGGCGGTCAATGCCACTGCGCTGGCAGGTTCGGACTTGGGTTACCAGGTACTGGTGCCAGAGGACTGCATTGCCGGCGCCACGGTTGAATCGCATGAATTTGTGCTGCGCAACCTGCTCCCGCTGTACGCCACGATCACGACGCAGGCTGCGGTCGAAGCTGCGTTGCGCGGCGCCAACGCTTAAATCTCCAAGGAGCCGCGCCCCATGCAAGCCCATCTGCCGCTGTCCTTTGCCGACGACCTGGAACACAACGCCAACTGGTTTGGCCAGACGCCGGCCTATGTGCAGGATGACCGCCAGATCACCCATGCGCAGTTGCTGGTACGCGCCAGACAACTGGCTTCTGCACTGCACACAGCGGGCACCCGGCGCCAGGAGCGAGTAGCCATGCTGGCCATGAATTGCATCGAATTCGGCGAGGTCATGGCCGCGACCCAGTGGGGGGCCTATATTCTGGCCGGATTGAACTGGCGCTTGGCGCCTCCGGAAATGCGCATGATGTTGGAAGACAGCAGCCCGGCCGTTTTGATTTTTGAGGCGCAGTACCTGCCCGTGGTCGAGCAGCTGCGCGCCCAGCTGCCGGGCATCCGCACCTATGTCTGCATTGGCGGACGCACCGAGTGGGCCATGAGCTATGAAGACTTCGTGGCCACCGGTGACCCGGCCGGCCCGCCCCAGCGCGCCCGCGAGGATGACATCGCCTGCTTGATCTACACCAGCGGAACCACGGGCCGGCCCAAGGGCTGCATCTGGGGGCACCGCGAGTACCGCCACCTGGCCCAGGTCGATGCCTGGCTCTCGGGCGTGGAGCAGACCGAGCGCGGCTTGATTGTCATGCCCATGTTCCACATCGGCGGCATGTTGATCAGCCTGACGCTGCATGTGCGCGGCGGCACGGTCTTTTTGCACCGCCAGTTTGAACCTGGCGCGGTAATTGAGGCGCTCGACCGCGACCAGCTCACCTTCCTGCTGCTGGCGCCCACCATGGTGCAGATGGTGATGGAGCACCCGGCCATCGACCAGGTCAGGGGAGACAAGTTGCGCACCTTGATGTACTCGGCCGCGCCGATGCCGCTGCCGGTGCTGGAAAAAGCCATGGCCAAGTTCGGCGACATCTTCGTCAACCTGTACGGCCAGAGCGAAATCTGCATGTACGCCCTGACCAAGTCGCAGCACAAGCCGAGCGGCACCGAGCGCGAAAGGCAGCGCTTGCGTTCGGTTGGCAACCCCTACCCCAACCTGCAGTCGCGCATCGTCGATGAGCAGGGCAGCGAATGCCCGCGCAACGTACCGGGCGAGATCACGGCGCGCTTCGTCGCACAGTTTCGCGGCTACTGGAACAACCACGCCGCCACGCTGGAGACCGTGCGCGACGGCTGGATCCACACCGGCGACATGGGCTACATCGACGACGACGGATTCTTGTTCCTGGTGGACCGCAAAAAAGACATGATCCTGTCCGGCGGCGAGAACATCTACTCGCGCGAGGTGGAGGAAGCCGTGCTGCGCCACCCGGCCGTTGCCGAATGTGCCGTTATCGGGCTGCCCGACCCCAAGTGGGGCGAGAACGTCTGCGCCCTGATCGTGCTGCGCCCCGGCACGGCCGAGCCCGGCGAGCAGGAGGTCATCGACTTCACCAAGACGCAGATCGCCAGCTACAAAAAACCGAAACGGGTGATCGTGCTGGCCACGCTGCCCAAGCTGGTGACCGGCAAGATCGACAAAAAGCTGCTGCGCCAGCAGCACGCGCACTGAAAGGCACCTTCATGAACCTGCATCTGTCCTCGGCCGACCAGGCTTTCCGCGATGAAGTCCGCGCCTTCCTGCGCGAGAACATTCCAGCCGAAGTGGCGCGCCGCAGCCGCATTGCCATGCACCCCCCTCACAACGACGACCGCCTCTGGTGGAACCGCGTGCTGAACAAGCGCGGCTGGGCGGCCCCGGCCTGGCCGCAGGAATACGGCGGCACTGGCTGGTCGCCGCTCCAGCAGCACATCTTCAGCTACGAAAGCCACCTGGCGCATGCACCCGAACTGCGCTGGCAGGGCATCAAGCTGGTGGGGCCGGTGATCTACACCTTCGCCACCCCGGCGCAAAAGGCGCGCTACCTGCCGCCCATCCTGAACGGCGACGAATGCTGGGCTCAGGGTTTTTCGGAACCCGGCGCCGGTTCGGACCTGGTTGCCCTCAAAACCACGGCCGTGCTCGACGGCGACGAGTGGGTCATCAACGGCCAAAAACTCTGGACCACCGAAGGGCAGTACTCGAACATGGGTTTTTTCCTGGTTCGAACAGCGCAGACCGAACGCCCGCAACAGGGCATCTCGATGATCGTGCTCGACATGAACACGCCCGGCGTGACGGTGCGCACGATCCAGATGATCAACGGCGACGTGTCCACCTGCGAGGTTTTTCTCGACAACGTGCGCGTGCCCAAAGACAGCCTGATCGGCGAGCCGGGCACGGGCTGGGCGCAGGCGAAATTTTTGCTGGGCAATGAGCGCACGTCGAGCGCCGACATCCACAAGGCCTTCGGCGATCTGGCGCGCATCCGCAGCATTGCCGCCATCGAGCAGCGCAACGGCCGTCCACTCATTGAAGACCCGGCTTTTTGCCGCAAGCTGGCCGCGCTGGAAATCGAGGTGCGCACGTTGGAGTGGTCGGTGCTGCGGGTGCTGGCGCAAGCGCCTTCGGAGCATCCCGTGACCGCCTGCGCCTCGGTGCTGAAGATTCGCGGCTCCGAGTTGCAGCAAAGCCTGAGCGAACTCGCCACCGAGGCGCTGGGGCCGCGTGCGCTGCGCGAATACACCCGCGAGCAGGGCTTTGCCGATGCCGATGACGACCTGCTCTGGCCCGATGTGACGCCGGGCGTCACGGTTGACCAGATGTACCTGCGCGCCTGCACGATCTTCGGCGGCGCCAAGGAAGTACAGAAGAACATCATCGCCAAAGTGGCGTTCGGTTTCTAAGGAAATACAGGCATGGATTTCAATTTTTCCGACGAGCAGCGCATGCTGGCCGAGGCCGCACGACGCTACGTGCGCGAACGCTGCACGCTTGAAAAAAAGCGCGAGATGTCGCGCACCGCCGACGGTTTTTCACGCGTGCACTGGGCCGACTTCGCCAACATGGGCTGGCTGGCGCTGCCGGTGCCTGAAGCACTGGGCGGACTGGGCGGTGGGCCGGTCGAGATGGCCTTGCTGATGGAAGAGTTCGGCCGTGGCCTGGTGAATGAGCCGGTAGTCGAAAGCAGCGTGCTGTGCGGCGCTTTGCTGGCGCAGGCGCAAGGCCGCCCGACCGCGCTGCTTGAGGCATTGGCCGCTGGCGACGCCATTGTTACCCTGGCCCACATGGAAGGCGGCGACCGCAGCGAATTCGAAGCGCGTGTCGCGTCGCATGCCCGCCGCGACGGCGATTGCTGGCGGCTCAGCGGCACCAAGCATCTGGTGCGCCATGGCGCCAGCGCATCGCATTGGCTGGCCACGGCGCGCATCGACGGCCATGAAGGTTTTGCCCTGTTCGCCGTGGAACGCAATGCAGCGGGTGCAACCGTCCAATCGCACCTGATGATCGACGGTACTTATGCAGCAGACCTGCACTTTGAAGATGTCGCGCTGAGCGCCGATGCCTTGCTTTTGATGCCGGACAAAGCCAACACTGCCCTGCAAAGCGCCCTCAACCAGGCGTTGCTGGCCCTGTGCGCCGCCGCCATCGGCTCAATGGAGGCGGTCATGGCCATGACCGCCGACTACCTCAAGACCCGCGTCCAGTACGGCCAGCCACTGGCGCGCTTTCAGGCCCTGCAGCACCGCATGGCCGAGATGTTCGTCGAAACCGATCAATCCCGAGCCGCCCTGTACCGCGCCATTGCCGCTGTCGAGACAGGCGAACCACTGGCTGCCGCGCAAGCGCTGTCAGCAGCCAAGTGGTTGATTTCACGGGCCGGCTTGTTTGTCAGCGGCCAGGGCATCCAGCTCCATGGCGGCATTGGCGTTACCGAGGAATACGCGGTGGGCCACCATTACAAGGCCATGGTCAGCTTCGACAAGCGGCTGGGTGACGCCGACTTTCACCTGCTGCGCAGCAGCGAACTTTTTGAAATGCATGCATGAACCTCTTACTGACTCCCGAGCAGCAGATGCTGCAAGAAGCGGCAACCCGCCTGTTCGCCGCCGAATCGACGCCCCAGCGCGTTCGAGCCGCTGAAACAAATGGCTCAACGCCGGGTTTTGACCGTGCGCTTTGGCAGCAATTGGTTGAGCTGGGCTTTGCCACCATGCGCGTGCCCGAAGCCGATGCGCCGGCCGGCACGGGCTTGCTGGAGGCGGTGCTGGTGGCCGAAATTGCTGGCGCGCATGGGGCCGCCGTGCCGCTGGCCGAAGCCTTGACTGGCGCGCGGCTGCTGGCGCAACTCGATGGCAGCGCGGCAGCCGCCTGGCTGGAGCGGGTGCAGGGTGGCGCGCTGGTCGTGATGGCGCCGGCCGAGTTGAATGCGGAGTCGTTGACAGTCGTCCCCGGCGGCTGCGGCGCCAAGGCCGCGCTGCTGCTCGAAGGCGATGCGGTCCTGCTGGTGGAGCGCGAAAACCTGGATGTCCGCCACAGCATGGGCGCGGCCGCAATGGCCGTTCCACGTCTCGCCCCGGGTGCGACACGCCCGAGCGGCGCACAGGTGCTGGCGCAGGGCCCGCAGGCGCGGGCGGCATTCCTGGCCGCTATCGAGGAATGGAAGCTGCTCAACGCCGCCATGCTGGCCGGCTTGTCACGCCGCGCCCTGGACATGGCCGCCGCCTATGCCACAGAGCGCCACCAGTTCGGCAAGGCGATTGGCAGTTTCCAGGGCATTGCCCATCCGCTGGCCGATGCCCTGACCGAGATTGACGGCGCCAAGCTGCTGGTCTGGCGTGCTGTCTGGGCGCTGGCGCATCGGCCCCAAGAAGCTTCTGCAGCCATTTCAATGGCCTGGTGGTGGGCAGCGCAGTCGGCCCCACGCGCCACGGCGCGGGCGCTGCACACTTTTGGCGGCTATGGCGTCTCGCTGGAATACGACATTCAGCTTTACTACCGGCGCGCCCGGGCCTGGACCTTGCCGCTGGGCGATGCCCATGGTGAACTTCAGCGCCTGGCCAACCGCCTGTGGTCCGGCGCCGAGGTGCCGGTGCCGGTGCCGGGCGAGGTGACCCTGCAGTTTGGTGTGGGCGAAGCAGCCGAAGCCTTTGGCCGAGAGGTACGGCATTTTTTCGAAACGAACATGACGCCCGAACTGCGCGCACATGCGCATCATTCGGTGGCGGGCTACCATGCCGGCTTCAGCCGCCAGCTGGCCGAAGCCGGCCTGCTGTTCCCACACTGGCCGGCGGAATTTGGCGGGCGCGGCAAAAGCCCGTTCGACATGGCCGCGCTGGGCGAGGTGTTTGAGGAGTTTGGCTGGGAACGCATCACCGGACCCGTCACCAACCAGGTGGCGCAGATCGTCATGCGCTTTGCCACCGACGAAGTCAAACGGGAAGCCCTGCCCCGCTTTGCCAGCGCACAAGCGCTGGGCTGCCTGGGGTTCAGCGAACCGTCCAGCGGTTGCGATGTGTTTTCCGCCCGCACCCGCGCGGTGCAGGACGGTGACCACTGGGTGATCGACGGCCAGAAAATCTTCACCACCGCGGGCAACCTGGCGCACTACATCTTTTTGCTCGTCCGCACCGACCCCGACGTGCCCAAGCACAAGGGCCTGAGCCTGTTCCTGGTGCCCATGGACCTGCCGGGCATCAGCCTGCAGCCGGTCCACACGCTGCAGGACGAGCGCACCAACATCACCTATCTCGACGGAGTCCGGGTGCATGACCGCTACCGCATCGGCGCCGTCAACGGTGGCCTGGACGTGATGGCGGCCACGCTGGAACTGGAGCACGGCGGCGACCAGTACCGCCTGAGCTACCGGCAGATGCTGCGCCATGCCCTGGCCTGGGCGCGGCGCAAGACGCGCGATGGCCGGCCGCTGATCGACCATGACAATGTACGCACGCGCCTGGCGGCCGTGGCGGTGCGCACCATGGTGTCGGAAGTGCTGTGCCATCGCACCATCTGGGGCGTGCACGAACGCGTGCCGGGCCGCGCCGCCTGGGGGCCCATGTCCAAGGTGTTCAGCACCGAGATGTACTGGCGCGACGCCAATGAGCTGATGGACATGGCTGCGCCGGAATCGCTGTTCGAAGATGCCGAAGATGCCGGCGTGGTCGAATTGGGCTACCGCCAGGCGATCGGCATGACGATCTATGGCGGCACCAGCGAGGTGCAGCGCAGCCTGATTGCGGAGCAGGGCCTGGGCCTGCCGCGCTCGCGCAGCTAGATCACCCAGCTGTCTGGCGCATCAGCCGACTTCCATCATGACGAAGTCGGACTTGACCGCCCCGCAATCGGGGCAGCTCCAATCCTCCGGCACGTCTTCCCAAGAAGTGCCCGGGGCTATGCCCTCATCGGGCAGGCCAAGCGCCTGGTCATAGATGAAACTGCAGAACAAGCATTGCCATTTTTTCATGAGTAGTCCGTCAAGGGAAGGTATAGGTTGTGCCGCACAGCATAGCCTATAACTGACACTTTATCTGTTATTGTCCTGTTCCATCCCCGTCATCCCCTTTAACCAAGGCCTTTAGATGCTGATCTTTTCCTCCCCCTCGCGCTATGTCCAAGGGCCCGGTGTGCTTGATCGCCTGGGCGTCGAAGTGGCCCGGCTGGGCGTGCGGCCTCTGGTCGTGCTCGATGCCGGTATCCGCGCCCTGCTGCAGGGCCGTATTGAAGCCAGCCATGCCGAAGCTGGCCTGGCGCTGCAGCTGGCCCATTTTTCCGGCGAAGTGACAGGCGCCAGCATCGAGGCGCTTTGCGCCCAAGCCGCTGATCTGACACCGGACGTGGTGATTGGCGTGGGCGGCGGCAAGGCGCTGGACGCCGCCAAGGCGGTCAGCATCCATTTCAAGGCCCGCTTTGCCAGCGTGCCGACGATTGCCTCCACCGACGCGCCGGCCAGCTTTTCAGCCGCGATTTACAACGATGCGCATGAAATGGTCGAGGTGCGGATGATGCCGCGCAACCCCGAGCTGGTGCTGGTCGATACGGCCGTTGTGGCCAGTGCCCCGCTGCGCTTCCTGCGGGCGGGCATTGGCGACGCGATCTCAAAAAAATTCGAAGCCCAGGCCTGCGTGGACGCGGGCGCGAACACGCTGCACGGCACGCGGGCGTCGCGCACCGGCTTGATGGCGGCCGAGATGTGTTTCACACTGATTCTCCGCCATGGCGCTGCGGCCTTGAGCGCCATCGAAAAGGGCGAGTTGAACGACGATGTGGAGGCGCTGATCGAAGCCACCACGCTGTTGAGCACAATGAGTTTTGAGAATGGCGGGCTGTCGGTCTCGCACGCGGTGGCGCGCGGCATTCCGATGGTGCCGCGCGCAGCGGGCAGCCTGCATGGCGAGCATGTGGCCTATGGCCTGCTGGTGCAACTGGCGCTGGAGCAGCGGCCAGCCGCCGAATTGCGCGACATGCTGGACCTGTACGCCACCCTGGGCCTGCCGACGCGGCTGGTCGAGTTGCAGCTGGCCAACATCCTGCCCGCAGAAATGGCGCAGCTGATCCAGGGCACGCTCGGCAGCCCGAGCCTGCAGCGCTTCGTGCGCCCTCTCAAGGCCGAGGACCTGCAGGCGGCCATCGCCCAGGTTGAAGCCGGCCTGGTCATTTGACGGGCCACACCTCCTCCTAAATCAAAAGACAAGACCATGAAAAACATCCGCCTTGAAATTGCCGACCGCATTGCCACGGTGACGCTGGCCCGCCCGCCCGTCAACGCGCTGGATGCAGAGACTTTTCGCGAAATCACCCAGGTCTTCAAGGCGCTGGGCCAGTCGCGCGAAGCCAGCGTCGTTGTCTTCACCGCAGAAGGCGAGCGGCTGTTTTGCGCAGGAGTCGATCTGAAGGACTCGGTGCGCCGCCATGCCCGCGAGTTGGCCGGGGACGACACGACGGTGGACCTGCTGGACCCCGGCGTCGTGCCCCGCGACTGCTTCAATGCCGTGCTGGATTGCCCGTTGCCGGTGATAGCCGCCGTCAACGGCAAGGCCATCGGCGCGGGCGTGGCGCTGGTGGCCAGTTGCGACATCATCGTTGCCTCGACCGCTGCGCAGTTCTCCCTGCCCGAGATCAAGGCCGGCGTGCTCGGCGGGGCGCGCCACCTGCAGCGCCTGGTCGGCCCATACAAGACGCGCAAAATGTTCTTCACCGGCGAATTCGTGGACGCGCAGGAGTTCTACCGTTTGGGCGCCATTGAAGCCGTGGTGCCGCCGGACCAGCTGATGGCCACGGCCTACACCCTCGCCCGGCAAATTGCGCAGATGAGCCCCATCGGGCTGCGCCTGGCCAAGGAGTCGATGAACCGGGCCGAGGACCTGCCGCTCAAAGACGGCTACCGCGTCGAGCAGGACTACACCGGCCGCGTGACCCGTTATGCCGACTCGGCCGAAGCCAGTGACGCCTACCGCAACAAGCGCGAACCCCACTGGTCCTGGAAATGATTTTCGGCCCCGGCTCGCCACTGGAGCCGCTGCGCCACCCGACTTACCGCCAGCTATGGCTGGGCGCGCTGTGCCTGAACGTGGGCCTGTGGATGCAGACGGTCACCGCCGGCTGGCTGATGGTCTCGATGCAGGGTTCGGCGGTGCAGGTTGGCCTGATCCAGACCGCCAGCACCCTGCCGTCCTTCCTGCTGGCGCTGCCGGGCGGCGTGATTTCAGACCTCCTGGTCAACCGGGGACGCTTCCTCAAGATCTCTCAAGGCGGCCTGGCCCTGGTGGCGATCGTTACCGCCACCCTGGTGGCTTTTGGCTGGGTCGCACCGTGGCTGCTGCTGTGCCTGACCTTTGCCTATGGCATCGGTTACGCCATTCAGGGCCCGTCCTGGTTCATTGCGCAAAATGACGCAGTGCCGCCTGACTTGCGCCTGGCCGCCATCAGCCTGGGTTCCGCGTCGTTCAGCTCGGCCCGTGCGGTGGGCCCGGCGCTGGCGGGCCTGCTGATGGCCTGGCTGAGCCCGGCGGCGGTGTTTGGCTTTATCGGCGCGCTGGCGCTAGTCTCGCTGGCGCTTCTCAGCCGCATCAAAAGCCTGCCGACGTACCGCGCGCCCGATGCCAGGATTGAAAGCTTCAGCGCCGCACTGACGACGGCCCTGCGCTACGCCTTTCACAACCGCAAGCTGCAGGTGCAGTTGCTGCGGGCAGGCCTCTTCATCCTTCCGGCAGCGGCGCTGTGGGCCTTGCTGCCGCTGGTAGCCGGCGGCCAGGGTGGCACAGCCGGCGCCTACGGCCTGCTGCTGGGCTGCATGGGCGTGGGCGCGGTCACGGGCTCGCTGAGCCTGTCGACCTTGCACCGCTGGCTCACGCCACGGCAGATCGAAACCTTCGCTTTCATCACCTTCGCCGCCGTCACCCTGCTCGCCTCCCAGGCTCCGCCAATCTACTGGCTTGCGCCCGGCATGGTGGTTGGCGGCATGGCGTGGGCCTGGTCCACCAACATCGCCGTCACGGCCATTCAGGTTCAGGCTGCGCCGGAAATGCGGTCACGGGCGCTGGCCATTTATTTGCTGGTGTTTCAAGGCGCCATGGCCCTGGGCGGCTGGATGTGGGGGGCGATGGCCGGGCACCTGGGAATGATGCCGACGCTGTTCACCGCTGCGGGCGGCATCGGCCTGGCCATCGTGTTCAGGCAGTACGAGCCTCATGTGATGAAGCGGGGTTGACAGCAAGAAACCACCCCGGCTTGTGGCACCTGCTGCGCGGCTATTTTGCTATTAAATTAATAGCTTATTTCGCTTGCTGTATATGCGCAAAGTGCTTATTTGAAGCATATATAACTTGCCAGCAGATATTCAAACGCTGCAGTCGCGCGGTTCAGGCTCGGCATGGCGGCGTAAAAAGCCAAGAATTGCGGTATTGAAATGGTCGTTGCTGTCGCCCGCCACCATATGGCCGGCATTCTGGACTTCGGCGGTTTCCAGCTGAGGCATCAGCCTGCGGAAGGCTTCCACGCCTTCGGCACTCACCACATCGCTTTGCGCGCCGCGCACCAGCAGCACAGGCACCCGCACCCGCGCGGCCGCCAGCGCCATGCGCTGGTGGATCTCGCGAATACGCGCGTTGCGCTGCGGCGCGTCGGCAACCATGAAGCGCGGGTCCCAATGCCAGCGCCAGCGGCCGTCGTCACGCTGGCGCAAATTCTTCGTCAAGCCTTGCAGGTCATGCGGGCGCGGGCGTGACGGGTTGTAGGCGGCCACGGCGTCGGCGGCTTCGTCCAGGGTGGCAAAGCCGTTCGGGCTGGCCGTCATGAAGTCGATGATGCGCTGCACGCCTTCGGTTTCGAGCTGCGGCACCACGTCCACCAGCACCAGGGCGCGTGCCAGCCCCGGCATTTCGCTTTGGGCCACCAGTGCGGTATTGCCACCCATCGAGGCGCCCACCAGCACGGGGTTTTCATCCAGTGTCTGAATAACAGACCGCAGGTCATCGCACATGCGGTCCACACCGTAGTCGCCATCGGATGCCCAGCCGGAATCGCCGTGGCCGCGCGCGTCCAGCGCGATCGCCCGCCAGCCTTGCGCGCCCAGTGTTTGCAGCGCCCGGTGCCAGGAGTGGCGGGTTTGTCCGCCGCCGTGCAGCAGCAGCACCGGCGGGCCATCCAGCGGCCCGGCAGCGTCGGCGGCCAGGCTGAGGCCTCCGGCGCCGACAAACTCGACACGCTCTACCGCTACAGCAGGCAGGGTCAAGGGAGTGTTCGCGGACCGCATGTCAACGCTTGCTGAGCTTGACACCGGCGCGCTCCTGGTCCCAGGTGTCGGCGGTCACGCCTTCGTCGCGCAGCTGGTATTTCTGGATGCGGCCCACCGGGTTTTTAGGCAATTCGGGGCGAAACTCGATGTAGCGCGGCACAGCGAAGTACGGCAGTTTGTCGGCGCACCAGTAAAACAGCTCCTCCTCCTTGAGCTGGGCGCCCGGCCTGAGCTTGAGCGTGAGCTTGAGCTCGTCTTCGCTCAGATCGGACAGCACCGCGTGCGCGGCCACGTCCTCCACCGCCGGATGGGTGCGCAGGGCATTTTCGACCTCCATGCTGGAGATGTTCTCGCCCTTGCGGCGCAAATAGTCTTTCTTGCGGTCGACGAAGTAAAAATATCCTTCCTCGTCGAACTTGCCGATGTCGCCGGTGTGGAACCACTGGTTGCGCAGCAGTTTCATGGTGTCTTCGGGGCGCTTCCAGTAGCCTTCGAACATGACGTGGGGCTGGCGCGGGCGCACGATGATCTCGCCCGCGGTGCCGTCGGGCAGTTCGTTGTCCTCGTCATCCACGATGCGCACGTCAAACCATTCGCAGCGCATGCCCGACGTACTGGGCTTGTCCGGCATGCCGTAGGGCAGGTGCGTGACGATGGCGCATTCGGTCAGGCCAAACCCGCCGGCCACTGCGGACTTGACGCCGAAGCGTTCTTTCCAGGTCGCAATGATCGCCTGGGGAAATGGCGCGCCCCAGACCGCGTGCAGTTGGCCTTTGCAGCGCAGCATGGCTTCGTTGTCATCGGCGCGAGCCAGCAGCGTGAGCATGGTGCCCAGCAGCGCGCAGTCGGTGGCGCGCGTGCGCTCGATCTCGGGCCAGAAATTGCTTACTGAAAAGCGCGGGTAGATCGCCACGCCGGCGCCGAGCATCATGTTGCACAGCACGGTGGAGGCCACGGCGTTGAAATGGAACAGCGGCAGCGGCGTCCAGGTCAGCGCGTCTTTGGTGCGTCCGGTCAGCGCCATCATCTGGCGCGCCAGGTTGCAGGCATAGTTGTGGCTGACCATGCAGCCCTTCGACACGCCCGTGGTGCCGCCGGTGTAGATCAGCATCGCCAGGTCGCCCGGCTTGACGTCGACCACCGGGTCGCTGGATTCGGAGCTCACCATCTCTGCCCAGGGCAAGGACTGGCCGCTGAAGCCTGACAGGCTGGCTGGACGTGCGCCCCGGTAAACCAGTGAGCGCAGCGTGGGCAGATCGCCGGCAATCTGTACCACGCGCTCGGCATAGTCGCTCTCGGCAATGATGACAGTGGCTTCGGCGTCGCTGGCCTGATGGCGCAAAAACTCGCCCTTGTAGGCGGTATTGACCGGCACGCTGATGCCGCCCAGGGTATTGATGGCCAGCCAGATGAACACCGTGTCGGCACTGTTGTCGAGCAGGGTGACCACGGTGTCCCCCTTTTTGATGCCCTGCGCTTTCAGGCCGTTGGCCAGCCGGCAGACTTGCTCGTGCGCCTGGGCATAGGTGTAGGTGGTTCCCGCATCGTCGAGGAAAAGGCGCGGGCCGTACTCGCTGACCGAGCGCCGAAACACGGCATTGACAGTATCCTGCTGGCCACGGGACCAGCCGGGACGCTTGTTTTCAATCATGTGATCTTTCTTGTTGTCAGTAACGCGCTAAAAGCTCGGCCATGCCCGGGGAAGCCACGCGGCGTGCCGGGTTGTAAAAAGGGGAAAGCACCTGGACCAGGCGTTTCAAGGACGATTTTTTGATCTTTTTCTGGTAGGCGGCCAGGCGCACTTCGGACGCTTTTTTCTCGTCCTCGGTCATGTGGGCGCGGTCCTTGGCAATCATGGCTTCGGCCAGGCGCCGAGTGTGGCTGCCAATGTGCTTGACGGCATAGGCAAAGCCATACACGCGGTACAGCCAGGCGTACACGCCATTGCCATACAGCGCCTTGTACAGCTTGAAGCAGACCTCGCGGTGCTCGAACTCTTCGGCCAGGTGCCAGCGCCAGAGGTCGGCTGCGCGGGGGTCGGCCCCTTCCAGAAATTCATCCAGGTCCTCGAAAAACACCTGGGCGGCCGCGCAGCCCATGGACTCGAAGCCTTCGGAGTAGGCGATGTTGAAGCGCAGGGAACGGTCCTTCAGAAAGCGGTCGTAGTCGGCCTTGTACGGCGCCTCGATGGGCAGCATCATCTCGTAGCCCGAGTTCACCAGATGCTGGTTGAAGGCCTGATGCAGCTTGCAATGCTGCACTTCCTGCTTGATGAAGATGTCAATTTCCTTGTGCAGGGTAGCGTGCTTGGGGTCCAGCACCTTGCGCGCCGCGATCATGACTTTCACGAGGAAAGGCTCGATGTGCGCCGGTACGGTCGAAAAGGCGTTGTAGCTCTGGGCAAATTCGGGATTCGGCGCCCAATGGATCGGGACCGTCGAGAAATCCACTTTGGGAATGCGTACTTTCATGCGAGTCTCCTTGGGTTACTTAGCGGGCAAAGATGCTGCCCACTCACGCAAATCGTCAATGAAGAACGCCGGGTTCTCCATCGCGGCAAAATGGCCGCCGGCCGGCGCCTGCACCCAGCGCTCGATGCGGTAGGCACGCTCGGCGCGGCTGCGCGGCGGGGCCGGCACGAGCGGATCGGCGTAATCGGTGTAGGCGGTCGGGGTTTCGCAGCGCGTGCCGGCGGGCAGCACCAGCATGCCTTCGGGCACCATGGCGGCGTAGTACCACAGGGCGCTGGTGAAGCTGCCGGTCATGACGTACAGCATGGCGTTGGTCACCAGGCGGTCGAGCGTGAACACGTCTTCAAAACGGCGCGTGCGCAGATCGGCCCAGTCGTGAAAGCGCTCAAGCATCCAGGCCGCCTGCCCCAGCGGGTTGTCAGCGGCGGCCCAGGCCAGCGACTGCGGGCGCACGCGCTGCAGCGCCGAGTAGGCACCCAGGCTTTGCTGCGCGGCCAGTGCGGTCTGCATCCATTTACCCTCTGCCTCATCGCGGGGCGGCTCGGCATGGCGAAAGGCCAGCAAATTCAAATGAATCGCCCGCACGTTCACGCCATGGTCCAGCCCCAGCCATGACGTGACGATAGCGCCCCAGTCCCCGCCCTGGGCCAGGTAACGCGGGTAGCCCAGCACCTCGGTCATGAGCAGGTTCCACAGCCGGGCGGTGGCGCGCTGGCCCAGCGGCTGCGCCGGGCAGCCACTGAAACCATAGCCGGGCAGGCTGGGCAGGACCAAATCAAAAGCGTCTTCCGCCCGGCCGCCGAAGCGCGACGGAAAGGCCAGCGGCTCGATCACGTCCCAGAACTCGACCTGCGAGCCCGGCCAGCCGTGGGTCATCAGCAGCGGGCGCGGCGTCGGCGATTCGCCGCGCACATGCAGGTAATGGATGTCCTGGCCATCGATGGTGGCCACGAACTGCGGGTATTTGTTCAGCCGGTCCAGCGCGCCGCGCCAGTCGTAGTCCTGCGTCCAGTAGCGCTGCACACCCTGCAGGAAATCGGCATCGCAGCCGTAGGTCCAGCCGCTGCCGGGCGGCGCGGGCGGCAGGCGGGTGGTCGCTACCCGGTCGAGCACACGGGCCACTTCAGCCTCCGACCAGGTGACTTCAAAAGCGCGGGTTGCATGCACGGCGGTCATCAAATGGCTCCCTGTTCGCGCAAAATGGCGCATTGCGCTTCAGCCAGGCCCAGCCAGTCCTGCAGCACTTCTTCGGTGTGCTCGCCAATGCGCGGCGGCGCGATGCGGTATTCCACCGGGGAATCGGACATCCGAAGCGGGCTGGCCACGGTGCGGATCAGGCCGTTCACAGGGTGCATCATCGGGACCACCAAGCCACGGGCTATTACCTGCGGATCATGTTCCAGATCGGCCATGCTGTTGATCGGGCCGCAAGAAACCGTGGCGGCATTGAGCTTATCCACCCACTCGGCCTTGCTGCGCCCGGCCAGCGCCTGGGTCAGCAGCGCGGCCAGTTCGGCCCGGTTGGCAACGCGGGCTGCATTTTTTGCAAACTTCGCATCCTCGGCCCATTCGGGATGGCCCACGGCGGCCGCCAGCCGGATGAATTCCCGGTCGTTGAACGTGGCCACAAGCAAAAAGCCGTCATCGACCGCGTACACGCCATAGGGCGCGGCGCTCGGGTGGTCGTTGCCGGTGCGGCCCAGTTCGGCGCCGCCGTTGAACCAGGCCGAAAAAGTGTTCATCAAGGTGGCCATCTGCGACTCGAACAACGACACGTCGATATGCTGGCCTTGCCCGCTGGTGTGGCGGTGCTGCAGCGCGGCCAGTATGCCGATGGCGGCAAACAGCCCGGCGGTGGTGTCGGCGATCGGCACGCCAATGCGCGTCGGCCCGGCGCCGGGCTCGCCGTCCCGGGCGCCGGTCACCGACATCACGCCAGCCATCGCCTGCACCAGGTAATCGTAGCCCGAACGTGCCGCGTAAGGTCCGGTCTGGCCGAAGCCGGTCAGCGAGCAGTAAATCAGCCGGGGGTTGGCGGCTTTCAGGTCTTCGTAGCCCAGCCCGTAGTTGGCCAGCGTGCCGGTGCGGTAGTTTTCGATCAGCACATCGGCCTTGGCCGCCATGTCGAGCAGTAGCCTTGCGCCCGCCGGCTGGGCATAGTCCACCGCCAGCGAGCGCTTGTTGCGGTTGACCGCCTGGCTGTAGGTGGATTCGTCGCGGTCACGGCCCTCTTCGTCCTTGAGCCATGGGGGTGCGATGCGGCGGATGTCGTCGCCCTCGCCCCGGCGCTCGATCTTGACCACATCGGCGCCCAGGTCGCCCAGAATTTGCCCCGCAAACGGACCGGCGATGACCCGCGTCATGTCGAGCACACGGATACCGGCCAGCGGCCCGGCTTGCGGTGTGTTGGGCTTGTCGTTCATGGGTGGCGCCTGTTTCATACGGTGATGGTGTAGCCGCCGTTGACCGACAGCACCTGCCCGGTCACGTAGGAAGCGCCTTCGCCCAGCAGGAAGCACACTGGCACGGCGACTTCTTCGGGCGCGGCAAAGCGCTTGAGCGCAATCTGCTCCATGTAGGTCGCCAGCATCTTTTCGTTGCCACGCACCTTTTCGGTCATGGCGGTCTCGACCATGCCAAAACAGATGGCATTGGAGCGCACATTGTGGCGCGCCCATTCGCGCGCCGCTGTCATCGCCATGCCGAACATGCCGGACTTGGCCGCCGCATAGTTGATCTGGCCCAGGCTGCCGCGCCGCCCGGCGTCGGAAGAAATGAACACCAGCGAGCCCCCGCTGCGGTCGCCGCCCCCGGCGCGGGCGATCAGGTGGCGGCCAACGGCCTGGGTCAGCAGGAAGGAGCCGGTCAGGTGCACATCGAGCACCAGCTGCCACTGCTCCATCGTCATTTTCTCGATCAGCGCGGGCCGGCCGATGCCGGCGTTGTTGACCAGGCCGTGCAGCCCGCCGAAACATTCAACGGCTTGCGCCACGGCGCCTTCGATGAAGGCCGCATCGGTGACGCTTCCGGCCAGCGGCAGAAAGCGTTCGCCCAGTTCTTCGCGGGCAGCGGCGAGTGTGTCGGCGTTGAGGTCAATGGCCGCTACGCCGGCGCCCAGTTCGAGCGCCAGCTTGGCAATCGCCAGGCCAATGCCCTGGCCAGCGCCGGTGATGACGAAGTTTCGCCCCACGAGCGACATCGGATTCTTCATTAAACGGTTCCTTGGGTTCAAACGGGGTCGAAAACGACAAACGCATTGCCGTCTTGATTGACGATACGGGCGCGCACGGCCATGCCGATGCGCACTTCCTCGGGCGCCAGGCCTTCGACGCGGCTCATCATGCGCGGGCCCTCGGCCAGGTCGACCAAGGCCACGTTGTACGAGGGCGCTGGCGGCTTGGTGCGAACCACGGTGGTCGAATAGACGGTGCCCAGGCCACTGGCCGGCACCCACTCCAGGTCAATATTTCCGGTTCCGGGCTCGATGGCGCGCGGGTAGAAATGATAGCGTCCGCTGCTGCGGCCGCGCTGGATCATGAAGCGGCCTTCCTGCAAAAAGCGCTGGTAATCCGCGTCGGGCTGGAGTGTTTCGTTCATGGATGTTCCATCGGTCATTCGCGCACCAGCAGCGCTGCGGAGGCAATCGGCCCGCCCCCGTTGCTGACCACCGCCACGCGCGGGTCGCCCGGCACCTGGCGCTCGCCACCCTGGCCGCGCAACTGCAGCACGGCTTCGCAGAAATGGCCCATGCCATGAAGCCGCCCGGCTGACAATTGACCGCCACCGGTGGCCAGCGGCAACTCGCCGTCGAGCGCAATGCGGTGCCCGCCCTCGACAAAAGCGCCGGCCTCGCCGCGGCCGCAAAAGCCCAGGTCTTCGAGCCACAGCAGGCTGAGAAAGCTGAAGCCGTCGTAGAGCGCACCCACATCCACATCCTTGGGCTTGAGATCGGTCATGCTCCACAGGCGCTTGCCCGCATCTGCACCGGCAAAGCGGGTGGGGTCTTGCATCTGGTCCCAGCTGTCGCGGCCATGCAGGGGGCCGCAGATGGCGTCAATCAAAATGGGTTGCGACTTGAGGTCGCGCCCGGTGTCATGCCGGGAAATGATGACGGCCGTGGCGCCATCGATGGGCACATCGCAGTCGTACAGGCACAATGGCGTGGAGATCATGCGCGAGGCCAGGTAGTCGTCCATCGTTACCGGGGTGCGGTACACCGCGTTCGGATTCAGCGCGGCGTTGCGCCGGGCATTCAAGGCGATCTGACCCAGCTGCTCACGTTTCAGTCCAAATTCGTGCGCGTAGCGCGATGCGGTCAAGGCAATCCAGTTGGAGGCCGACGGCGCATCGAAAGGCACCAGCCAGCTGAGCGAGCCATTGACGCGCTGTACGCCGTTCATCACGCTCGAACGCGTGCCCTGCGCCATGGCGGAGGACTCGGTCATGGTGCGAAAACACAGCACATGGCGCGCCTGGCCGGAAGCCACCGCCATGCAGGCATTGATGATGGCGCTCATCTGCGAGGCTTCAGCGCCGGCGGTGTACCAGTTCAGCTCCAGCCGCAGGGCTTCCTTGACTTCGGTCAGCGAGACCGGCGAGAAACCCGGCAGCGCGGGGGTGTGGCCCGGCCAGCAGGCCAGGCCGTCGATGTCGCGGCGGTCAAGCCCGGCGTCCGCCAGCGCCGCCAGCACCGCGTCGAGCGTCAGGTCCAGGCCGGAGCGGTCCAGCCGGCGGCCCACAGCTGACTGGCCGATTCCGGCAACGATGGCGCGGTTATCCCGGTTGGGGCGGAGAAGCACCGTCATGCGCCGGCAAACAGCCTGGCCACTTCGCCCGCCGTGACCTGGCGGCCTTCGGTATTGGACGGGTTGTAGCCGCCCAGGCCGGACACGGTGCTGATATCGATGTGCGTCGATTGCGCGCGCAGGGCGCCGACGGTGCAGTTCTCGCGCCCCAGCAGCGCAAACGGGTCGTAGCGAAATTCGCGCATGGCATTGCCATGCGTGATCTTGTCAATGGTTTCCCTCGGCAAGTGCTTGAGCGAGTCCCACAAGACTTCAGGGGCCCTGGGCCATAAGGTGTCGGAATGCGGGTAATCGCATTCGTAGGTGATCATGTCGACATTCAGCGCATCGGTATTTTTCAGGCCGAACTTGTCGTCGATGAAGCAGGTGATGAAGTTGCGCGCAAACAGCTCGCTGGGCAGCATGTCGCCAAAATTGGCATGCGTCCAGGCGCGGTGGTGGCTGTAGCTGAAATCAGCGCGCTCCAGCAGGTAAGGCACCCAGCCGATGCCGCCTTCGGACAGGGCGATCTTGAGGTTCTTGAACTTTTTGAACACCGGCGAGAACAGCCATTCGGTCGCCGCATTGGCGATGTACATGGGCATGTTGACGATCCAGGCATCGATCGGCGCATCCGGCGAAGGGTAAGGCGCAGCGGCGCCAGAGCCGATATGGCAGCTGATCACCAGGCCCAGCTCCTCCATGGCCACCCACAGCGGGTCCCAGTGGGTGCCGTGGATACTCGGCAGGCCCTTGGCAGGCGGGTTGTCCGGGAATGTGATGGTGCGCACGCCCTTGGCGGCCACGCGCCGCGCTTCCGCCACGCAGGCGTCGATGTCCCAGAGCGGCAAAATGGCCATGGGAATGAAACGGCCCGGCGCCGAAGCGCACCACTCGTCCACATGCCAGTCGTTGTAGGCGCTGATGATGAGCTTGGCCAGCGCCTTGTCCTTCGCTTTCAAGAAGTAGGTGCCAGCAAACTCCGGGAAGGTGGGAAAGCAGATCGAGCCCAGAATGCCGTTGACATTCATGTCGTCCACGCGCGCCTTCAGGTCATAGGTGCCCTTGCGGATGTCGGCGTACATGGCCGGTTCCAGTCCATACTCCTCGGGTGGACGGCCCACCACTGCGTTCAGGCCGAAGTTGGGGTTGCGTATTCCCTCGAACTCCCAACCCTCGCCGCTACGTACTTTAACGATTTTGGGGGCCTTGTCCAGCAGGTGACCGGGCAGGTGGTTCTTGAACATGTCGGGCGGCTCGACCACGTGGTCGTCCACACTCACGAGAATCATGTCGTTCAGTTGCATCGTAGTGTCCATTGCAATGGTTAATAACTGTTAATGTGTCAGTTATCCAACTATGATCGAAAGTTCCCCGGTCGTCAAGCCGGTAGCCGCAGCCCACCCCGGAAAACCAAGGGTAAACGATGAGGAATTTCTCAAATGAACGAATCCACCGGCTTTAATCAGGGCAACGATCTGCTGGCCTTGCTTCGCCTGCTGCCTGATGGCGACCAAGCCTGGGTGTCCGACCGGCTCGACGGCAACCAGAACGGCCGCGTCTTTGGCGGCCAGCTGCTGGCGCATGCGGTGAGCGCCGCCGTGGCGGGGACGACCGGGCGGCACTTGAGTTCGCTGCGCCTGGGGTTTCTTCAGGGTGCCTTGGGCAACCTGCCGATTCGCTGGCAGGCCACCACGCTGCAGGAAGGCAGCCGCTTCACTACCCGCCACCTGCGCGCCACCCAGGGCAGCCGCATCATTGCCGATGCACAGGTGACGCTGCAGGTGCCGGGCCAGGGCTTTGAGCATGCCGACCCCATGCCGGCAGGCCTGCCGCCGCCGCAGGCCGTGCCGACCATTCCCGAACTGGAGGCCCGCATCGTCGACAGCACCGGGGAGCGCTACGACCTGCAGTTCCGTCCTTTTCTGGACGTTCGCCTGATAGAAGCCAGCCGCTTCCTGCTGCAGCCCGCCGGGGAGGCCACGCTGCGCTATTGGGTCAAGACGCGCGACCCGCTGCCCGACGACCCGGCCGTGCAGGCGGCGGCGCTGGCTTACATCTCGGATTTCTGGTTCAACTACGCGGCCGTCGCGTCCCACATTGGCCTGAAGGGCGCCCGCGAGCGCATCTACGTCGCCAGCCTGAACCATTCGCTGTGGTCGTATGCGCCCTGCCGGGCGGATGAGTGGCTGCTGTTCGATGCCGTCAGCCCGTGCGCGGCCGATGGGCGAGGGCTGGTCTGGGGCCGGGTGTACAACCAGGCCGGCCGGCTGGTGGCGTGCGCCAGCCAGGAAATGCTCTGCACGGTGCGAACCGACGTTTGAAAGCCAAGCGGCCGGGCACGGCTTTAATGCGGCGGCGGGCCCTGAAAGCGCAGCCGAAGTTCAGCCTTGGAAATCTTGTTGAGCGAGGCCATGCGCGGCAGCCTGTCCATCAGTTCGAGTTGTTCGGGAATTTTCTGCCGCATCACGCCGGCTTTCTCGAACCAGGCCACCATGCCGGCGAAATCCAGGTGTTCGCCTGCCACTCGGGGCTCAACCACGGCGCAGACCCGTTCGCCGCGTTCGGTGTCAGGCAAACCGATGACCGCCACGGCCCCCACCCGCGGATGGCCTGACAACAAATCCTCGATCTCCCGCGCTGAAATGTTCTCGCCCTTGCGGATGATCACGTCCTTGAGCCGCCCGGTCACGGCGACATGCCCGTCCGGGCGCAGGCGGCCCAGGTCGCCGGTGCGGAACCAGCCTTCGTCATCGAACGCCGCCGCGTTGAGGGATTCGTCGGTGTAGCCCTTGAACACGCCCGGTCCGCGCACGCGGATTTCGCCGTCCTCGCCGTTGGCGGCCTCGGTGCCCTGGCTATTGACGATGCGCAGTTCCATGCCATCGACCACCGCGCCATCGCTGTGGGCCAGCTGCTCCTGGCTATGGGTGGCGCGGCACGAGGCCATCAACGGGGCTTCTGTCATTCCGTAGGCATGGGCCAGCACGCAGCCCAGCTCGTCATGCACCTGGGCCACCAGGTCGGGCGGCTTGGGCGCACCGCCGCCGGACAGCAGGCGCAAGGTGGGCAACAGGATTTGCTTTGGGTCGCGGCGCTGCTCGGCCAGCAAGGCCTGGTAGTGCGCCGTGCTGCCACCCGTCACGGTCACGCCGTGGCGCGCAAAAATGGCCACCGCCTCGGCGGGCTGGTAACGCGGGAGCAGCACCGCGCTGGCCCCGCTGGCCAGCAGCAAGATAGTGTTCATCATGCCGCCCACATGGGCAATCGGGAAGGCGATGGTGCCCACGTCCCCCGGCCCGGCCTGCACCGCCTGCGCCAGGTTCAGCCCGGCGCGCAGCAGGGACTCGTCGGTGTGGCGCGCGCCCTTGAGTTCGGCCGTGGTACCCGAGGTCAGGTAAATCCAGCGCACCGGGTTGCCATCCCCGGGCGGCGCCGGCAAGGTGGCCGGATCGCCTTGGGGCAGTTCGTCGGGCAGCACGATAAGCTGCGGACCATTAGAAGAAAGGCGCGCCAGCAGGGCCTGAGCACGGCCTTCGAGTCCCTGGGCGCCGTCCTGGGGCACCAGGTAGAACTGGGACCGGTTGCGCCGCAGCACCGCTTCCACCTCGGCCGGGCCGTACAGCGAAATCATCGGGTTCTGCACGACGCACAGCCGCGCCAGCGCCAGCTGCAGCACAAAAGCGCCCAGACCCGTGGGCAATTGCCATGTCAGCACGCTGCCGGGCTGCACGCCCTGCGCCAGCAATGCAGCGGCCAGCCGCTCCGCCGCCTGCAGCACCTGGGCGCAATTCAAACGCACGCCACTGAAGCCATCTACGACCAGTGCCGCGTCCGGGCTTTCTTCAGCGCGGCGCGCCAGGAGGCCCCAGACGGTAGGCGACTTCAGCAGCAAGGGCGTCATGAGGGTTGTACGGGTTTCAACAAGCAACTGGTGCCCTTCAAATGCGGTTGCGCAGTCCAACGCGGCCGTTGTTGATCACCATGACATTGCGCTCGACGGCCCAGACGCGAAAAGCCACTGCGTCCGGCTCCAGCCAGAGGTCGGTGCGCAAGGTTTCGCCCGGATACACGGGGGCGCTGAAGCGCCCGAAAATAGAGGCCATGCGGTCTGCGTCGTACTCCAAAGCGCTGCTCAGCACGGCGCGCACCGCCACGCCCCAGCTCGCCAGCCCATGCAGAATCGGGCGCTCGAAACCGGCTTTGCGCGCCACTGCCGGGTCGGCGTGCAGGGGGTTCCAGTCGGCATTGAGCCGGTACAGCAAGGCCATCTGCGGTGCAGTGCTCAATTCGCAAACGCGGTCAGGGGCGCGGTCCGGTATGCCGGGCGACAGGGGCGCAGATGCCGCCGGGCCGCCAAAGCCGCCATCGCCCCGCGCCATCATCACCTGGGTGATGGTGCACAAAGGCTCGCCGCTGGCGCGCTCCAAGATTTTCCGCTCATAGGTGATCAGCGCGCCCTTGTCTTTGCCCTTGTCGATGGCACTGACCACCCGCGAAATGCCCACGACTTCGGCCTGCGCCGGCAATGGACGGTGCAGCGCCAGGCCCTGCTCCGCATGCACAATGCGCACCCAGTCCAGGCCGGTGTCGAGCGTGCGCGGCCAGTAGCCCGGATGGGCCAGGATCACACCCATCGAAGGCGCCACGCGCTGGCCGCCGTCTGCACCCTCGAAAACGTAGGGCAGCTCTTGGGTATGGAGCGGGTCGCTGCCGTAGCCCAGGCTCACGGCATACAGCAGCGAGTCCTTGAAGGTGTAGCTTTGAGCGGTGTCGGGGATTTTCAGCGCCAGCAGTTTTTCCAGATCAAGAGCCATGCCGTGTCCTTAAATGCCGCGAAAAACCGGGAGACGCTTTTCAAGGAAAGCCGCGACGGCTTCGCGGTGGTCTTTCGTCAGGTAAAGCGCAGCCTGGTTGTCCATTTCATAAGCCAGCGCGTCGTCCAGCTTGTTGATGCCCCGGGCGTAGGCAGCTTTTAAAAGCGCCATGGCAATGGGCGCATGCGCGGCCAGTTCGGTAGCCAGGGTTTTGGCGCGATCCACCGCCTGGCCCATGTCTGACAGCTCGTCAACCATGCCCAGCCGCAGCCCCTCTTCGGCCTCGACCACGCGGGCCGTCATCATCAGGCGCTTGGCCTGGGCCAGGCCGACGCGTTGCGGCAGTGTCCACATCAGGCCCATGTCGGGCAGCAGGCTGACTTTGGCAAACGATGATACAAACTTTGCCGACTTTGAGGCGACAACGCAATCGGCCACCATGGCGAGCGAAAACCCCGCCCCCGCCGCATAGCCTTCGACGGCGGCCACCACGGGCTTGCCCATCTGGCTGATCAGGCGCACCACCTGGTGCGCCACCAGCATGCGTTCACGCCCCACCGGCAGGGTGCGTTCGGCGGACATGCCCGAGACATCGCCGCCCGCGCAAAAGTGGCCTTGGGCGCCGGTCAGCACGATGCCCCGGCAAGCGTTGTCCGCCCGCAGCGCTTCCAGCTTTTCGGCCAGCAGCAGCAGCAGGTCACGCGACAGGGCGTTGCGCGTCTTGGGGTTGTTCAGCGTGACGATGGACAGGTCGCCCAGGGTCTCGACAAGCACGAGTTCGGTCATGGTTTAAAAGAAATAGCTGTTAGGCAAGCAGCGCCTGCAGGGTGGAAATCAGGGCCACCGGCTGATCGAACATCAGGTGGTGGTGGCCGCCGGGAATGACGATGGGGCCGTGGCCTTGGGGAAGGTGGCGCACGATGCGCTGGGCCAAGGCAAGGCCCACGATGGCGCTGGCGCCGCCATAGACGTAATGCACCGGGCAGCGTACGGCGGCCAGCATGCCCGCCGCTTCGTCCTCCTCGTCCGGGCCGGACGGCATCGAAGGATCGAACTTCCAGCGCCAGCCGCCTTCGGCCTCGCGCACCGAATGGTGAGCGATGTGCGCCAGTGCCCAGGGTTCAACATGCGGTTGTTCCGGCAGCAGGCGGTAGCGCCCGACGGCGGACGCCCGGTCCGGGTAAAGCCGGTCGCCGCGCAGCCCGGGCGGTTGCCGGGGGTGGTCCCCGCCTTCGAACACCGCATAGCTGTCGATCACGATGGCGCGCTTGAACAGCGCCGGCGCCAGGCCGCAGGCATCCAGCGTGCGCAGGCCGCCGTTGCTGTGGCCGATCATCGTCACCGGCCCCAGTTCCAGCGCCTGCACCAGGCCGATGATGTCGTGCGCGCCAACTTTCTTGGCGTAGTGGATGCGGTGGCCGCTGTCGCCCATGCCTGACAGGTCCATCGCGAACACGCGGTGGGTGTGCGCAAAATACGGCGCGATGTAGTCCCACCAGTGGGCATGCGCCCGGTGGCCGTGGACGAACACCAGCGGCGGCTTGTGGGTGTCGGCCAGTGACCAGCACAGCGCGTGCAGCGAGGTGCCGTCCACCTGCACCCGCAGCGGCTGCCCCGGCTGCGCCAGCGCCCAGGCGGCCCACGCCGGCGTCGAGAGGTTGGGAGCCGTCATGCCGGCCCGCCTTAGCAGCCCTTGAATTCGGGTTTGCGCTTTTCGCGGAAGGCGTTGATGGCTTCCTGGTGGTCCTGGGTCACGGCAGCCAGGTTTTCATAGGCCATCCCCATGTCCATCATGCTGGCGGCCGCCTGGCGCAGCGGCGTGTTGATGGTCGATTTGCTCCAGCGCAGCGACTGCACCGGCATCTTGGCCAGCTTGTCCGCATAGGCGTCCACGTAGGCATCGAGTTCGGCGGCGGGCATGGCCTTGTTGATCAGCCCGATCTCGGCCGCCTCCGTGGCGCTGAGTTTTTCGCCGGTCAGCAAATAATGCTTGGCACGGGCGTAACCGATCAGGAGCGGCCACATGATCTGGCCGCCATCGCCGGAAGTCAGGGCGACATTATTGTGCGGATCGCCAAAACGCGCATGGTCGGCGGCAAAGATCACGTCGCTGCAGACGGCCAGCGTGGAGCCCAGGCCGATGGCGTCGCCGTTGATCTTGGCAATGATGGGCTTGTCGCATTCCAGCAGGCTGCTGACGATGCGCTTGGCTTCACGAATGGCCTGGTAGAAAGCGGGCGGATTGTCACGCAGCCACTGCATGTGCTCGATGTCGCCGCCGGCACTGAAAGCGCGGCCTGCGCCGGTCAGCACGATGATGTCGCTTTCAGCGTCTTCCACCACGTCGTAAAACACGCGCGAGAGTTCGGTGTGGGCTTCGCCGGCCAGGCTGTTGAGCTTTTCGGGGCGGTTCAGCGTGATGGTCAGGATACGGCCGCGGCGCTCGAATTTAAGCGTCTTGTAGTCATCGAAATTCATGGGTCAGTCTCCAAAAATAGCAGTTCGTCTAAAACTAATAAAGTGTCAGTTATTTACTATAGCCGTTTGTCGCCGCGCTGACAAGAGCGCCACTTCGTACCCGGCGTTATAAAGTGGCTGAAGTTCCCAGGATCAAAGTAGCTTGGCTGGACAGGGTTCCGCCGTTGGCATGCGCCAGCGCCATCTCGGCGCCGGCTACCTGCCGCGCCCCGCCCTGCCCGCGCAGCTGCACACACGATTCGACCATCGTGAACAGGCCGTACATGCCGGGATGGCAGCAAGACAGCCCGCCACCGTTGGTATTGACCGGCAGGTCGCCACCAGGGGCGATGCGCCCCCCTTGAACAAAGGCGCCGCCCTCGCCTTTGGCGCAAAAACCCAGGTCTTCCAGAAACAACAGGGTGTTGATCGAAAAAGCGTCGTAGACCTGGACGACATCGATGTCGGCCGCGCAAACGCCTGCCATCTCGTAGGCGCGTCGCGATGACTCGGCGGCGGCGGTGACAGTGAGGTCCTGCGACTGATCGACCCCGGAGTACCAGGTGGCAGCGGCAGCGCCAAGGATGTAGACTGGCTTGCTTTTGAGATGCGCCGCGCGGTCAGCCCGCGTCAGCACCACGGCGGCGGCGCCGTCGGTGACCAGGCAACAGTCGCGCACGCTCAGCGGATCGGACACCAGCCGGGCCTTGAGGCAGTCTTCCACCGTCAGCTCCTCGCGCATGAAGGCCTCGGGGTTCAACTGCGCCCAGCGCCGCGCTGCCACGGCCACTTCGGCCAGATCGGCGCGGGTGGTGCCGTACTGGTGCATGTGCCGTGCGGCAGCCAGTGCATAAGACGACAGCGGCGTGAGCGGCTTGTAAGGTTTTTCGTAGGGCGAAGGCAAGCGCATCGACACCAAGCCGCCGGTGGAGGTGCGCTGGTTGCTGCCATACATGATGAGCGCGGTGTCGCACAAACCGGCGTCGAGCATCAACGAGGCGACGATCAGGTGCGAGTGAAAAGCCGAGCCGCCGGTGCGGTTGTTCTCGGTGAACTTGGGGTGAATGCCCAGGTATTCTGCAGCGCTCAGGCCTGACAGCGCATCGTCAGGCGTGCAGACGAACAGGGCATCGACGTCAAGCAACGCCAGGCCCGCATCGTCCAACGCCAGCCGGGCTGCCCGGGCGGCCAGGTCCAGGGGGCGCTGGCCTGGCGATTCGCCAATGCCATAGGTGGCGGCACCCACAATGGCGGCACGGCCGCGCAACGAGCCGGGAACGGCAGAAGCCATGCAGTCATCTCCTGAAGATTTCAAATAACTGACAGCATATCAGTTATGTGCTAGCCTTGCCAAAGCATTTCAATCAATTTCAGGCAATACACAGGAGACAGGAATGATGGACGGAAAAGTGGTGGTGGTGACCGGCGCTGGCAGCGGCATTGGCCGCGAGTTTGCGCTTGCGTTTGCAAAGGCAGGGGCTGCCGTGGTGGTGAACGATCTGGCCCGGGGCGCTGAAGGCCAGGCGCCGCTTGCCGAAGCCGTGGCGGCTGAAATTTGCGCAGCCGGTGGACGTGCGGTGGCCAGCCTGGACAGCGTGGCCGAGCAGCCCAGCGCAGCGCACATCGTGCAAAGCGCCCTGGACCATTTCGGGCGCATCGACTGCGTCGTCAACAACGCGGGCATCGTGCGCGACCGTTTTTTCTTCAACATGAGCCTGGAAGAGTGGAAGGCGGTGCTCGATGTGCATCTGAACGGCACGTTCAATGTATCGCGCGCCGCCGCGCCGCACTTTAAAACGCAGAACGGCGGCAGCTACATCCACATGACATCGACCAGCGGGCTGATTGGCAACCCAGGCCAGTCCAACTACGCGGCCGCCAAAATGGGCATCGTCGCCCTGTCAAAAGGGATTGCGCTGGACATGGCGCGCTACCAGGTCCGCTCCAATTGCATCGCCCCGTGGGCGTGGACGGCCATGACCGCCTCGGTGCCCACCGACACGCCCGATGCCCGGGCCAGAATGGAAAAACTCAAGACCATGGAGCCACACAAAATTGCCCCGTTGGCGGTGTACCTGGGCAGCGACGCGGGCGCCAATGTTTCGGGTCAGGTGTTTGGCGTGCGGGCCAACGAGATTTATCTGTTTTCACAGCCGCGCGTGATTCGTTCCGTGCATCGCAGCGAAGGATGGACGCCCGAAAGCATTGCCGAGCATGCCATTCCGGCCATGCGCAGTTCGTTCTACGAAAATGCGCCTGCGCCGACGCTGACCACCTGGGACCCGATCTAGGCCTGTGGGCGAAAGACCCACAACCGGGGCTAGAAGGTGTTATGAACTCAGGGCTGATTTTTCCTGAGCTGCCCCTAATTCCTGGGAATGAGCAGAAAGCCTTACCCCAGCGATGTGAGCGGCGAAGAATGGGACTTCGTGGCGCCCTATCTTGCCTTGATTGACGAGCAGGCGCCCCAGCGACGCCACAGCCTGCGCGAAGTGTTCAATGCCCTTCGATGGCTCGCTCGGGCAGGTGCCGCATGGCGCATGCTGCCCAATGATTTGCCGCCTTGGCCAGTGGTGTACCAGCAGTTTCGTCGTGCTTGAAGCGGGCTGCTTTGAGGCGATGGTCAGCGACATGCGCTCCATCATTCGCACGGCCCAAGGCCGCCAGGGCCAGCCCAGCGCTGTCATCCTGGACGGCCGAACGCTACAAAGCAGCTGCGAAAGCGGGCCGCGTGCCGGGTATGACGGCTACAAGCGGCGTAACGGCTCGAAGGTGCATGCGGCTGTCGATACGCTGGGGCATTTGATAGCGCTGACCGTCACGCCCGCCAGCGAGCAAGAGCGCGCCCAGGTTGATGCGCTGTGCGAGCAGGTTCAAAAAGCGACTGGACGCACCGTCAAGCTCGCTTGGGCGGACCAAGGTTATACGGGCGAGCAGGCCAAAAGCGATGCGGCGCAAAACGGCGTCGAGTTGCAGGTGGTCAAGTTGCCCGAAGCCAAGAAGGGCTTTGTGCTGCTGCCAAAGCGCTGGGTCGTCGAGCGCAGCTTTGCCTGGC
>JAQGMZ010000108.1 GCA_028292045.1 Polaromonas sp. | reverse complement strand
GGAAAAGGCACCACCAGCGTCACCAGCCGCGACGGGTAGGCCTGCGCGAAGGCGGGCGCGGCCGCCGTCAGGCCGAGGGCGATGCCCAGGGCGAGCAGCGGGAAGCGCCGGGTGAACATGGGAGTCTGCATGGCTTTGTCTCCTGCGTGTTTTTGTGGTTCTGCGGCGTGATTTTTGCCGGCTCAGGTGGTCAGGCTCATCGCCGGGCGCTCGCCGGCCAGGGCCTGGGCCACGCTGGCCAGCACCATCTCGCCCATGGCGGTCCGGGTTTCCCAGGTGGCGCTGGCGCGGTGGGCCTGCAGCGTCACACGGTCCGACTGGCGCAGCGCCAGGGGCACGCGCGGTTCATCGACAAACACGTCCAGCCCCGCCCCGGCAATGCGGCCGGCCACCAGCGCCTCGGTCAGGTCGGCCTCATTGACCAGCCGGCCGCGGGCGACGTTGACCAGGAAGCCGCGCGGGCCCAGCGCATCAAGCACGGCCGCGTTGACGATGCCCTCGGCCGTGTCCGCCGCCGCGCACAGCACCAGCGCGTCCACGTCTGCGGCCAGTTCCGCCAGTCCGGCCACGAACCGGTGCGCCACATCGTCCATGGGCCGCAGGTCGGTGTAGCTGATCGCGCAGCCAAACGCCGCCGCCCGCACCGCCACGGCGCGCCCCACCCGGCCCATGCCGACAATGCCGACGCGCATGCCGCTGAACCGGCGGGCCAGCGGAATCGCGCTGGGCTGCGGGTGCAGTTCCCACTGGCCGCCACGCACAAACCGGTCGCCGGCGCACAGGTTGCGGCAGGCCGCGATCAGCAGGCCGATGGCCAGGTCGGCCACGTCTTCGGTCAGGGCGCCCAGCGTGGCGGTGACCGGCAGGCCACGGGCGCGGCAATACGCCAGGTCCACGGCGTCGGTGCCCACGCCATTGACCGCCACCACCCTGAGCGCGGGCAGCTGCTCGAGCATCGACTGCGAAATGCCGGTGTGTCCGCCGGTGATGACGGCGGCGATGGACGCGCCGTGCGCGCGCAGCCAGGCCGCCGGGTCGGCCAGCTCAAAGAATTTATGCACCGTGTAGAGCGAGCCGAGCTGGTCGTTGATCGCCGGGATCAGGATCGGGTTGAGCTGGAGGAGTTGAGGTTTCATGCCGATTCGTTCACATGGGGGCTGGAGCCAGCCGGGGGTTGAAGATGGTTTTTGCAGGGATGCGCGGAGTTTGTGGCGAATTGATCAAGTGGTCAATATTGATGTATAAGATCAATATAAAAAATTGGGGAAATTCACCATGGCTTCCTGGATACCGATGAACGAGGCATGCCGCCTTCTGGGCGTGCGGCCCCAGACGGTGTACGCCTACGTGAGCCGAGGCAAGCTCGAAGTCGTGCCCGACCCGGCCGACACGCGCCGCAGCCTCTACCGCGCCGAGGACGTGGCCGGCCTGGCCAGGCGCAAGCAGGCCGGCCGCAAGCACGAAACCGTGGCCGCCAACACCCTGTTCGGCTCGGAGCCCAGCATTCCGACGGCGCTGTGCGCGTTTTTTCGCGGGCGGCCGTATTACCGGGGCCAGGACGCCGTCAGCCTGGCCCGCGCGGCCAGCCTCGAAGAGGTGGCGCAATTGCTGTGGGCCGCCGGGCAGGCTGTCGACTTCTCCTGCGCAACGCCAGCGGCGCCGGTCCAGCCGGGGCGTGTTGCTGCCTTCACCGCCCTGGCCGCGCTGGCGGCCGAGGGGCACTCCACCCGCGGCCGCCTGACCCGCGTGCTGCACACCGAAAGCCAGGGCCTGGTCGGCCAGCTGGCCACTGCCTTTGGCGCGCGGCACGGCGGCCAGCCGCTGCACCTTCGCTTTGCGCAAGGCTGGAAACAGCCGGCTCCGGTGGCCGAACTGCTGCGATGCGCCCTGGTGCTGCTGGCAGACCACGAGCTGACGAGTTCGGCGTTCGCAGCCCGCATCGCGGCGTCCACCGGCGCCTCGTTGCCGGCCTGCCTGCTGGCCGGCTTGAGCACCCTGTCGGGCCCGCTGCACGGCGACGCCTCGGGCCGCGTGCAGGCGCTGTTCAGCGAAGTGGAGCGGCTGGGCGACGAACAGGTCGTGAGCCACTACCTGTCGACCGGCTTGCCCCTGCCCGGCTTCGGCCACCACATCTACCCCGACGGCGACCCGCGCGCGGCCGCCCTGCTGGCCTTGTCCGAGCCGCCGGAGGCCATTGCGCGCTTCATCGAAAAAGTCACGGCGCTGACCGGTTTGCTGCCCAACATCGATGTGGCGCTGGCCGCCCTGGTGGCCCGCCACCGCCTGCCACCGGATGCCGCCTTTGGCCTGTTCGCCACGGCGCGCAGCGTCGGGCTGCTGGCGCACAGCCTGGAGCAACTGGGCGTGGCGCAGGTGATCCGCCCGCGCGGGCGCTACGTGGGCCTGGCGCCCGACACGCCGCGGGCCGCCCGCCCCTAGCCTTTGTTTGCCGTTGGGCCTGCTGGCGTGCAATTGGCCGCCTTGACCGCAAGCGGGTCGCAGCGGCATGCAACATGCCTGGGCTATCACTGGAAACCTACGCCGCCTTGCGCCCGGAGCCTACGCATTGCATGGCGGCGCATGCGAACAGTAAGGGCTGGTCCAACCTTGAAAATTCCGGTTTTGCAATGAATGTTCCCACGGCTCAACAGATCATCGTGATGGGTGCTTCCGCAGGTGGCGTCAACGCCATTCTCGAACTTGCGTCCGTCCTGCCACGCGACTTTCCGGCGCCGGTTCTTTTTGTGCAGCACATCGGCGCCCACCCCAGCGAGCTGTGGAAACTCGTCAGCGCACGGGGCCCCAACAAGGCCGTCACGGCGGCTGACGGCGACCTGCCCCGGCCGGGCATGATCCATATCGCGCCGCCGGACCACCACATGCTGCTTGAGGAAAACGTCATCCGCCTGTCCCGGGGGCCCAAGGAACACCATGCGCGGCCCGCCATCGACCCGCTGTTCCGCTCGGCAGCGCTGCAGTACGGCCCGCGCGTGATCGGCGTGGTCCTGACCGGCATGCTCGACGATGGCAGCGCCGGGCTGCGAGCCATCAAGCGCTGTGGCGGCACGGCGGTCGTTCAGGACCCGGCCGATGCCTTTGCGCCCAGCATGCCCCAGAGCGCGCTGGCCTGCGTTGCGGCAGACCATGTGGTGCCACTGGCTGCGCTGGGGCCGCTGCTGTATGAACTGGCAAGCCGACCGGCGCCCGCCCTGCCAGTGCCGTTTGATCCCCCTGCAACCCTTCAGCAGGAGCATGCCGTGACCTTGGGCCAGCATCCCGTCGAGAACCTTCGGGCCATCAGCCAGCCGTCGATCTTTTCATGCCCCGATTGCAGCGGCGTGCTGTCCGAACTCAACGACAGGCATCCGGTGCGCTTTTTGTGCCACACCGGCCATGCGTTCAGCCTGCGCAGCCTGGCCCATGCCCAGGAGCAGGTAACCGACGCAGCGGTCTGGAGCAGCCTGCGCGCACTGCAGGAAAAGGAAATGCTGCTGCGCCGGCTGGCACAGGTGCATGGGCCGCAGTTGCAGCAGCATGGCCGCGCCGCGCTGCGCGAAGCCGACGAGCTGGCCAGCATTTGCGCCATGCTGCGCAAACTCATTGAAAAAACGCCTGACCCCGGCGACTTCAACGCGTCCGCCTGACGCTGCGGAAATACGCCTGCCCCACGGCGTTTGCGTCCTACGCCAGCTTGCGCGGCAGCCGACAGGCAGGCTGCGCAAAGCCCCTAAGCTGCCAGATGAAACCGGCCGCTTGCCGGTGCAACCCAAGGAGTGAGGAATGACAACTGTTTCCGAGGTCATGACCCGAGGCGCCCGCAGCCTGGCACCGACCGACACCGTGATGCTGGCCGCGCAGGTCATGGAAGAACTGAATGTGGGCGTGGTGCCCGTCTGCGAGGGCGATGTGCTGGTCGGCATGGTGACCGACCGCGACATCGTCGTTCGCGGCATGGCCCAGGCACTCGATGCCCGGTCGCTGCTGCTGGCCGATGTGATGAGCACCAGCCTGCGTACCGCGCACGAGAACGATGATGTGGAAGACATCCTGGACACGATGGGCCAGAACCAGATCAGGCGCATGCCGGTGGTCAATGGGCAGGGCCGGCTGATCGGCATTTTATCGATCGGCGACATTGCGGCCAAAGACCCTGAAGGCGACATCAGCGTGGCCAATTCCCTGGCCGACATTTCGTCGCCGGCAGAGCCGGACCGCACCAGCCCCTGAGCGGTTGACCGGTTGATCCATTGACCCGTTGACCCGTTCAAGGTCCCGTGGCAAGCCCAGCCTCTTTAAATCAGCAAGCCCCATGCCCCAGCCCGCGCAGCCATCGGCGCTTCAGGCTATGGCCCGGTTAGGCAAAACCAAATGGAGTTATTGATTGGTTTTTATTAGCATGAAAACAATATTGATTGACAAAAACTATTGTCGCGCCACTGAAACACTGCTTTTCTAAAGATGACGAGGACCCATCATGCCCAGGCTTTTCCGTGAAAATTTTCTTGCCTTGCAAAAAACCGCGACCTACTATGTGCTCCACGTCACGGTCGCGGCGCTGGTGGCGTACGCCGTCACTGGCAACTTCCTGCTGTCGCTGACGCTCAGCCTGCTGGAGCCGACGGTGCAGGCCTTTGCCTTTTTCTTCCATGAAAAAGCATGGCAGCGCTGGGGCCGGGCCGGCGAGGCAGCACGCGTGACAGCGTGACCTGATTGCCGGCTCTCGGCGCATGGCAGCCGGCTGGCCGCGCCGCAAGCACGCAGCAATTGGCATGCCGAACATGCGCCCTTCCTGTGCGTGGCACGGCAAAACCGCGCTACCCCATCGTCATGAGCTGCGCATTGCCGCCCGCCGCCGCCGTGTTGGTGCTGATGCTTTGTTCATGCATCAGCGCGCTCATGTCGTACAGGGCGCCCGCCGCCAGTTGCGCAGGCGTCAGGTTTTCAACGCGCATCAGGGCGCCGGGGCGCTGCGCAAGCCGGGGCAGCAAAGCCTGCAGGGCATCGCCATCGCCCTCGAACAGCATGGCGCTCAGGTGCGCCTCTGCCAGCAATTGCGCGGCGCTGCGCAGGTGAACATAGCTTCGTGCCTCGGGCGGCAGGGCCGCCAGCGCATCGGCCACGGCACTGCGGGGCGCCGGCGTTTCCAGCCAGCACGGATTGCCGGTGGCCAGTGCCGCGGCCAGTTGGTGCGCCAGCCCCAGCGCGGTTTTCGGCACGACCCAGACAGCACCGCGCGGCAGCAGCTGGTAATGGTTGGACTCGCCGGTCGGCCCGGGCAGGGTGAACACCTGACCCAGCACGCTGCTGGCGCGGTAGGCGTTGCAGGCGGCCAAGGCCCGGTCGGCCCCGCTGCTGCCTTGCCAGCCGGCCAGATCTGCCCATGGCGGGTTTTGCAACCCGTCGCACAGGCTGTGCAGCGCTTTCAACGCCGGAAAATCGGCCGGCTTGCGGCCGGTGGCCGCCAGGGCGCGGCTGACCGGCATGGCGGGCAGCGCGGCCAGCGCCAGGTTGCCCTGCGCCGGGCCGGCCTGCAGCAGACGGTAGAGGTACAGCGGGCCGCCCGCCTTGGGGCCGGTGCCCGACAGGCCCATGCCGCCGAAAGGCTGCACGCCCACCACCGCGCCGATCACGTTGCGGTTGACGTAGATGTTGCCGGCCTGCACTTTTTGCGTGACCAGGGCAATGGTCTCGTCGATGCGGCTGTGCACCCCGAAGGTCAGGCCGTAGCCGGTGGCGTTCAGGGCGTCGAGCACCTCGCCCAACTGCTCGCGGCGGTAGCGCAGCACGTGCAGCACCGGGCCGAACACCTCGCGCTGCAGGCGCTTGACGCTGTCGATCTCGACCAGCGCGGGCATCACAAAGCAGCCCTGGCCACCGCTTTCGTCCCGCGCCATGCGGGTCACCGGCTGGCCGGCGGCCTGCATGGCGGCAATGTGCTGCTCGATCTGGCGGCGGGCGTCGTCGTCGATCACCGGGCCGACATCGGTGTGCATGCGGTCGGTGTTGCCCATCACCCATTCGCGCATGGCCTGCTTGATCATGTGGACCACGCGGTCGGCGCCGTCTTCCTGGATGCACAGCAGGCGCAGCGCCGAACAGCGCTGGCCGGCCGAGTCGAAGGCGGAGGCCAGCACGTCGCCCACCAGCTGCTCGGCCAGTGCCGACGAGTCGGCCACCAGCGCATTCTGGCCGCCGGTTTCGGCGATCAGGGGAATGCAGCGGCCTTGCGGGCTCAGGCGCCGGGCCAGCGTCTGGGCGATCAGGCGCGCCTCTTCGGTCGAGCCGGTGAACATCACGCCGGCCACCAGCGGGTGCGCCACCAGCGCCGCGCCCACGGTGTCGCCGGTGCCGGGCACCAGTTGCACCGCGCCCTGCGGCACGCCGGCTTCATGCAAAATTTTGACCATCACATCGGCCACCAGCGGCGTCTGCTCGGCCGGCTTGGCCATGGCGCAGTTGCCGCTGGCCAGCGCGGCGGCGACCTGGCCGGCAAAAATCGCCAGCGGAAAGTTCCACGGGCTGATGCACAGCACCACGCCCAGGGGACGGTGCGCGTCGTTGTCCAGGGTGGCCCTGGCCTGGGCGGCGTAGTAGCGCAAAAAGTCCACCGCCTCGCGCACCTCGGCAATGGCGTTGGGCAGGGTCTTGCCGGCTTCGCGCACGATCAGGCCCAGCAGGCTTTGCGTGCGCTGCTCCAGCAGGTCGGCGGCGCGCATCAAACAGGCGGCGCGCTCGTGCGGCGGCGTGCCCTGCCAGATTTGCGCGGCGCTGGCGGCGCGGCCGACGGCCAGCTCGACCTCTGGCGCCGTCGCCTGGCGCACCCAGCCCACCGGGTCGCGGGTGTCCGATGGATTGAGCACCGGCAGCCAGCCTTGGGCGGCGGCCTGGGCAGCGTCGAAAGCCGGGGCATCGGCCACGCCGGGCGAGGCGAAATACAAGCCCTGGGTGCTGCGCAGCAGTCCGGCGGCGAGCGAGGCGAGTTGCTGCTCATGCGCCAGGTTCAGGCCGCCCGAATTCAGGCGCGACTGGCTGCCCAGGTCGGCAAACAGCTGGCGCGGCAGCGCAATTTTCGGATGGGGCGCGCCCAGCAGGCCGGTTTCCTGCTCGACCTGCCGCGCATCCAGCACCGGGTCCGCCACCAGCTCGGCCACAGGCACGTTCTCGTCGCCGATGCGGTTGACGAACGAGGTGTTGGCGCCGTTTTCCAGCAGGCGGCGCACCAGGTAGGCGAGCAGGGTTTCGTGCGTGCCGACCGGCGCATAGATGCGGCAGGGCCGGGCCAGCTTGCCGTCGGCCGTGCTGCCGGTGACCTGGTCGTACAGCGGCTCGCCCATGCCGTGCAGGCACTGGAATTCGTACTGGCCGCTGTAGTAGTTGTTGCCGGCCATGTGGTAAATGCTGGCCACGGTCTGCGCGTTGTGGGTGGCGAACTGCGGGTACACCGCGTCGGGCGCGCCCAAGAGCTTGCGGGCGCAGGCCAGGTACGACACGTCGGTGTGCACCTTGCGGGTAAACACCGGGTAGCCTTCGTGGCCGTCCAGCTGGGCGCGCTTGATCTCGCTGTCCCAGTAGGCGCCCTTCACCAGCCGGACCATCAGCCGGTGGTTGCTGCGGCGGGCCAGGTCGATCATGAAATCGATCACGTAGGGGCAGCGCTTCTGGTAGGCCTGCACCACGAAGCCGATGCCGTTCCAGCCCTTGAGCGCCACATCGAAGCACAGGCTTTCCAGCAGGTCGAGCGACAGCTCCAGCCGGTCGGCCTCCTCGGCGTCGATGTTCAGGCCGATGTCGTACTGGCGCGCCAGCACCGCCAGCTTCGACAGGCGCGGCAGCAGCTCGCCCATGACCCGGTCGCGCTGGGCGCGGCTATAGCGCGGGTGCAGCGCCGACAGCTTGACCGAGATGCCCGGCCCTTCATGGATGCCGCGCCCGTGCGACGCCTTGCCGATGGCATGGATCGCCTGCTCGTAGGACGCCAGGTAGCGCGCGGCATCCTCTTCGGTCGCGGCGGCTTCGCCCAGCATGTCGTAGGAGTAGCAAAAGCCGGCTTTTTCCAGCGCGCGGCTGTTGGCCAGGGCTTCGGAAATAGTCTGGCCGGTGACGAACTGCTCGCCCATCAGCTTCATGGCGCGGTGCACGCCCTGGCGGATCAGCGGCTCGCCGCCCTTGCCGATCAGCCGGGTCAGCGAGGCGCCCAGGCTTTTTTCGCTGTTGGTGGATGTCAGCTTGCCGGTCAGCATCAGGCCCCAGACGGCGGCGTTGACGAACATCGACGGCGAATTGCCCAGGTGCGCATGCCAGTCGCCGTGGCTGATCTTGTCGCGGATCAGCGCGTCGCGCGTGGCGTTGTCCGGAATGCGCAGCAGCGCCTCGGCCAGGCACATCAGCGCCACGCCTTCCTGGCTGGACAGCGAAAACTCCTGCACCAGCGCCTCGACCCCCCCGGCGTCCTTTTTACCGCGCAGGCCTTCCACCAGCCGGGTGGCCAGGGAGGCAATGGCGGCGCGCTGGCCTGCGTCAGGCGTGTAAGCCAGTTGCGCCAGCACCGGCAGGCATTCAGGCTCGGGCCGGTGCCAGGCGGCCGTGATGGCGGCACGCAGGTCGGTTTGAGGAAGGACGTTCTGTGCCCAGTCCAGGAAAGGCTGGACAGAAGGGGGTCCCACCTGAACGGGAAGCTCATCGGCGTCGTCGCTGTCTGCCGCAGCGTCACGGGCCTGGCCCGAAATTTCTGGGGACGGCAAGAGGCCGCGCTCCAGGCTTTCCACATACTGCAGCACCGCCTGCTTGATCAGCCAGTGCGGCGTCCGGCCCTGTTGGGCGGCGGCTTCCCGGATGCGCGATCGAAGCAGTTCGTCAACCTTGAGGCCGAGTGTGACTGTGGACATGGGTTGCACCTTTTATTAAAGCAAGTGCAACCAATTTTATGTTTGGTGCAACCTATTTATAATAAGGGTTAACCCTATAATTACAGCCAATTATGCGATCGGTGATACGGCTTGCCGGTTGCCGCCTGCAGGTCATCGACCGTACGACTGAAACACTGCAATTCAATAAATCATGCGCTTATTCCCCACAATCGCGCATTGCCAAGGCCTTGGCCCGGACACCGGCGGCCTACAATCTCAGACCGTACAAAAAGAGTTGACGGCCGCATTGACCGTCTTAGCTGGAGACTTAACCCGATGCCCACCCCATCCGCTGCGACGCCCCACGACCTGGACACCGAGCGCGACGAAAAGCGCGCCGAACTGCGCCGCGCCGCCCTGGAATACCATGAATTTCCCACCCCCGGCAAGATCGCCATTTCCGCGACCAAGCAACTGACCAATCAGCGCGACTTGGCGCTGGCCTACTCGCCCGGCGTGGCTGCGCCCTGCGAGGAAATCATCAAGGACCCGAACGCTGCGTTCAAGTACACCAGCCGCGGCAACTTGGTGGCGGTCATCACGAATGGCACGGCGGTGCTGGGCCTGGGCGACATTGGCCCGCTCGCCTCCAAGCCGGTGATGGAAGGCAAGGCGGTGCTGTTCAAGAAGTTTGCCGGGGTCGATGAGTTCGATATCGAGATCGACGAGAAAGACCCGGCCAAGCTGGTCGAGATCATTGCCTCGCTGGAGCCGACCTTCGGCGCGATCAACCTGGAGGACATCAAGGCGCCCGACTGTTTCTACGTCGAGCGCGAGTTGCGCAAGCGCATGAAGATTCCGGTGTTCCATGATGACCAGCATGGCACGGCGATCACCGTCGGTGCGGCCATGCTCAACGCGCTGAAGGTGGTCGGCAAGGCGCCTGGCCAGGTCAAGCTGGTCACCTCGGGCGCGGGCGCGGCGGCGCTGGCCTGCCTGAATCTGCTGCTCAAGCTCGGCATTGCGCGCGAAAACATCTATGTGACCGACTTGGCCGGCGTGGTGTATACCGGCCGCACCGAGCTGATGGACGATGACAAGATCCAGTTTTCCCAGCCCACGCAGGCCCGCACTCTTGGTGAAATCATCGAAGGCGCCGACATTTTCCTGGGCTTGTCGGCCGGCGGCGTGCTGAAAAAAGACATGGTCGCCAAGATGGCTGCGCGCCCGATCATTTTTGCGCTGGCCAATCCGAATCCGGAGATATCGCCTGAAGACGTCAAGTCCGTGCGCGATGACGCCATCATCGCCACGGGCCGCACCGATTACCCGAACCAGGTCAACAACGTCCTGTGCTTCCCGTACATCTTTCGGGGGGCGCTGGACGCCGGCGCATCGACCATCACCATCGAGATGGAAATTGCCGCCGTGCACGCAATCGCCGAACTGGCGCAGGCCGAACAAAGCGTAGTGGTGGCGGCGGCGTATGTCGGCGAAAAGCTGTCGTTCGGGGCCGAATACCTCATTCCCAAGCCGTTCGACCCACGCCTGATGATGAAGATTGCGCCGGCGGTGGCCAAAGCCGCGGCCGACAGCGGCGTGGCGCTGCGGCCAATCCAGGACATGGATGCCTACCGGGAACGACTGCAGAGCTTCGTCTACGCATCCGGCACCATCATGAAGCCGATCTTCATGGCTGCCAAGGCCGCCAGCCGCAAGCGCATCGCCTACGCCGAGGGCGAGGAAGAACGCGTGCTGCGCGCCTGCCAGATCGTGGTGGACGAGGGCCTGGCCCGGCCCACCCTGATCGGCCGCCCGGCGGTCATTGCCCAGCGTATCGAAAAGTTCGGCCTGCGGCTGAAGGAAGAGCTTGATTACGACGTCGTCAATGTCGAGCAGGACCACCGCTACCGCGATTTCTGGCAAACCTACCACCGCATGACCGAGCGGAGCGGCGTGACGGTGCAGACGGCCAAGATCGAGATGCGCCGCCGCCTGACATTGATTGCCGGCATGCTGCTGCACAAGGGCGACGCGGACGGCCTGATCTGCGGCACTTGGGGCACCACCAGCCACCACCTGATGTACCTGGACCAGGTGGTGGGCAAGCGCGAAGGCGTCAACACCTATGCCTGCATGAACGGGCTGATGCTGCCGGGCCGCCAGGTGTTCCTGCTCGACACGCATGTCAACTACGACCCGACGGCCGAGCAGCTGGCGGAGATCACCACCATGGCCGCCGAGGAAATGATGCGGTTCGGCATCAAGCCCAAGGCGGCGCTGCTGTCGCATTCGAACTTCGGCTCTTCCAGCCTGCCCAGCGCCCGGAAAATGCGCCGCACGCTGGACCTGCTGCGCGAGCAGACGCCCTGGCTGGAGGTGGACGGCGAGATGCATGGCGATGTGGCGCTGGATGCCGCGGCCCGCAAGCTCATCATGCCCAACAGCACCCTGAGCGGCGAGGCCAACCTTTTGGTGCTGCCCAATATCGACGCTGCCAACATTTCCTACAACCTGCTCAAGACCGCGGCAGGCGGCAACATTGCCATTGGCCCGGTGCTGCTGGGCGCCAACAAGCCGATGCACATCCTGACGCCCACGGCCACCGTCCGCCGGATTGTCAACATGACCGCCTTGACGGTGGCGGACGCCAACGCGGCCCGGTAAATACATCCCGTCAGGTGGGTAACCATTGCAGGGGGCTTCACAGCCCCCTTTTTCATGCCTAAAATTTCAGCAATCGCTTGCCTTTTTTCAACACATGCGGCAAACTACCCCTCTTGAAATTTAAGGGTTAACCCGAAACCTGACAGGTTAACGCTGGGTTCAAGAAAGGTATTTTCATGTGGGGAACGAGGTACGAACGCTGGCGTCATGCGGGTTTGACACTGTTGCTGGCGGTTTTCGCCAATGTGGCGGCTGTGCTGACCGGCACGGCCCAGGCCAGGAGCGCACCCGTGGCGGCTTTGGCCGACACGGTCGCCGTCGCCGAGTTGCCGGCCCAGGGACGCAGCATGCTGACGCTGATTTACCAGGGTGGCCCTTTCCGGCATGACAAGGACGGCGTGGTGTTTGGCAATCGGGAACGTCTGCTGCCAGCCAATGCGCGCGCCTATTACCGTGAATATACCGTCAGGACTCCTGGGGAGCGTAGCCGCGGAGCCCGGCGCATCGTGTGCGGCGGCCTGCAAGCCACCGTGCCCGATGCCTGTTTTTACACCGACGATCACTATGCGAGTTTTCGCAAAATCGTTCACTAACCAGGACTGTGGTTGTTATTTTGACTTTTGAATTAAGAGAAAGAGAAGCGAAGATGGATACACCACTTCGTAAGGACGACGAAACACCCTTGAAGGGCATCCGGCCCAACATTGTGCAGTCCATACGCGCCTTCCGCGTGCCCGAGTTGCAGGATGCTGCAACGGCGCTCAACCAGCATTTCCTGTATGCCAACCTGAGCAACGCCCAGAGCAAACAGGACATTTTGGACATGATCGCGGCGCAGTACACCTTTCCGGCCCATTTCGGCAAGAACTTTGACGCCTTGTACGACTGCATGACGGACCTGGTGCACAAATCAGGCCCGCAGCCGGGGTTCATCGTCGTCCTGGAGCAGATTCCTGCCCACGCCAAATTCGACAAGGAAGCGCGCGAGCAACTGCTCGACATTTTCCGGGATGCAGCCGACTACTGGGCGGATCGCAAGATACCGTTCAGGTGCTTCTATTCTTTTCTGTAGCCCGCTCCCCGGACCTTGGCCAAGGGGATCGGGCTAATCAGGCCCAGCAAGTCGTGCAAGATGGTGAAGAACCGATGCCGACTGACAAATTACTCGACGTGTCACCACTGGCGCTGCGCATGAGCAGCCCTTTCAACGCCAGCTACTGGCTGGCAGCGGCCTGACACCTCCGGGTTGCAGTGCTTCGTAAAAAAACCCGCAGCTTGCGGGTTTTTTTATGGCTTAATCGCGTTTCGCGCTTATGAAGCCGGCATGGACAGCTACGGTATTTATAGCACTTCAGACGGCACAAGCTGCATGGCGGCGCTGCGGGCCACCTGCTGCGTCAGCGCCACATACTCGGCCACCGGCACTTCCTCGGCCCGCCGCTTGACATCGAATTCCCCAGAAAACGCATGCGCCTCCAGCCATTTGCCCAGCGTGTGGCGCAGGAGTTTGCGCCGCTGGCTGAAAGCCACCCGCACCAGTTCGCTCAGCAGCCTGACTTCGAGCGCGGCCGGTTCGGCATGGGGCACCATGCGCACGATGGCGCTGTCCACGCGCGGTGGCGGATCAAAACTCTGCGGCGGCACGTGGAGCACGTTGTCCATCGCATAGCGCCATTGCAGCATCACGCTCAGGCGGCCGTAGTCGCTGGTGGAAGGCCCGGCCACCATGCGGTCGATGACTTCTTTTTGCAGCATGAAGTGCTGGTCTTCGATCACATCGACCGCATCGAGCAGGTGAAACAGGATGGGCGTGGAGATGTTGTAGGGCAGGTTGCCAACGACTCTAATCTTATGGGGCCCGGCGCTTTCCACCTTGGGCGCTGCCAGCCGAACCTGCTCTGCCAGCTGCCTGAAATCGACCCGCAGCACATCGGACTCGATGACCGTGAGCTTTTGGTTGGAACGCAGCTGGCTGGCCAGGTCGCGGTCCAGCTCAATCACCGTCAGGTGCCCGAGCCGCTCGACCAGGGGCCGCGTCATGGCGGCCAGGCCGGGCCCGATCTCGACCATCGGCTGGCCAGGCAAAGGCGCAATCGCCTCCACGATGCCCTGAATGATCAGCTTGTCCGTCAGGAAATGCTGGCCAAAGCGCTTGCGCGGAATGTGTTTCATGCAGCGCTTACCAAGCGACCAAGCGCATCGACGAAGATTGAAGCAACACCCTCTTCACCAGCAGGGGCCGCAGGACCGGCTTTGCCGGACTATAGGCGCAGCGCCCCCTCGGGGGGCAGCGAACCACGCGCAGCGCGGAGCGTGGGGGCTCTTGCTCTGCAGCGACAAGCGTGGGGGTCATACAGGCGGTTCCCGGAACTCGACATAGGCCCGGCCGCGAATGTCTTCGGCCCAGCGCACCAACGCTTCACCCTGCTTTTTCTCGCGCAGCAGGCCGCGCACCATTTCGCGCTGGTCACGCGGAGAAACCGGTACCTCGCGGCGCTCGAGCAACTGCACCAGGTGAACGCCAAAGCGTGTCACCAGGGGATCGGCTATCTGGTTGGGGGCCAGGGCATTCATGGCTTTTTCAAATTCGGGCACGAACGCGCCGGCAGGAGCCCAGCCCAGGTCGCCGCCCTCCTTGGCCGAGCCGTCCTGGCTGTTTTCACGCGCCAGGGCCGCAAAATCGGCCTGGCCGGCAACGATGCGTTTCTTGAAGGCGGCAAGTTTCTCAATCGCGGCGGCTTCGGTCAGCTGGGGCGTCAGCCGCAGCAAAATGTGGCGCGCCCGGGTTTGCGTGACAACCGCATCGGGCAGGCCGCCGCCCTGGCGTTTTTCAATCACTTTCAGGATATGGAAACCGGCGCCGCTGCGCACCGGGCCGGCCAAGTCACCCGCACGCAGGTTTTGCGTAGCCTCGACGAACAGCGGCGGGTAGCGGTCGGCGCTGCGCAGCCCCATCTGGCCGCCATTGGTGCGCGAAGCCGAGGCCGAAACCTCGGTCGCCAGCGACGCGAAGTCGGCGCCGGCGGCGCGGGCGCGCTCAAGCACTTGCTGGGCCCTGGCCTGCAAGGCCGCGACCTGGTCGGGCGTGGCGTTTTCAGGCACGGCCACCAGAATTTCAGCCAGATTGAGCGCTGCCGGCGATGCAGCCATGGCGGCGGCTTCCGGGCTTTGCTGTTCGCGCAGGTAGGCATCGATCTCCGACTCGCTGACATCGATCCGTGAGTCGACTTCACGCTGGCGCAAGCGGCTGATGAGCAGTTCGTCGCGGATGTCCGAACGGAACTGCGCGTAGTCAATCCCGTCGGCGGTCAGGCGCCGGCGAAGCTCGTCGACCGTGACCTGGTTTTGCCGGGCCACTGTCTGAATGGCGGTTTCGATGGCGTTGTCGTCGATCTTCAGACCGGATGACTGCGCAGCCTGCAGCTGCGCCTTGTCGCTGATCATGCGCTCCATGACCTGCGGCAGCAGTTCGCTGCGCGGCGGCAAGGCAGTGCCCTGCTGCTGGAGCATCTGCTCGGTCCGGAGCAGCTTGGTGCGCACTTCGTGATTGGTGATCGGCTCGGAGTTCACCACGGCAACGATGAAGTCGGCCTGGCGCTGGGCGCCAGCGCGCGGCGCGGCACTGGCAGCCGGCGGCGCGGGCACTACCAGGCGCGGCGCGGCCGAAGGCCGGGCGATCTGGGCCTGCG
>JAQGMZ010000004.1 GCA_028292045.1 Polaromonas sp. | reverse complement strand
TGATGATGCTGGCCATCGTGGTGCTGGGGCTGTTTTCGTACCAGCGCATGCAGGTGGACCAGTTCCCGAACATTGATCTTCCAGTGGTGGTGGTCACCGCCGATTACCCCGGCGCCTCGCCTGAGATTGTCGAGAGCGAAGTGACCCGCAAGATCGAGGAAGCTGTCAACTCGGTGGCCGGCGTGAACACCCTGACGTCCCGCAGCTACCAGGGCCAGGCGGTGGTCATCATCGAGTTCCAGCTGTCCATCGACGGCCGCAAGGCGGCCGAGGACGTGCGCGAAAAGATTGCGGCCATCCGGCCTCTGTTTCGCGACGAGGTGAAGGAGCCGCGCGTGCTGCGGTTCGACCCGTCCAGCCGGGCAATCTGGTCTGTGGCGGTGCTCCCCGAGGCGGCGCAGGGCAAGGCCATGTCAGCGGTCGAACTGACCAACTGGACTGACCAGGTGCTGAAAAAGCGGCTTGAAAATGTGCCCGGCGCCGGCTCGGTCACGCTGGTGGGCGGCACAAGGCGCGAAATCAACCTGTACCTGAATCCGCAGGCCATGGAGTCGCTGGGCATCACGGCCGACCAGGTCGTCAATGCGGTGCGCAGTGAAAACCAGGACCTGCCGATGGGCGCCATCCGTTCGCTGGCGCAGGAGCGCAGCGTCAGGATCGACGCCCGCATGAAGCGGCCCGAAGATTTTGGCAACATCATCGTGGCGCGAAAAGGCGGCGCGCCGATCACCGTCGGCCAGCTGGCGCGGATTGCCGACGGCGCGCAGGAAATCGACAGCCTGGCCCTCTACAACGGACAGCGCACGCTGCTGCTCACGGTGCAAAAAGCCCAGGACGAAAACACCATCGGCGTGGTCAACGGGCTGAACCGGGCGATTGCCGACCTGACGCCGCAACTGCCGCCCGGCGCCCGGCTGGAACTGATTCTGGACGCCTCGCGGCCCATCCGCATCGCGGTGGACAACGTGCGCCGCACCCTGATCGAAGGCGCGCTGCTGACGGTGCTGATCGTGTTTCTGTTCCTGAACTCCTGGCGCTCGACGGTCATCACCGGGCTGACCCTGCCGATTTCGATCATCGGCACGTTTTTGTTCATGAACCTGTTCGGCTTCACCATCAACATGATCACGCTGATGGCGCTGTCGCTGTGCGTCGGCCTGCTGATCGACGACGCCATCGTGGTGCGCGAGAACATCGTGCGCCATGTGCAAATGGGCAAGACGCCCTACCAGGCGTCCATGGACGGCACCCGGGAAATCGGCCTGGCGGTGCTGGCGACCACCTTTTCCATTGTGGCCGTGTTCCTGCCGATCGGCTTCATGGGCGGCATCATCGGCAAGTTCTTTCACGAGTTCGGCATTACCATCGTGGCGGCCGTGCTGATCTCGATGTTCGTCAGCTTCACGCTCGACCCAATGCTGTCCAGCCTCTGGCACGACCCTTCCATTGAGCTGCATGGCAGGCGCGGCCCACCCGTCACGCTGTACGACAAGACCCTGGGCCGCGTGACCGGCTGGTTTGACAAAGCCACCGAGGCCATGAGCCAGCGCTACCAGGGCATCCTGCGCTGGTCGCTGGTCCACAAGCTGGCCACCCTGGGTCTGGCCGTCGCTGTTTTTGCGGTCAGCATCGTCCTGGTGCCGCTGCTGGGAACCGAGTTCGTGCCCAAGGCCGATTTTTCGGAAACGGCTGTCAATTTCTACACGCCGGTGGGCTCGTCGCTCGAAGCCACCGAGGCCAAGGCGCGCCAGGTCGATGCCATCATTCGGGAATTTCCCGAGGTGGGCTACACCCTGGCCACCCTCAACACCGGCAATGCCCAGGGAAAAATGTACGCCAGCATTTATGTGCGGCTGGTGGACCGCAAGTCGCGCATCCGCAACGCCGACGAAATGTCGGCGCTGCTGCGCGACCGGCTCAAAAACGTGCCGGGCATCACGGTGACGCACGCCGGCCTGCAGGATGCGGTGGGTGGCAGCAAGCAAATCGAGTTTTCATTGCAGGGGCCCGATTTGCAGGAGCTCGGCCGGCTGACGGCGCTGGTGACCGACAGGATTCGCCGCATTCCCGGCCTGGTGGACCTGGATTCCAGCCTGAAGGCGGACCAACCCGTCATCGAACTCGATGTGCGGCGCGAAACCGCGTCGAGCCTGGGGCTGTCGGCTTCGCAGATTGCCGCGTCGCTGCGCACCTTGATCGCCGGCCAGACGGTCGGCAACTGGCGCGCGCCGGACGACCAGACCTACGACGTGAATGTGCGGCTCGCCCCCGAGGCGCGCAGCATGCCGCAAGACCTTGAACGCCTGCCCCTCATCAGCAGCGCAGCGGGCACCCCGGCCGACGGTGCGGCGCGCATCGTGCGGCTCAGCCAGGTCGCCAGCGTGCGCGAATCGACCGGACCCAACCAGATCAACCGCCGCAACCTGACGCGGGAGGTGGCCATCAACGCCAACGTCTACCGGCGCTCGGCGGGCGAGGTGTCTGCGGACATCAAGACCGCGCTGAACGGCATCAACTTTCCCCCGGGCTACCGGTACGCCTTCAGCGGCTCGACCAAAAACATGGCCGAGTCGTTCGGCTACGCGGTGTCGGCGCTCGCGTTGGCCATTTTATTCATCTACATGATTCTGGCCAGCCAGTTCAAGAGCTTCTTGCAGCCCATGGCTTTGATGACTTCGCTGCCGCTGACGCTGATCGGCGTGGTGCTGTCGCTGCTGCTGTTCGGCTCGACACTGTCGATGTTTTCCGTCATCGGCATTGTCATGCTGATGGGGCTGGTGACCAAGAACGCCATTTTGCTGGTGGACTTTGCCATCCGGATGCGGGCCGAAGGCATGGAGCGCAGCGAAGCGCTGCTCACGGCGGCCCGGGTCCGGCTGCGGCCCATCCTGATGACCACGCTGGCCATGATCTTCGGCATGGTGCCGCTGGCCTTTGCCCTGACCGAAGGCTCGGAGCAGCGCGCGCCCATGGGCCAGGCGGTGATTGGCGGCATCATCACCTCGTCCCTGCTGACGCTGGTGGTGGTGCCAGTCACCTACTGCTACATGGACGACCTGGCGCAGTGGTTCAAGCGCAAATTCGCCGCCAGGCTGTTGCCGGGCGCGCAGTCCGGCGCCCAAGGCGTGCGCTCTAATGGCGATGCGCACGCCGTCTAAAATCCGTGCTGCCGCCCCTTGCCTTTCCATTTCCACCCTTCCCCCCACCCTTTGCCATGAACTACGAACAAGCCCGCTTCAACATGATTGAGCAGCAAATCCGCCCCTGGGAAGTGCTGGACAACCAAGTGCTTTCCCTGCTGGCCGTGATGCGGCGCGAAGACTTCGTGCCGCCAGCGTGCAGGGCGCTGGCTTTTGCCGACATGGAAATTCCGTTGCCCCCGCAAGGCAACCCCGGCCAGTGCATGCTCGCGCCCAAGGTCGAAGCCCGCATGCTGCAGGACCTGTCCGTGCAAAAACACGAAAAAGTGCTGGAAATCGGGACCGGCTCGGGCTACATGACCGCGCTGCTCGCGCACCGGGCGCAACAGGTCATCAGCCTGGAAATCGAACCTTCACTGGCCGACACGGCGCGCCGCAACCTGCAAAAAGCCGGCATCTACAACGCCGAAGTCCGGCTTGCCGACGGCGCGGCGTACCTGAACAACATGGCGGTGCCCGACAGCCGCCCCTTGGACGGCCCTTTTGACGTGATCGTGCTGGGCGGCTCGGTCGCCGCCGTGCCACCGGCCCTGCTCGCCCTGCTCAAGGTCGGCGGCCGCCTGAGCGTCATTGTCGGTGCTGAGCCGATGATGCGCGCCACCCTGATCACCCGCGTTGGCCCGGACGCTTACCGCACCACCCAAGCCTGGGACACCGTGGCGCCCCGGCTGCTCAATTTTCCCGAGCCGTCAAAATTCACGTTCTGAACTTTTACATCCCATCAAGGCCCACCGCATGATCCCTCAACTTTCCCCTCTCGGGTTTGCCGCCTGGCGCGACCAGGCCAGCGCCGGGCTGGCGCCGGCCGTGCTGCCTCTGGTGCTGGATGTGCGCGAACCCTGGGAAGTGCAGACCGCTTCGGTCAAGGAAGACGGCTTCAGCCTGCTCGTCTTGCCCATGCGCGAGGTACCGGGGCGCCTGGCAGCGCTGCAGGAAACCCTGGGTCCGGACCACCCGATGGCCTGCCTGTGCCACCACGGCATGCGCAGCCTGCAGGTGGCCAACTACCTGGCGCAAGGCGGCTTTACCCAGGTCGTCAACCTGCAAGGCGGCATCGATGCCTGGTCGCAGCAGGTCGATCCTTCGGTTCCCCGCTACTGATCCTTTCGACCGGAAATAGCCGGGATGGCCGCTTCCCCGGCCAACTTTTTTTCATTCAGTCAACCTTGCTAGACCTTTATGACCCAGCCCCGCAATCTGTCGCTACCGTGCCTGTCGATGCTGCGCATGTCCGCTGCATTTGCCCTGGCGGCCCTGGCGCCGCTGGCTCAGGCGCAAAGCCTGGTCGATTTGTACGAATCGGCGCGCGGTTTTGACGCCGGCTACCAGTCGGCCAAACTGCAATACGACGCCAACCTGGCCCGTGCCGACCAGGCCACGGCCGGCATTTTGCCCACGGCCGGCTTGTCCGCAGGCGCCTCGCGCGTCAACGTCGAAAGCACCGCGTCCCCCGGCGGCGGCACCAGCTTCAACACCCGCAACGCCACGCTCAGCGCCAGCCAGCCCCTGTACCGTCCCGGCAACTGGGCCAATTACGAGCAGGGCTTCCGCCAGGTGGACCTGGCCCGGGCCCAGCTGGAGGCGGCCGCGCAGGACTTGATCGTTCGCACCAGCCAGGCCTACTTTGACGTGCTGGCCGCGCAGGATACCCTGGCATTTGTGCGGGCGCAAAAGGAAGCGGTGAACGAGCAGCTGGCGTTTGCCAAGCGCAACTTTGAAGTCGGCACCTCCACCATCACCGACACCCGCGAAGCCCAGGCGCGCTTTGATCTGGTGACGGCCCAGGAAATCGCCGCGGACAACGATCTGCGGGTGCGCAGAATCGCGCTCGACCAATTGGTCGGCGTCAGCGAAGCGCAGCCCAGGCCGCTGGCCCTTCCGGTCAGCCTGCCGCCCCTCATGCCGGCTGAAGTCGGCAGCTGGGTGCAGCTGTCGGAACAAAGCAACCCAAGCCTCCGGCAGGCACGCAGCAATGCCGACATTACCGATCTGGAAATTAAAAAGGCCGAGGCCGGCCACAAGCCCACGCTTGACGCCACGCTGAGCTACAACGTCACCCAGAACCCGGCCAATACCGCCCTGGCCGGTGTTTCGTCACGCGTCAACACCGGCAATGTAGGCCTGCTGCTCAACGTGCCCTTGTTTGCCGGCTTTTCGACCCAGAACCGCATCCGCGAAACACTGGCCCTGCGCGACAAGGCCTTGAGCGACCTGGAAGGCACCCGTCGCAACGTGTCGCAAAACGTGCGCACCGCCTATTTCGGCGTGCAGTCGGGCCAGGGCCAGGTGCGCGCACTGGAAGCGGCCGAGCTGTCGAGCCAGAGCGCCCTCGACGCCAACCGGCTGGGCTACCAGGTGGGCGTGCGCATCAACATCGACGTGCTGAATGCCCAAAGCCAGTTGTTCCAGACCAAGCGCGACCTGGCGCAAGCCCGCTACAACGTGCTGCTGGGCGGGCTCCGGCTGCGCCAGGCCACCGGCACGCTGACGGCCGACGATTTGCAGCAGGTCAACGGCTTGCTGGCGCGCTGAACCAGCCCGGCAAACGTCACCGGACGGTCAGGGTGAACACTTCCGAAAAATTCAGCGGCAACGGTCCGGATGGCGCTACCCGCACCCGGGTGGGCCGCGTCGTGGGGGTAATTGCATAGTTGTCGTTTCTGAATCGGTATGTGCCAAAGCCTGGGGTGGCAGCGTCTTCGACGCAGGTGGTGGATACCGCCCGGGCATTGGCGCCGCCATTGGCGTTGACCCAGTCGCCAAGCTTGTTGACCTGCACGACTATGGGCAAGGGGCGTGGGGTGGCCGGCAAAAAGGTGCAGCCTCCACGCACTTCGAGCTTCGCCGAATTGTTGCCGAACGATGCTTCGGCCCGTTGGATGGAGGCGGTGGGATAGTTTTGGGGTTCCAGCAGTTCACCGCCTGACGTTTCGACGACATGCGCATAGAAAGTTTTTCCGTCGTCGCTCAGGTAGCCTTCGGCAGATGATTCATCGCCCTTGGGCACGGTGTTCAATTTAATTTTCATGCCGGCACCATTGAGCGGGGGGCTGGCAATGATTCGGCCGCCGGGCTCAGCCACGAATTCAGGCGCAAGCACCACGCCGGCCTCGGGCGTCAGCGCAAGCAGCCGGACCGGCACGCCCATGATGGCAAATGGTTCACCCGGGTTGTTGGTGGTTGGCCCGACCAGCACGTTTTCTGCAGGCTCGACGAACATCGTGGCAGCCACCCGGCCTGCCGCGGTGTCTTCGCCGTCAATGATGCAGGTGCCGCCAATGAATGCCGACCGTTTTGAATTCACATCGGTAGGGGAAGCAGGCGGAACAAGTTCCCTGCCTGGAAACCGGTCGTTTGAAACCATCTTCTGGGCTGAAATCGGGCCGCTGGGGCTTGAAAACCGGGTGCTTCCATTGAGCTGCACCAGTGTGCCGTTGCAAACCACGGTGTTTGCCACGGTTGGGTCCGCCAGCGTGCCGGGATTGACATTGACCTGGGACAATTTACCTTCCACGGCAAAAGGGACTGCAAAGGCCGCTTGGCCGGCACCGCTCAGCAGCATGGCGGCGAGCAGGGATTTTGGGTAGCTATGCATGATTTCCTCACGATTCAAATAAAGATGGCGTTATCGGGTTTAGCTGGCATTGGCTGCGTCGCAAGCGCTCTGCCTGATGTTTTGCCTGGAAGACGCCACGGCTGCATCGGGCGTTTTGGTGGCAAGCCTGTCGCATTTCATCTGGGCAATTTTTTTCATGGCCAGGTTTTCTGATTCCATGACTGGATCAGGCGGCGCAAGCTGTCTGGCATTTTCGGATGCGTCTTCGGTGATGCGGGCCGAAACAGCGGCATTGACGCCCACCGACGAGCCATTGCTGGCAAGTGCGTCCGAGTCGCCACCGCCGCATGCCGTGATGGCGCCCACGCAGGCGCAGGCAGCTGCCGCGCGGCACCAGCCCAGACTGGGTGAATACAACTTTCCTGCCAAGGTATGAAACATGGTGCTTCCTTCTAAATAAAGCGGCGGCACGGCACCGCCGCAGGGTTGGTTTTGCACACGCCTTGCTGCACCGCCGTTGCGTGCTAGCGCGACAAAGGCGGCAGGCTCAGGAAAGGCATGACCGGTGATTTTTTCCCGTTGCGGCCCACTTCCTTCAGGCACAGCATCTCGTCAGCCGCATTGATGCCGTCGGTTGAGGCATAGCCACTGGACGAATGCCCCTTGGGGATGCACAGCGAAGGATGGTCGAAAGGCGCTTTTTCCATGCGCACGCGCTCATCGGTCAGGGACACCAGAAAACGCACCAGACTCACTTTTTCGTTTTCGCTCAGGCCCAGCGGCTCGATGTCGGGGTCGAGGTTTTCGTGGTTCTCCTTGCCAAAATCGCCGCCCCGGTCGTAAAAATCGACCACCTGCATCAAGGTCGATTTACCGCCATTGTGAAAATAGGGGCCGGTCAGTTCGACATTGCGCAGCCCGGGGGTTTTGAAGGCGCCGTTGACACTTACATCGCCGACGCTGGGCACGGTGTATTTTTCCGGGTTGAACCTGTTGCCCAGCAGGTTGGCCGCCTGCTGGGGCCGGGTGGCAAAAATCATGCTTTCGGACAAGGGCAGCCCGAAACCATCGGTGCCGCCAATGCCGATGTCCTCCAGCGTCGGCCGAACGCCGATGTTGTAAAAGCCGTTGTCGTAGGTCTTCGTCTTGCCGCTGGCCATGACCATTTTCTCCAGCCGTTCATTGATGACGTTGCGAAACGAGGCGTTGGTGAGTTCGGCGCCGCCATGGCAATTGATGCATTTGCCCTTGCCCAGAAACACCGCTAGGCCGGCACGCTCGATTTCGTCCAGTCTGGATGAATCGCCCGCCGCGTACTGGTCAAACCGGCTGTCGTCGGCGACCAGCGTGGACTGGTACATCTGCAAAGCCAGCGAAAAGAACAGGGTGAAGTTGGCCTCGATCTGGCTGACCTTTTCTTCCCTGACGCTGTTGAAAGGTACGGGCCTGCGCAGGTCCATCGACCGCCGCTCCTGCGCATCGGCCCGGGTGAAACGCAGCACGTCGGGCGATTGCCAGTATTCCGGCCTGAAAGCCCGCCTGACCAGCGACTGGTAGGGAGGCCGGTCACTGGCATATTCACCCAGCACGCTGTCGTCCCGCGCAATGGTTTGGCCGTCGAGTATTTTCTGGCCCAGCAGCTTTTGCGCCAGGTTGACAAACGTTCTATCCGCGCAACTCATTTCCGTGCCCGACAGCGGCGGGCCCGAGGCCTGGGAAGCCAGCGACGAAGTGGGAAGCGACACCCGGACCTTGCGCAAGAGGCCGTCTTCCTTTTTCCAGACCAGCGCATTCGGATTGCGCATGCCGAAAGGGTCGCCGCCGTTGAAGACGTTGTTGCCGCGGCCGTCCCAGAAATTGCGGAAGTTGAACACGGCATTGATCACGGTCGGCGAGTTGCGCGGTTCGACCCGCCGGGTATTCAATCCGCCCAGGTGAAAGTTGTCCGGGTCCTGGGTGTAGTTGCAACTGTCGGGGCCCGCCCCCTTGCTGGAAAGATTCAGCTTGTCAAATTTTCCATTGAAGACGCCCTGCGATGACGCCACATCGTTTTTGTCCATTCGCTGGGCCCAATCGTTGCTGTTCAGCATCGAAAAGGTGGTGAAGGGAAAATCATTCGCCACCAGCTGATGGTTGGGGCCGCCCACCTGGAACGTCTTGTCCGGGTCCGGGTTGTAGGAACCGTCGAGCCTCAGCAGTCCCGGGCTGAGCTGGTTTTTATCCCGGCTGTCCGCGCCGGCGCTGAAATGGCAGGTGGCGCAGGCCGTCTTGTTGTCGCTGCCCACGCGGGGGTCCCAGAACAGCGCCTTGCCAAGCTGGACAACGGCATTTTTGTCGTTGATGAATTCATCCAGCGCATTTTGCGAAGGCCCGGGCACAGGCACCGATTTCAGCGACAGGGACTTCAGCGGCGTTTCTGCCTGCGTGCCGCTGGAAACCCACAGCGCCAGGGCCACGGCGCCGGCCATCAGCACCGGTATTCTCAGGCTGACCCTGCCCGCATGCCGCTTTTTCAGCGGCGACGGACTGACCGGCCCGCCTGTTGCCGGACTGCGCCAATTTTGCCTGTGTGTCGTCATTTCATCCTCCTGGCTTGTTCATCGGTTGTTCGAAAAAGGTTTCCCGGTCATCGCTTGCCCGGTTCAGGCAGGCGCGCACCGCCTGCTGCGACCGTGCCCCCGGCCTTGTTGCCGGCCAGCCGGCCCTGCGCATCCAGATAGGCCATCAGCACCGCGACATCCTCGTCGCCCAGCCGCAGATTGGGCATGCGGACCTGCGGGTAGCGGCTGGAAAGAAGCCTGGCGGTCGGGTCGCCCTCGGCCCGCACCTTATCCGGCTCCTTGAGGTAGCGCGCAAGCCAGGCCGGATTGCGGCGCGTGGCGACCTGCCCCAGGTCGGGCCCGATGCGGTCGCCGCCGCCCACCGTGTGGCAGGAAGCGCAGCGGCTTTCAAACGTGAACTGCGCCCGGCTGGTGTCCATTGAGCGCGCCTGCGCATAGCTGGCCGTGGGCACCACAGCGTCTTTCCAGCCAAAGAAATTCCCCATGGTCGCGGCCAGAAAACGGGGGTTGTCCACCGCCGAATTTCGCATCCACTGGCCTTCGGGGTCATTGCCCAGCATCAGGCTGGTGGCATGGCCGTCCCGGCTGGCGGCATCGTTCAGGCGCGACAGGCCCAGCTTGCGGGTCAGCAGCTTGACGTCTTCTTTCTTGCCGGTGAGGAACAGCCACCCCGGACCCACGCCGAAGTTGCCGGCGTAGGCCTTGAGAACCTGGGGCGTGTCTTTTTCCGGATCGATGCTGATGGAGTAAAAGAAAACATCCTTTCCCATGCGGTCGCCCAGCAGGCGCTGCACTTCGGCCATGCGCGCGGTTTCCAAGGGACACTCGTCCTTACAACTTGTGTAGATTACGTTGATAGCCACCGCCTTTCCCTTGACCAGGTCTTCATAAAACCTGACCTTTTGCCCTTCATGGGTGGTCAGCACGATGTCGGGAAAATACTCGGCGCCCCATTTGCCGACGGCGGCCGCGTCCTGAAGATTCACCAGGAGGGCTCCTGCCAGCAGCCCTGCCTTTGCGATGGCGGATGCGAAAAATTTGAGTGCATTCATGCTTGGTTTGTCCGGTGACATCTGAACGTGAAGGAATTCAAGGGGAAAAACCCGATCAGTTCGAAGGCGCCCTGCTGATCTTCGAGGACATGCTGAAGCCCGAATTGGCATTGAAAGCCATGGCGATCACGACATTCGCCGTGCGTGCCAGGTGCACATCGGTTCCCGGCGTGTAGGGAAACGAGACTTCGATCTCGTCAAAAGCCAGCAGGGGCCGGTGCACGATGGTCTGGGCTTCGGTCGTGAACCTCCTGCCGGTGTTCTTGCCCACGCCCCTGATGCTGCTAAAGTCAATGATCAGTTCAACGATGGTGGGGCCGCTGAAATCCGGATCGTCGATGATCCGGGTGCTGACCTTCATCTGCCCGCTGAATCCGATGTTTTCAGAGTCCGAGCTGATGGAGCCCTCCACATTGACCGGAATCACCGGCCCCTTGACAGCGGGCAGCGCAGGCGCAGCCATTGCCAGGAGCGGCACAGCCACGGCTGCGGCCAAAAACGGACGGATGAATGCTTCGCGCAGCGGATCGGTTTTCATGACTGGCCTCTATGTTCAAAGACAGGGAAATTGAACGGGCGGGCTGGAGGTTCGAAGGCGCCGGCGCTAGCCCGCCCTGGGCAGGATGTCCGTTGGCGCCATGAACTCGACACCCGTGGGTTTGGGAATCGGCGTGGGCAGCGGCTTGAGCACGGCGCTGCCGCTGGTGTCCAGCTCCCAGCGCAGCAGCATGGCGTTGTCTTCATGCACCGTGTTGTGGCAATGCTCCATGAACATGCCGCCCCAGTCCCGGAACTGCATCGTGATGGTCATGCTGCCGCCGGGTCGCAGGCGGTAGACATCCTTGCGGCCCCGCTCCCACAGCGGCACGTTGCTGGCGCTTCCATCGCGGGCAAGTATTTGCCCTTCTTCAAAATGGATGTGGATCGGATGGTCCCAGCCTCCGCCGCCATTGACCAGGGTCCAGATTTCCCGCGTGCCGGCCTTGGGCGCGGCCGACACACGGCCAAAGTCTGCCGCCAGCATCGATCCGCCGTCCACCTTCACGCCCCAGGGCCCCAGGGCCGACGACACCGGGTCCCTGGTGGTCTGGGATGCGCCGCGCCCCCATTCGAAGGTGCGCCGCCGGGCCACCGGGATCTGCGACAGGTCAGGGTTCGGAATCAGGTTCATGCCGCCGGGCTTGCTGAAGTCGCGGCTGTTGTCCCGGGCCTTGACCGTTCCGCAAACGCGGAATTCAAGAAATTTTCCGACACAGGGGTCGTCTGATTTACCCGACATGGCTTCGTTCAGCGACAGGTGCTTGGACACCCTGCGTCCGTCGCTGTGCTCGGCCAGGTTGACCAGGTGCAGCTTGGTGCCGTCGCTGTAGTTGGAAAAATCGATGACGACGTCGAACCGTTCGGCAATGCCCATCTCGTCAAGTTCGGACAGCTGCACCGCACGGGGCAGCAGGTTGCCGTCGTTGCCGATCTGGATCATGGGCGCGCGGTTGCTCAGGGCCAGCTTGAAGAAACGCGCCACCGAGGCATTCAGGAAACGGAAGCGGTACTTGCGCCGTTCGACGTAGAAGTACGGCTTGTAGGCCATGTTGGCCATCATCATGTCGCCCAGGAAGCCGTCGAAATTGAAGATGTCGAATGCGAGCTGGCCGTCGCGGTCAACCGCCTTGTCGCACAGCATGATGTTGACGTCGTAGTCCAGGTTGCCCCAGTCCTTGGCCGTGCCGCTGGGCAGCCGCAGGTTCACGCCGTCGTTGATTTCCTCATTGCCGCGGTCCAGCGAGCTGTAGAGGTTGAACACGGCCGCAATGCCCTTGTAGACATTTTGCGACGTGAAGCTGAACATGTGGTCGTGAAACCAGTGCGAACTCATGGTTTCGCGCCAGTCCCCCGGCAGCTTGGTGATGCCGCCCGAGCCATTGGGCGCGCCGCATCTGGCGTCGGTGGCGCCGGTGTTGATGGTGCGGAACCCGGCATGGACGATGGGCCAGTGGTAGTCGTAGTACTGGCCCGGGAAAAAGTAGGCGCCGGTGAAACCATCGCTTTCCGCGCCATGGTGGCCATTGTGCTCATGGGTCGAAAGGGTGTTGCGCCCGAATCCGCCATTGGCCGTGACTTTTCCCGCCAGCGCGTTGTGGTGCCGGAAGACAATCGGTTCGCCATAGCGGCCCAGCAGCAGCTTGGGGGGCACGGTGCCGCCAAACGTCCACATCGCTTGCGGGCTTTGCTGCGGCATCTTTCCATGAAAGCAGGGCTTGACGGCATAGGTCGGGTCGATGTTGCAGTTCAGGTACGAGGCCACGCCCGGGTCGTAGTCCAGGCAGGTTTCAGCGCCCCTTTGCCACTCCTCGACAGCGACCTTGGGCGCAAACAGGTCCCAACCCTGGTGGGCCCAGACCGGTCCCGGTGGCCTGCCTTCCATGGGACCGATGACCTGCACACCGTCGGGGCCGCTCACTTGGGTCGGGGTGGTGTTGGCCATTTGCTGCGGCGCCGGACTGAGTTCGCTCACGGGCTTTCGCTTCATCAGGTCGCAGCGCGGCATGGGGGTGTCGAAAGCGGCGGCGCCAAACAAAGCGCTGCGCGGCACCCCGGTCGGGATTTCGCCATAGGCATTGCCGACAAAAGGATTCAATCCATTCTTCAGCGCCAGGCCACCCCCGGCTGTGAACACGCCCCATTTCACAAGGTCGCGCCGGCTGACGTTCCCGTGCGACAAGGCCTTGACAATTTCCTGGCGGTTGCGCTGGGCCTGCTCTGCCAGGCGCAGTTGCTGTTGCGAGGTCCGATCTGGCAAGTACATGGTGACAAGCTCCCTCAGATTCAAAAAACGCATGGTTCTCGCCTGCGCCAAGTGCCCGCTGTTTTGGCTGCCGATGGCAAAACCACAAAACGGCTCATTCAGTTCAGGCTTGCAAAAAATCGCTTTGCAAACAAATGTTGTTCCGCAATTTTTATAGCTTCACGCCCTGCCGAAAGCCCGGGGCGCACAAGCTTTTCATCCATTTCCTACAAGCGATTGGCTTAATTTGACCATCTGATAAATTTGCAAACAATCCCCAATCTGGTTGCTAAATCGGTAAATATTAGAAACAGTCCAGGAGATATTTATTTCTATCGTTTTAGTACGGCAGGCATTGATGGCAGACCGGCACACCAAAAAAACAGGGCTCAGCCTTGAAGAAAATGACTGGGTTGCGCAGCGCGCCCTGATGCCGGGCGACCTTGCGCAGCGGTTCAGATCCCGTATCCCGGCTGCAGGAGCCAGCTGGAGCGCAAAGTAACCGCCGATTGAATTTCAGCGATTTTTCAACAATGCGTTGCAAGTCCAGACTCCCGCATTGGCCTGGACAAAAAGAGTGGGTGGATTTGCGGCGCTTGCCCAAACATGCCTCATGCATCCGGCAGGCGGGAGTGCGGTAAACTGCTACCAAAGTTATAGCAATCGGCACATACGCAGTTTGTACTTCGACTGAGTTGTGACGTTTTAAACCGCTTTCTTGCCCTGTTAGCCAAAAAGCAGGTGTCGCCCCAATTCAGCGAGCAGGGGCGGCTTCAAAAGCGCATGAACATCTGCAGGACCGACGCGCCAAACACGAACACGCCGCTGGCCAGCGCAAGAAACAGGAGCACCATCATCAGGAGGATGCGGGTCAAGCACCCCCCGGGGCGGCGTCCAGGCATTGCACCGGGATCAAATGGCGTTTCAAGGTCTGCCGGCTCCACCGGCCTGCGGCGGGCGCTGCTTGCCGCGCGGATCATTTCGTCCCAACCCGTGACATGCACTTCCCGATCGCCGGGAATCCGGCGCGCATCGACTTTCACGTCCCTGTCGCCTGGAGGCCTTCGAAGATGGTCGCCGCCGGGCACGCCAGAGCCTGGCCGTTTTGCCGGAACTGCCCGTGGACGAGGTGCCGGCTTGGGGCTTTGGGGCGGAGCGGCTGCCGGCGGCCGCCGCGTCAGGGAAAGCGCCGCTGCCCTGGGCGGCTGCACTGCTTCGCCAAACCGGGCGCCGCACGCTGGGCAATTTTTGGCATCCAGCCACAGGCCCGGCGTGTGGCGGGTGCAGTAATAGCGCACCTGCGACTCGTGGCAGGCCTCGCATTCACCCGGGCTGGAGCGCGTGGTGCCGCAGTTGGGGCAGCGCAAGACCACGCTGCTCATGGCGGACCTGCCTCGCTGTTCGGCATGCCAGGCGCGGCTTCGCTGTCCACCGGGGGAAACACGCGATTCACCAGGTCCGCCGGTATGTGCAGCCGGTAGACCTGCGGCAGGCCGGCAGGCACGATCCGCGCCATCGTCGGCGCACGCGCATGCGGCCCGAACTGTTCGCGGTTGAGCCGCCGCGACAATGCCACCGTCGTGAGGACCGGGTGCGCCCGGTAGGCGGGGTAGATCGCGTAACGGTGTTCCACATGGTCATGGCCGCGCACCATGTGCGTGACCGGGCGGCCGAGCCGGGTGCTCAACGCGCAAAAATCGGCGAAATCCTCGTAGCCAAACTGGCTTCCGCGCGAAAAGCGGTTCGGCATTTTCTTGCGCGCCTTGGGATGCGCCCGGCCCCAGACAAAATCAAGCAGGCAGGCCGGATCGTTCCAGTTGCCGGTTTCGGTCAAGGCGGGGTGCAGGTCGGCCAGCGGAAAACCGCCATGGGCCACCAGCAGGCCATCCTGAAAGAACAGCGCGCGCGGGGCCTGCGCGGTCAGGCGCACGGCCAGCTTGCCGGCGCGCACGATCCATTCGTGCGCCAGGCTGGCGTTCAAAAAATCGGCAAAATCCGATGGCGACACGCTCGATGCAAACCGCGCACCGTCAAAGGACAGCGCTTCGTCATGGTTGCCGGCAATCACGCACACACGCTCGGGCGCCTCGGCAATCAGCTCGAAGATCCGCAGCAAAAGTTCCAGCCCGAAGCCTTCGTCGTCAATGAAGTCGCCCAGGAAAATGATGCGCGGCCAAGCACCGCCTTCGGTTTGCACGCAAGCCTGGATTTGCGCCAGCGCCGCTTCCAGCGCCAGCAGGTCGCCGTGCAGGTCGCCAATGATCCACAGCGGCTGGCCTTCGTCCTGTGGCGAAACCGCAATGGCCCGGTCGGCGGCGTCGGCGCGGTCGCCGTCGAACAGCAGGCCCGGGCCGCCGGCATGGTCCATCAGCGTTTCCATGCGCTCGATGACCCCATGCATGCGCGCGCGAACCGCGGGTGCATCGACCGCCTCGCGGACTGCCTCCCAATCCAGCGCATGCACCTCCACGACGGGAAGCCAGTCGGGAACCGGCAGGGCGGCATCTGCCGTGGCTGGCGCTTCAGCCAGGGGCACACGCTCGTCCGGCACGGAATGGGGCGCATCGGCGGGCGACGCAGCGAGCCCTGCTTCAGGGGCTTCTGGCACGGCGACGGCATCAAGGCGGTCAACAGGATTTTCAGGCGATGGCATGGAATTGAAGATAGGCGCAAGCAGCCGGGGTTCAGTGTGCGCGCGCGGCAAGCGGCAGTTTCACAATGCCTTTGGCCTGGCGTCCCACGGCGATCAGATCGCCCTGCCGGATCACCCGGGGCGCTGAAAGGGTCTGGCCGTTCACCAGGGTTTCATTGGTGGTTCCGGGAACCGGAGACACCACCCACTGCCGGCCCGCATCGCGTTCCAGCACGCACTGCCGGTTGTCCCAGAACTCCCCGTCGGGGCCGAACTGCCGCACCAGCGCCTTGCCCAGTTCGGTGCGCACGCCGATGCGCACCGAGCGGCCGTTCGGCCCGACCAGGTCGATGCCTTCGGAAACAATCGGCTTGGCCAAGGGGCCGGCGCTGGCGCCCGCAGCAGGCGCGACTGCGGTTTTGGGTGGCGAGGCTGTCGTTGGCTTTGCAATTTTCGTGGCCTCCGGCGCACCGGCCCTTGCGCCGCGGCCGCTCAAAATAGCGCGCAAGTCAGCGGCGGTCGGCCGGGCTGCGGGGTCCGGGGACAGGCACCGGTGAAGTGCGGCGCTGACCTCGGCATTGCTGGCCGCGCCCATCAGGCCCAACAGCGCAGGCGGCTTGGCGGCATGCGCCTGCACACGCCGCGCATATTGCGCCTGGTCATCGCTCCAGTAAGGATGCTCGCCGGCCAGCAACTCGTACAGCATCAGCCCGCAGGTGAACACGTCCGAGGCCAGGATGGGCACCGCGCCGCGCATCATGTGCTCGGGCGAGCGGTAGTTATCGGTGCCCACGTAGCCTTGAAAACCATGCCAGGGCGCACGGTGGTCGGCCAGCAGCGAAAAATCCATGTCGATCAGCTTGAGCTGGGAGCCCGAGCCAATGGTCGGGTCCTCGATCAGGTAGGCATTGGCGGGTTTCAGGTCGGCATGCACGATCTTGGCATCATGCAGGGCCGCTATGCCCGAGACCAGCACTTTCGCCCAGGTCACATGGCGCGCCCAGACGGCGGGCAGGCGAGCGGGCGAGGAACGGTTGAGCCGGTGGTGTTCGCGCTCGGCGTCCAGCAGTTGCTGCATGTCGGCCCCGTTTTCCACGAACTCATAGGCATGGAAATAGCACGAGCCGCCCCAGTTCGCTTCGAATGCATCAAGCTGGCGAACGGCAAAATGGCCGGCGGCGCCGTTGCGCACGCGGGCCGAGAGTTCCTTCTGGTAATCGACAAATGCCGGATACCAGACCACGGTGGGCGACGGCGACTTGTACTGCTTGAAAAAGACTTTTTGCCCGGTGGGCGACAAGGCGCCATACGAAATCGCCATCATGCCCGGACCAAATACCTTGGTGATCCGATAGCCCTTGACCGAGTCGCCCGCCTTCAGCTTCTTCGCCATGACAATGCCTGGTGCAAAAGATGGACGGTTATCAAAGCGCCACGGTTTCAGCCGAACGCGACACGCTGGCGGCCAGCTGTTTCAGCGTGGTTCTGAAATTGACCGGGTCCGAGGTGAACTTCTGCAGCGCTTCCTGCGGATTCAGGCCTTCGAACTCAACCACTTCCCATTCGGACTTGTCGATCTGGCTCAGCCGGTCATACCCTTCGAAATTGGGCGCGAACAGGCTCAGGATGATGCGGTTGGCCATGACCACGTTGGCCACGTCCTGCAATGAGCCGCCGCCGGCTTCGGGAATGCCCATGGTTTCCTTGAACGAGGCATCGGTGAACACAATCACCACCCGCGCAGCGTCGCTGCGGTAACGCCATTTGCCCGGGTCTTCCGTCTGCGAGCCTTTGGGTACGGCCTCCATCGTCGCCACCTTGTAAAGCGCATCGAGCAAGGACTCGGGCTCATCGCCGCCGCCGGCTGCCTGCAGCGCGGCCAATTGCGACTTGAGCATGCCCGCATCGCGCACGAATGGGTTGTCAACGATCCAGGGCAGGTTCTCGGCTTCGGCGGATTCGATGTCGCGGTAACCCACCACCTTGGCGCGCCAGTCGCGCACTGGTGCGGCATTGTTGGCATCGCCGTGGCTCAGGGAGTCGATGAAGGCCTCGATGTTTTTGCGCAGCGCATCGATGCAGGTCGCCATGCTGCCGCTCACATCGACGACAAACACCAAGTCGGCCACGCCCTTGGTTTTGGTGCGCGCCTGGGGAGCCGGTGCCTGGGCCGCCGGTTCCGCTATGCCGGGCGATGGCTCCTGGGCCATGGGAGGCTCGCTGGTGGGCGGCTCGGGTTCTGCAGGCGCAAATTCGGGCGGCGGCTCGGTGACCGGCACGGGCGGGTAAGACGGCGGCACTTCGATGACGGGTGGATTTTCGGTGGCGGGTTGCTCGGTGGCACTCATGGGTGGACTCCAGGAACGGTATATTCATATGCCTGCCGGGCCGCCTGAACCCTCGGGAGCAAGCGCCGGCAAGCAATAAAAATTTAGGCTCCGCCACGGCCCTTCTTCCTAATCCATCGGTCAAGACAGTTGTAGGCCGGCATCCCAACGCATCTGGCGTTTGACGCAGGCCGGTTCGGGCTTGTTCTTGAAGTGGCCGCGAAGCTAGAGATAGTCGCCCAGTGCCTCGACCGTCTGGGCCAGGGCGCCCCGGTTTTTCGCCGCGAACCCCAGGCCGGCGCGTACCGCGTCCGCCAGCGCAAGCGGGTTGTCCATCAGCGCCAGACCGGTTTGCACCGCCGCCGCCATGCCGCTTGCGCGAAATGCGGCGCCCTCGGCCTCGGCCAGTTCTGCAGCTTCGGTGAAATTGAAGGTGTGCGGCCCCATCACCACGGGGCAGCCGCAGGCGGCGGCTTCGATCAGGTTCTGGCCGCCCAGCGGCGCAAAGCTGCCGCCCAGCAAGGCCACGTCGGCCAACCCGTAGTACAGCGCCATCTCGCCCAGCGAATCGCCCAGCCAGACATCGGCGTTCATGGCGTCCGGCTGGCCTGCCGGGCTGCCGGTCCAGCGCGAGCGGCGCGACACGCGCAGGCCATGCCGTTCAGCCAGCGCAGCCACCTCGTCAAACCGCTGCGGGTGGCGGGGAACCACCAGCGCCCTGAAATGACGGCCGCTGGCGGCGGCCTGGCTGGCGCCTGCTTCGGCGGCAAGAGGCGCATGCGGGCAAGGCGCCAGCGCACTGATCTGCTTGAAAAATTCATCTTCCTCGCCGTCCCGCGAGCTGGCGAACATCAGCACCGGCTGCGCCAGCAGCTGGCGCCATGCCCGGCCTGCGGCAAGCTGAAGGGCGTCCGGCGCGGCATCGAACTTGAGGTTGCCGAAGACGCCGGCCACCGGCGCGCCCAACTGGCGAAAACGCTTGGCTTCCACGTCGGTTTGCGCATAGACAGCCGTCAGCGCCCCATAAGCCGGCATCGACAGCGGCGCCAGACGCTGGGCCTGCTTCAAGGATTTGGCCGACAGCCGGCCATTGACCAGCACCAGGGGCATGCCGCGCGCCCTGGCCTGCGCGGTCAGGTTGGGCCAGATTTCGGTTTCCATCAGCAGGCCGAGACGCGGTTGGAAATGGGCATAAAAACGGCGTACTGCCGCCGGGCTGTCCCAGGGTTGCCAGACCTGCACGTCGCCGGGGCGGCCGATGGCTTTCAGCAGCGCCCGGCCTTCCTCGCGTCCGGTGGCGGTGCCATGGGTCAGCAGCAGGCGCAGCGCCGGAAAATTGGCGCGCAGCGCCTTGAGCAGCACGGCGGCGGTCCGGGTCTCGCCCAGCGACACCGCATGCACCCAGACCAGTTCGGACGCGGTTTCCGGCGACTGGCTGTAGCGGCCGAAGCGTTCACCGACCGCTTCCAGGTAGCCCGGCTCCTGCAGCCCGCGCCGCGCCAGCTTGCGGCGCAGCAGCGGCTGGCCCACTGCCATGCATGCCGAATACAGACCGCGCGCCCACCGGTTCACGCTCATTCGGCGCCGTTGCCCGCATTTGACAGCCAGGCCGGTTCAGGCAACCCGCCGACAACGGTTTCCAGGCAGCCCAGCCAGGCGCCCCAGACCTCGTCCACGCCGGGCACGGGGTGGGCGTAGACGCTGACCTGCCGTCCGCTGGCTGAGTCGGGACCGGTGCGCCAGGCGGTGTCGAAGTTGTACAACTGCACATGCGGCAGGTCCAGCGCCACGGCAATATGGCTCACGCCGCTGTCCACGCCGATCACGCCGGCGCACCGGCCCAGTTCCCCGGTCAGCGCGTCCAGCGGCAGCAGCGGCCAGACCACCGCATGGCCGGCCGCGCTCTCGTTCAACACACGGGCAATGGACTGGCTTTTGGCCCGTTCCCTGTCATTGCCGTGGGCCAGCGCCACCTGGTAGCCCGCGGCATTCAGGCGCCGGCCCAGGGCCGTCCAGTGCTGCAGCGGCCATTCCTTGTCGACACGCGAAGTGCCATGCACGAAAACCACGCTGTTGGCTTTTTTTTCCGGCGGCAAATTTGGCTGCGGCGCCAGAGCCAGCGACTTTGCCAGCCCGAAATCCAGCCGGGGCGGCAGGCGGTAGCCCAGCGCCTGGGCGGCCAGTTCGCGCGAGCGCTGCACGGCGTGGATGCGCGGCCGAATGCGGATGGCCACGTCGGCCACCCAGCGTGTCGGCGCTTCATAGCCCGAGCCTTCGGTCTGGTTGGCCAGCGCATAGCGCTTGCCGCCGGGAGCAAGGCGCGCCATCCGCGCAACCACGGCCGATTTTGTCAGGCCCTGCAGGTCGATCACCGCGTCGTAGCCGGTCTGCTGAAGCTCGGACTTGAAGGCGCGCCACGCCTGGCGCGTGTCGCTGGACAGCGCAGACTTGCGCCAGCGCCGGATTTCACAGGGAATGATGCGCTGCAGCCCGGTGCAAAGCGCCAGCAGCGGCGCAAACGACTTTTCCACCACCCAGTCGATGCGCGCGCCGGGCACGGCGGCCAGAATGTCCTGTACCACGGGCAGGGCATGCACCACATCGCCCAGGGACGAGAGCTTGACGAGCAGGATTTTCACGCGGGGAAGTCCATCGCTGCCACACTCACCGGCACCGGCACCGGCACCGGCACCGGCATGGACTTGGCGAAACGTTGCTCAATGCGCCGACGCAGCCAGCACCGCATCAGGCTTGACGCTGCGCAGCAACACCAGCATCTCGGCCTGAATGCGGTCCAGCGCAGCCTGCGTCTGGCCTTCGAAACGCAGCACCAGCACCGGCGTGGTGTTGGAGGCGCGGATCAGGCCAAAGCCGTCGGGCCAGTCCACGCGCACGCCGTCGATGGTCGTGATTTTGGCCGGGGCCTCGAAATGCGCAGCCTTGATCAGAAGCGCCACGGCGCTGTGCTGCTCGCCTTCGGCGCAGGGCACATTGATCTCGGGCGTGCTGAAGCTGGTGGGCAGGCTGTTGAGCAGCACGCCGGCGTCCGGCGCCTTGCTGACGATTTCCAGCAACCGGCATCCGGCGTAGGTGCCGTCGTCGAAACCGTACCAGCGCTCCTTGAAGAAAATGTGGCCGCTCATTTCTCCGCCCAGCGGCGAATCGACCTCCTTCATGCGCGCCTTGATGAGCGAATGGCCGGTCTTGTGCATCATGGGCACGCCGCCGGCGGCCTCGATATCGGGGGCCAGGCGCTGCGAGCATTTCACGTCGTAGACGATGGTTCCGCCGGGCACGCGGCTTAGCACGTCGCGCGCAAACAGCATCATCTGCCGGTCGGGATAGATGTTCTGGCCGTCCTTGGTGACGATGCCCAGGCGGTCGCCGTCGCCGTCGAAGGCCAGGCCGAGTTCGGCATCGCCCGCCTGCAGGACGCGGATCAGGTCCTGCAGGTTTTCAGGCTTGCTCGGGTCCGGGTGGTGGTTGGGGAAATTGCCGTCGACCTCGCTGAACAGCTCGGTCACCTCGCAGCCGATGGCCCTGAAAATATCGGGGGCGGTGGCGCCGGCAATGCCGTTGCCGCAATCGACGACGACCTTCATCGGCCGCGCCAGCTTGATGTCAGACACGATGCGCGCCTGGTAGTCGGCCGTCACGTCATGTTGCCGCACCCTGCCGCCAGCCTTGAGCGCCCAGGTCTCGCCTTCCATCATGGCGCGAATGGCCTGGATGTCCTCGCCGTAGATCGCCCGCCCGGCCATGACCATCTTGAAGCCGTTGTAGTCCTTGGGATTGTGGCTGCCCGTAACCTGGATGCCGGAGGTAGCCAGCGTGCTGGCGGCAAAGTACAGCATCGGCGTGGTCACCATGCCGACATCGATCACCTCGATGCCGACAGCCACCAGGCCGCGCATCAGGGCGGCGCTGAGCGACGGGCCGCTGAGCCGGCCGTCGCGGCCCACGGCCACCGCGGTTTCGCCCTGCGCCAGCGCAATGCTGCCAAAGGCCTTGCCGATGCCCTCGGCCACGGCTTCGGTGACGGTGGCGGGAACAATGCCCCGGATGTCATAGGCCTTGAAGATTGAAGCGGCTACCTGCATGGTGGGTCCTTTTTATTGAAGTGGCCTGGAGTCAGATGCGCCGGTGCGGGGCAACGGCGAATGGCATTGAGGAATTTTATACACCGGCGCGCGCGTGCACTGCCTGGCGCGCATCGCGGTAGAGGGCCAGGTACTGGCTGGCGGCCGCGTCCCATGAAAAGTTTTGCGCCATGCCGCGCCGCATGAGCGAGCGCCACGGCGCGGGCTGGCGGTGGGCGGCAACCGCCTGGCGCAGCGCCTGCGCCAGGGCGGCGGGCGTGGCCGGGCCGAAGCTGAAACCGGTGGCCAGGCCGGCCTGCACAGTGGCGGGCGTGGCGCCGACCACCGTGTCGGCCAGGCCGCCCACCTGCCGCACCACTGGCACCGTGCCGTAGCGCAGCGCATACAGCTGGGTCAGGCCGCAGGGCTCGAACCGGGATGGCACCACGATCGCGTCGGCGCCGGCCATCATGCGGTGCGCCAGCGCTTCGTCGTACAACAGCCGCACGGCCACGCGGCCCGGGTGCATTGCCGCCGCCTGGGTAAACGCCGCTTCCAGCGCCGGGTCGCCATTGCCCTGAACCGCCAGCTGCGGGCCGCCTTCGAGCGGAAAGTCTAGCAGCGCGGGCAAGGCATCAAGCAGCAGGTCCAGGCCTTTTTGCGAGGTCAGCCGGCTGACGACGGCAAACAGGGGCGCGCCGGCATCGACGCGCAGGCCGAGTTCATGCTGCAGCGCGGCCTTGCACACTGCCTTGCCGTCCAGGCTGTCGGCCGAATAGGCGGCGGCCGTCCGGGCATCGGCGGCCGGGTTCCAGACGTCGCCATCCACCCCGTTCAAAATGCCCGACACGTCGGCGCCCCGGGCCCGGATCACGCCGTCCAGGCCGCAGCCGAAGGCGTCGGTGGCGATTTCCTGGGCATAGGTCGGGCTGACCGTGGTAATGCGGTGGGCGTATTTCAGCCCGGCTTTCATGAAGGACAGCTGGCCATGGAATTCCAGCCCGCCGGGCACCATCAGGCGGGCGGGCAGACCGAGCAGGTGAAAGTCGCCCTCGTCGAACAGGCCCTGGTAGGCCAGGTTGTGGATCGTGTACACCGTAGCCGCGCGCGCGGCGGGATGGCAGGCGGCATAGGCGCAGGCCATGGCCGCATGCCAGTCGTGGGCTTGCAGCACATC
>JAQGMZ010000075.1 GCA_028292045.1 Polaromonas sp. | reverse complement strand
CTGCCGGTGGTCAGCCAGGGAATGATCAGCCTGAACGACAAGCCCGGCCTGGGGCTGGAGCTGCTGCCGGATTTGCACAAGCGGGCGGATGCGGTGGTGAGGATTTCCGGGCCTTGATCGCTGGGGCGTTGGTTTGGCGTTGCCTGGATCTGCTGGCCGGGGGTTGCCCGGCGACCGAATTGCAAAAAATTCAAACCAGCGGCGACGCATCAGGCCCAGCCCCGGACCGCTCCCCCACTTCCGCCCGCATCAAAGGCAAATGCCCCGGCCAGTCGCGCTGCATCACATCCACCAGCGCCTCGCGCACCTTGCAGCGCAAATCCCAGTTCAGGCTGGAATTGCCGGAGGTCACCAGCACGCGCAGCTGCATGCTGCGCTCACCCGCCTCCACCACCTGCAGCAGGCACAGCCGCCGGTCCCATTCGGGCGCAGCCTCGCAGGCCAGCAGGGCGGCTTCGCGCAGCGGCGCCAGCGGCATGCGGTAGTCCACCCAGATGAACACGGTGCCGATGATCTGGGCATTGTTGCGGGTCCAGTTCTGGAACGGGTTTTCAATGAACCACTGCAGCGGAATGATCAGGCGGCGCTCGTCCCAGATCTTCAGCACCACGTAGGTGCCGGTGATTTCCTCGACCCGGCCCCATTCGCCCTGGACGATCAGCACGTCGTCGATGCGAAACGGCTGCGCCAGCGCGATCTGCAGCCCGGCGATCAGGTTGCTGAAAATCGGCCGCGCCGCAATGCCGGCCACCAGGCCCACCACGCCGGCCGACGCCAGCAGGCTGGCGCCAATCTGGCGCGCACCCGGAAAGGTCATCAGCATCAAGGACAGCCCGGCCAGCAAAATCAGGAACATGGCGGTGCGCGACAGCATGCGGGCCTGGGTATGGATGCGGCGCGCCTGCAGGTTGTCGTCCACATTGATCGGGTACAGGCTGATGACGCCCTTGGCCACCCCGCGCACGCCGCGCAGGCCGAGCCAGGTCAGCGCCGCCAGCAGCAGCAGGCCGTTGGCTTGGCGCACCCCGGCAATCAGCGGAAAGGCATCGGGCGCGATTTGCCAGACCGCCTGCAACGCGACCAGGGGCAGCAGTAGCTGGGCCGGAGCGCGGCATTGCTGCGCCGCCCGGTTGGCCACCGGCATGGAACGCGTCAGGCGCAGCACCAGGGTCGCGCTCAGGCGGTAGAGCAGCAGGCCCAGAAGCAGGGCAATGACGGCCGCCAGCAAGATGCGCAGCGACGAATCGTCCGCCCAGGAAATCAGGGCCCTCAGTTCGGGAAAAGTCCCGCTCATGCCGGGCCGGGACCCGCCACCCGGGGCCTGACTTTGGAGGCCGCCAGCGTGGCGCGCGCACGCGCCACTTCCACATCGGCATCAAAGGCCAGCGCCACGCCCATGCGGCGCTTGTCGAAACTCTCGGGCTTGCCAAACAGGCGGATGTCGGTGCCCGGCACCCGCAGCGCGTCGGCCACGCCGTCGAACACGATGCCCACCGCATCGACGCCGCCATAGATCACGGCGCTGGCGCCTGGGCTCTTGAGCGCGGTGTCGACCGGCAGGCCCAGGATGGCGCGCGCATGCAGCTCGAATTCGTTCTGCCACTGGGTGCACAGTGTCACCATGCCGGTGTCGTGCGGGCGCGGGCTGACTTCGCTGAACCAGACGTCGTCGCCTTTCACGAACAGCTCCACGCCAAACACGCCCTGCCCGCCCAGGTTGTCGGTCACTGCCCGGGCGATGTCGCGGCTTCTTTGCAATGCAAGCGGGGGCATCGCATGCGGCTGCCAGCTTTCCACATAGTCGCCGCTGACCTGCCGGTGGCCGATGGGTTCGCAAAAGTGGGTTTCCACCGTGGCTTCCGCGCCTTCGGCCGATGACATGGCGCGCACCGTCAGCAGCGTGATTTCGTAATCAAAGTCGATGAAGCCCTCGACGATCACCCGGCCGTGGCTGACCCGCCCGCCCGCCATGGCATGGTCCCCGGCCGGGGCCACGTCCTTGGGCAGGGCCAGCCAGCTCTGGCCCTTGCCCGACGAACTCATCACCGGCTTGACGACGCAGGGGTAGCCGATCTGGCTGTCGATGGCGGTTTGCAGCTCTTCCAGCGAATCGCAAAACACGTACGGGCTGGTTGGCAGGCCCAGCGTTTCAGCGGCCAGGCGGCGAATGCCTTCGCGGTCCATGGTCAGGCGCGCCGCCCGGGCGGTGGGCACCACCCGCACCACGCCAGCGGTTTCAAGCTCTTCCAGCATGGATGTGGCAATCGCCTCGATTTCCGGCACCACCAGATCGGGTTTTTCCTTTTCAATCAGCGCCTTGAGTTGCGCCGGGTCGCTCATGACGATGGTGCGCGCATGGTGCGCCACCTGCTGGCCAGGGGCGTTTTCGTAGCGGTCCACGGCGATGGTTTCCACGCCCAGGCGCTGCAGCGCAATCAGCACCTCCTTGCCCAGTTCGCCCGAACCGAGCAGCATGACTTTGGTGGCGTGAAGAGACAGGGGAGTTCCAAGGGTGGTCATAAAGCGGGAGGTATGAAAGGGCCGGAAAGGCGGGAGGAAAGCGCGGCCGCGGGAAGCCGCCAGCGAAGGGCTACTGTACTGCAGCCATTGGGCGGGTGCCTGCTCCCGACCCACCGAAGGCTTTTAGTTGACAATCATTCTCAACTGCAACCCCCAAGCCGCGTTTGCCGGCGCCAACAGAAAGTTTCTACATGCAACAACCCTCATTGCCCGCCCCGTCACTGCCTGCCGCCACAGAAAACGCCCCGCGCAAGCGCCGGCCGCCGCGCCGGGTGGAGGTCAGCCGCGTCCAGGTGCTGAGCCCGGCGATGCGCCGCATCACGCTGACCGGCGCCGAGCTGCAGGGCTTCGAGGTCAACGACCCGGCCAGCTACATGAAGCTGATTTTCCCCGAGCCCGGCCAGGCCGAGCCGGTGCGGCCATTGCCCGACGGGCCGCGCGCCACGTCGATGCGCACCTACACGCCGCTGGCCGTGCGGCCCGGGGCACTGGAAGTCGATGTCGATTTCGTGCTGCACGGCGAAGGCCCGGCCTCGACCTGGGCGGCGCAGGCCCAGCCTGGGCAGGTGCTGTTCCTGATGGGACCGGGCCCCGGCTACCAATTGGACCTGCAGGCGGCAGAGCATGTGTTGATTGGCGACGACAGCGCCTTGCCCGCGTTTGAAACCATCCTGGCCCGCCTGCCGGCCAGCGCCCGTGTGCGTGTGCTGATGGAGGTGGCAGACGCCGCCGAGGAGCGCGCGCTGTTCAGCCCGGCAACACTGCAGGCGCAGTGGGTGATTCGCGGCGCAGACAAGCACGCCGCCGGCCAGGCGCTTGAACAGGCCCTGCGCGAGTCGGCCCCACTGCCTGCGCAGAGCCGGATCTACCTGGCCTGCGAAGCCGCCGCCATGCGCCGCATCCGGCAACTGCTGACCGGTGAGCTTGGCCTGGCGCGCAGCCAGATTGTTGGCCGGGGCTACTGGAAGCTGGGCGCCGTCAACCACCCGGACCACGACTACGGCGATGACGCCTGAAAATAAAAAGAGCATGCCCGGTAGGCACAATAGCCGCATGACCCAGCCCCTTTTCGAAGCCGTCAACCTGACCAAGCGGTACGGCGACAGCACCGTCGTCAACCAGCTTTCGTTTTCCATCGCGCCGGGCGAATGCCTGGGCGTCATCGGCCCCAACGGGGCCGGCAAGACCACCACCATCCGCATGTGCCTGGGCCTGACCAGCCCGGACAGCGGGCGCATCACCTACTACCCCCAGGGTGCGACAGCAGGCAAGCCTGCCGGGCTGAACATGCCGCAGGATGCGCTGGCCATCAAGGAAGGGCTGGGCATCGTCAGCCAGTTCGACAGCCTGGACCCGGACTTTTCCTGCGCGGAAAATTTGCTGGTGTTCGGCCGTTACTTCGGCCTGAAAGACGCCGTGATCCGGGAACGCATTCCCCGGCTACTGGAATTTGCCGCGCTGACCCACAAGGCCGATGCCAAGCTGAGCGAACTGTCGGGCGGCATGAAGCGCCGCCTGAGCCTGGCGCGGGCGCTGGTCAACGACCCGCAGTTGCTGCTGCTGGACGAGCCCACCACCGGCCTGGACCCGCAGGCCCGGCACCTGATGTGGGAACGCCTGCAGCGGCTGGTGCAGCAAGGCAAGTCGATCCTGCTGACGACGCACTTCATGGACGAGGCCGAACGCCTGTGCGACCGGCTGCTGGTGTTGGACCACGGCAAGAAAATGACCGAAGGCACGCCGCGCGAGCTGATCGCCACCAACCTGGAGCCCGATGTGGTCGAGGTGTACGGGGCGGGCGCGCTGGCGCTGGTGGAGTCCCCCCTCAAGGCCCTGGCCGCGCGCGTCGAGGTCAGCGGCGAAACCGTGTTTTTCTACACCAGCGACGCCAAGGGCCTGCTGGCCGCGTTGAGCGACTACCCGGAACTGCGCACGCTGCACCGCCCCGCCAACCTGGAAGACCTGTTCCTCAAACTCACCGGACGCCAGATCCGGGAAGCCGCATGACCACCGAATCAACGCCAACGGCCCCATTGGCCGAAACAACGACCTCCCCGCCCGCCCTGTTCAGGCCGCCCCAGATCAGCTGGCGCTGGTGGCCGGTGTTCCGGCGCAACCTGCTGGTCTGGCGCAAGCTGGCCGTGCCCAGCCTGGTCGGCAACATCGCCGAGCCGCTGATCACGCTGGTCGCCTTTGGCTACGGCATCGGCGCGCTGATCGGGCAGGTGCAGCTCAATGGCAGCACCGTGCCCTACATCCTGTTTCTGGCCAGCGGCTCGAACTGCATGAGCGCGATGAACGCCGCGTCGTTCGAGGCGCTGTATTCGGCGTTTTCGCGCATGAACGTGCAGCGCACCTGGGACGGCATCATGAATGCGCCGGTGCGGCTGGACGATGTGGTGTTCGCCGAAATGCTCTGGGCCGCCTACAAGTCGCTGTTCACCAGCGCGGTGATTCTGGGCGTGATGCTGGCGCTGGGCATCAGCCACAGCCCGATGCTGCTGCTGGCCTTGCCGCTGCTGGGGCTGGTGGGCATCGTGTTTGCCAGCATCGCGCTGATTTTCAACGCGCTGGCCAAGGGCTACGACTTTTTCACCTACTACTTCTCGCTGTTCCTGACGCCCACCATGTTCCTGAGCGGCGTGTTTTTTCCACGCGACCAGCTGCCCGGCGCGATGCGGGTAATTTCCGACTGGCTGCCGCTGACCGCCGCCGTCGAACTGATCCGCCCGCTGTTCCTGGACCAGTGGCCGGCACACGGCCTGCGGCACTTGGCCGTGCTGGTGGCGTATGGCGTCATCGCCTTCTGGGTGGCGCTGGGGCTGACGCGCAGGCGGTTTCGCAACTGAGCCTGGAGGCGCCCCTTTATTTGTCCTGACGCCAGCATCGCATGGCGAAAAAAGGCGCGATTCCTTTAGACTGAGCCCATGAACTATCCGGCCTCGCTCAAACGGGACATCGTGGTCATCGGCGCATCGGCTGGCGGCGTCGAGGCGCTGCGGGGGTTTTTCAGCGCATTGCCTGCTTCCCTCGAGGCCGCCGTGTTGGTGGTCCTGCACATTCCGCCGCACACCCCCAGCCGGCTCGACCGGATACTGGCGCACACCACATCGCTGCCGGTCGCCGTGGCAGAAGACGGCCAGGCGATCAAGCATGGCCAGGTGTATGTCGCCTCGCCCGACCGGCACCTCATGGTCACGCCGCAAGGCATCCGGCTCAGCCGGGGCCCGAAAGAGGGCCGCGCAAGGCCTTCGATCGACGTGCTGTTCCGCTCGGCGGCCACGGCTTTCGGCTCGCGCGTCATCGGCGTGGTCTTGAGCGGCGCCCTGGACGACGGCACAGCCGGGCTCTGGGCCATCAAGGACCACCGGGGAACGGTGCTGGTGCAAGCGCCCTCCGAGGCCATGCATGCATCCATGCCTGAAAGCGCCATTGCGCATGTGCAGGTGGACTTCATCGGCACGGTCGAAGCCCTGGCCGCCAAGGTGGCCGAACTGGTCGGCACGGCGGCGCCCGGTGAGGCCGGCACGGCCTTCAGCGTGCACCGCGCCATGGAGAACGACATTGCGATGGAAGGCAATGCGCTCAAGGCGGGCGTGATGAACCTGGGGCAGGTTTCCAAATACACCTGCCCCGATTGCCATGGCGTGCTGGTGCAGATCGAGGAAGGACCGATTGTTCGCTTTCGCTGCCACACCGGCCATGCTTTCTCGCTCAAGACGCTGATTGCCGAAATCAACAATGCCATCGACAACGGCCTGTGGGCGACCTTGCGGGCGGTCGAGGAGCGGGTGATGCTGCTGCGCCAGGTCCAGGAACAGGCGCAGCGCTCAGGCGCAACCGCCGAGGCCATTGAGTGGCAGCGGCAGGCCGACGAATCGGAAAAGCGGCTCCAGCCGCTGCGGGCGCTGGTGCTGGACCCGGAGTTTTTCGGCCATGAGCCCACGGCTTAGTTCAATGGCGACTTGTGGAATGCGTCGGTGCCGCCCGCACGCGCCTTAATTCGCAGCAAAGCAATACATCAGCCCCGCGCCGCCCGTAGCCTTGAGCGCCGCCATGTCGCAACCGCGCGTGGCGTGGGACGCATTCCAGGACTTGGCGGGCGCCGACTCGTCCAGGCCGGTGCGGTCATGGTGCCCGACGATGGCCGAGCCTTCGCCGCTTTTTGTCCAGTTGCCGCAGGTTGTGTCGGGGGCCGACGTGTCCAGCCGGCCATCCGCCGTGGAGCCCGTGAGGATGTCGTGCATGTTGACCGCATCGCCCCGGCCGCTGATCACCTCGGCTTTTTCGGTCAGCGCATTGGCCTTGCTGAGCTGGTTGCCTGCGCTGTGCAGGTGGTCCACGCTGGTCGCCACGACGACGCCCTGGGCATTGACCCACGGACCGCGTCCGATCCGGTCGCGCGCATGCACGGCCGGGGCGCCGCCGGCGGGGGCCGCGCTCAGGTAGGCGCGCCAGTTGCCGCCGGCGTTGACCGTGGAGGCCAGCTTCTGGCAGTAGGCGTCGGCACCGGCCAGCCCGCCCAGGTCTGCGCCCTTGCCGGGGTTTGCGCTGGTCACGAAAAAGCTCATCTTGTTCTGCGGGGTTGAGGGCATGGGCGCACAGGCGGCCAGGATGGCGGCAGAGGCGAGGACTGCGAATTTCAGACGTGGGTGCATATCTGTCTCCTTGAAAAAGGCATGGGTGGTGTGGTTGAAATTGCACACTACGCCAGACATGCATCGAATTCAAGAGCCGAATGGCTCCATCGGGCGCCGTCAACGCCTCAGGGTTTTCCCAACAGCGGATCGCCTTCAAACTGCTTTTTGAAGGTCTTGCTGCAACCGTCGAAACGCACGCTGCCGTTTTGCAGGAGCAGCAGCCTGTCGGCCACTTCGACTTCCTCCATCAGGTGCGTGGCCCACAGCACCGCCACCTGGTTTTCAGTCGCCAGCCGCCTGACGGTGGCGAGCAGCTGCTGGCGCGAGGCGGGGTCCAGGCCGACCGTGGCCTCGTCCATCAGCAAGACGCGCGGCTGGTGCAGCAGCGCGCGCGCCAGTTCGACCTTGCGCCGCGTTCCGCCCGACAGGCTGCGCACCACGGCGCCCGCCTGCGCGGACAGCCCCATGCCCCCCAGGGCCTCGGCAATCCTGCTTCTGGCGACACTGCGCGGCAGCCCGTGCAGGTCGGTGTGAAAAAGCAGGTTGGCCTGCATCGACAAGTCCAGGTCCAGCGCACTTTGCTGGAACACCACGCCCAGGCCGGCCAGGGCGCTGGCCGCGTGGGTGCGCATGCTGTGACCCAGCACCTGGATGTGCCCCCGGTCCGGGCTGAAAAGACCGGTCAACAGCTGCATTAGCGTGGATTTGCCCGAGCCGTTGGGGCCCAGCAAGGCCACCATTTCACCCGGGAACAGCCGCAGGCTGACGCCCTGCAGAGCCGGTTTCCCGGCATACGACTTGTGCAGGTCCCGGGCTTCCAGCAAGGGCGCAATCAGCGGTGTGGGTGCATTCATGGGGCGTCAGGCGGCAGGTGTGGCCAGCAGGTTCATCCGGCGCAACAGTGTTTTTTCATGCTCGACCGTTTTGAGAATGGCTTGCGCGTAGGCGGAAGTCGAAAGATAGTCCAGCGTCTGATCGTAGCGGGCCAGCGCAGCCTTGTGCCGCTCGCCGTGCATCGCCGTATAAAAGACATCATGCAACTGCCTGAGGATGGGCGCGGGCGTACCGCGCGGCGCGGCCAGGCCCCAGGGCGATGAATAGACGGAACGCGGGAAGCCCAGCTCAACCAGCGTGGGAACAGCCGGCCAGCGGGCGCTTCTCCGAGCAGAAAAAATGGCCAGCAAGCGCATTTTCCCCTGGTCGAGCCAGGGGGCAAAGCCGGTGGAGTTGACGCCCGCCACGAGTTGGCCCGAGGCAATGGCCAGCATCTGGTCGGCGGTGCCTTTGTACGGCACATGCACATAGGCAATGCCCTGCTCCAGCAAGATTTCTTCCATGGCCAGGTGGGCGGTGGTGCCGATGCCGGTGGAGCCCATGGTCAGGGAGCCCGGGTGATGGCGCGCCCAGTCAAGCAAATCGGCCAGGCTTGTCCAGCGGCTGTCGGCAGGCACCAGCACGCCGAAGGTGGTGCCCGACACCTGGGCAATCGGCATCAGGTCCCTGAGAGGGTCCCAGGCCACCGAATTCATCAGGGCATGGCGAAAAACCGTGATGGGCAACTGGCCCAGGGTGTAGCCGTCGGGTTCGGCAGCCCTCAGGGCGGGCGCCACGAGAATGCCGCCTGCCCCGGGCCGGTTGATGATGGCAATGCGCTGCCCCAGCAGCAGCTCCGCCTCGTCGCACAATACGCGCAGGGTGAGGTCGGTGGCGCCGCCGGCCGGCCAGGGAACGATGAGGGTCAGCGGCTTGAGCGGCCAGCCGGCAGGCAGCTGACCGGCGGCGTGGGAGCTTGCCGTTGCGGACGACAATCCGGCCAGCCCCGTGGCGCCCAGCGCCAGGCCACGGCCCAGCCACTGCCTGCGGTTCAGGGTGCAAGCCGGGGAAAGAGCAGGCAAGGCAAGGGGCAGCAAGGGCATGTGGCGGACAGGCCAGCCGGGTTGAAACCAGCGAACCCGAAGCAGTTGAAAAAACCAATTGAAGCAACAACCGTGCCCTGGTTACTGGCCCCGATATTGCTTCGATCGTTGCTGCGCATTTGCGGAAGTGTGTACTTCATTTTTCAACCCGAGACAAAAAACCATGCGTCCAACTGCTTTCAGTTTTCGGGAAATGCGACAGCCGGGCCTGTTGCTGGCACGGAACGCGTCAAGCCTAGCCGCCTGTTTTTTCAGCGCCCTGGCGCTGCCCGTTCACGCGCAGCAACCCGCACCGGCCGCCCACCGCGTGTATGTTTCCAGCGAAAAGGACAACACCATCCAGGTGTTCGATCCGCAGGGCGCGCGTCTGGCAGCGATAGAAGTCTGCAAGCGGCCACGCCACATGATGTTCAGCCGCGACCGGCGGCAGATCTATGTATCGTGCGGTGACAGCAACCAGATGGGCCTGGTGGACATTGCCAGCGCCAGGATGACCGGTACCGTGCCGCTGGGCGACAGTCCCGAGATCTTCGACCTGAGCCCGGACGGCAAGATCGCCTTTGTGTCGATCGAGGACGAGAACGTCATGGCGGCCTATGACCTGCAAAGCCGGGCCAAGCTGTTCGAGGTCAAGACCGGCGGAGAACCCGAAGGCATCCTGGTCATGCCCGACGGCAGGCACGCCTATGTGACGTCGGAAGTGGCCAATGTCGTCCACCTGATTGACATTGCACAGCGCAAAGTGGTGAAAAATATCCGCGTCGGCAACCGTCCCCGGCGCTTTGTCCTGGCGGCGGGCGGCAAGGAGGTGTGGGTCAGCAACGAACTGGGCGCCAGCGTGAGCATCGTGAGCACCGAAGACCACACGGTCAGGCAGACGCTGGAGTTCAAGGTGAAGGGCATGCGCGCCAGCGACATCACGCCGGTGGGCATGGCGCTCAGCCCGGATGGAAAAACCGTCTGGGTGGCCCTGGGCCGGGCCAACCATGTGGCCGAAGTCGACCAGGCCAGCCGCCAGGTGCGCAACACCATTCTGGTCGGCAAGCGCGCCTGGGGCCTGGCCGCGCACCCGGACGGCAAGACCGTCTACGTGGCCAACGGCCTGTCCGACGACATGACCCTGATCGACACCGCCGCCGGCAAGGCCGTGCGCACCGTGGCCGTCGGGCGCGTTCCGCACAGCGTGCTGGTGCAGCCCTGATGGACGGCCTGCGGGCAAGGCCCGGGCACTGGCTGCGCGCGGCGGCACTGGCGGGAGGGTTCCTGTCGGGCGGGCTGCCGGTGACGGCCGGGGCCGCGCCTGCCCACCCTGTGACGCTGGCCGTCATCAGCCAGCCGGATGACGCGCGCTATGCGCCGCGCCTGCTGGAGCGGGCCTATCCCGGCCATCCGCACGGGCGGCCGCTGGCGGCAGCCCGCATGGCCGCTGAAGAAGCCGGGGTCGAGCTGGAGGTGCTGGGACTGCGCCTCAAAGTCATAGAACTGTCTTTGGCCGACGGGCAGGCCCTGCCGGCGGCGCTGGCGCAGCTCAAGGCCGCCGGCGTGCGCCATGTGCTGGCCGACCTTCCAGCCCCGGCACTGAAGCAGCTGGTGCAACTGGCCCCGGCCGCCCTGGGCGGCGCCATGGTGTTCAACATCGGCCTTGAAGACGATGCGCTGCGCGGCGACCAGTGCGCGGCCCATTTGCTGCACACGCTGCCCAGCGCCCAGATGCGCAGCGATGCGCTGGCGCAGTACCTGGCGGCGCGCAACTGGCGCAAGCTCTTGCTGCTGCAGGGGCCTGATCCGCAGGATGCCCTGCAAGCCCAGGCTTTGCTGCGGTCGGCGCAGCGTTATGGCCTCAAGGTCGTCCAGAACCGGCCCTTCAAGCTCGGCACCGACCCGCGCGAGCGCGACCTGGCCAACACGCGCCTGCTCACCGGCGAGCGCGAGCACGAGGTGGTGGCCGTGGCCGACAGCGTGGGCGAATTCGCGCGCACCCTGCCCTACGCCACGCAGTGGCCGCGCCCGGTGGTGGGCAGCAGCGGGCTGATGGCGCTGGCCTGGCATCCGCACTGGGAGCGCAATGGCGGGCCGCAGCTGTCAAGGCGCTTTCACAAGCTGGCGGGCCGGCCGATGCAGTCCCATGACTGGGCCGCCTGGGCCGCCGTGAAGGCGGTCGCGGCCGTGCTGGCGGACGACCCCAAGGCGGGCATCGGGCAGCAGCTCAAGCGCCTGCGCGGCGGCGGCGTCTACCTGGATGGGGCCAAGGGGCCGCGCCTGTCGTTTCGGCCATGGGACGGCCAGCTGCGCCAGCCGATGTTCCTGGCGCATGGCGACGGCGTGGCTGGCGTGGCACCGTTCGAAGGTGTGCTGCATCCCACCGAAGTCCTGGACACGCTGGGAATGGACGAGAAGGAATCGGCATGCAGGCA
>JAQGMZ010000073.1 GCA_028292045.1 Polaromonas sp. | reverse complement strand
ACGCCGTACAGCGTCTTGGCGGTGAAGTGGATGATCAGCGCGCCGCCGGGGCTGCCGCCGCTCATGACGAGCTGGCCAGACGCCTTGTCGAACACCAGCGTGGGCGACATCGACGAGCGCGGGCGCTTGCCCGGCTGAACGCGGTTGGCCACCGGCTTGCCTTGGGCGTCCGTCGGCGCAAAGCTGAAGTCGGTCAGTTCATTGTTCAGCAAAAAGCCGCCGGCTTTGCCTGTGCCGCCATCGGTCATCAGGCGTGCGCCAAACTGGTCTTCGATGGTGGTCGTCATGGCAATGGCGTTGCCGAAGCCGTCAACGATGCTGATGTGCGAAGTGCCATATTCGGGCTGGTCCGCCATGGGCGAATAGCTGGTCTTGACAGGACCCGGAACGCCGGGCCTGGCCGTTTTCATGCTTGGGCCGCCGGCCTGGATGAGTTTGGCGCGCTCGCTCAGGTAACCGGGGTCCAGCAGGCTCATCCAGCCTGAGCCGGGCGGCTGCACGAAGTCGGGGTCGCCCAGGTACTGTGCCCGGTCGGCAAAGGCCAGCCGCGAAGCTTCGGTGTACAGGTGCAGCCAGTCGGCCGAGGGCGTGGGCCCGGTGGTGCCGGGCACGCCGCCCAGGCCGGTGACCAGGCTCAGGGTGCCCGCAGCCGTGTTGTTCAGGATGCCCAGGATCTGCCCGATGGCGATGGCGCCCGAACTGGGCGGCGGCATGCCGCACAGGCTGAAGGTCTGCGCCTTGACGGTGTAGTCGGAACAGATTGGATCGCGCTTTTTGGCCTGGTAACTGGCCAGGTCGCCCAGGGCCAGCTTGCCCGGGTTGCCGGCGTGGCCCTGCACCTTGCTGACCATGGCCTGCGCGACGGGTCCGGTGAGCATGGCGTTCGAGCCCCGGCTGGAAATTTGCCTCAGCACTTCGGCGAGCGCCGGATTTTTCAGCACAGACCCGGTCGTGACCGGCGTGCCGTCGGGCTGGTAGAAGTATGCGGCCGCCGTGGGGTCGTTTTTCAGGTATTTCTCGTCCTTGAGCAGCGTGTTCAGCCGGGCGCTGACCTGAAAGCCGTTTTCCGACAGCTGTATGGCCGGCGCAAACAATTGCGCCCAAGGCAGTTTTCCGTGCTGCTTGTGCGCCATTTCCAGCATTTTCACCGTGCCAGGCGTGCCTACCGAGCGGCCGCCGACCACGCCTGCGTAAAACTCGATGGGCTGGCCATCGGCGCCAAGAAACAGCTTTTCATCCGCTGCCATGGGCGCTGTCTCGCGTCCGTCAAAGGCCTCGACCGCGCTGCCGTTGGCATGCAGCAAAAATGCGCCGCCGCCAATGCCGCTGGACTGCGGCTCGACCAGGGTGAGCACCATTTGCACGGCAATGGCAGCATCTACTGCCGAACCACCGGCCTTCAGGATCTGGTAGCCCGCATCGGTCGCCAGCGGGTTGGCCGCCGCGACGGAGAATTTGGTTGCGGCCCAACCCGGCTTGGGCGTGAAGCCTGAAGCGCCTTCAGGCTGCTGGACGGGCGCGCTGTAGGCAAAAGGGCTGGTAGGCGAACTGGCGCATCCCGCCAGCAAGGCCGCCAGGGCCACGGAAGTCAACAGGTGTTTCATGCAATCTCCTCGCAAAAATAGTGAGGAGCCATGGTAGGGGCAGGCCTGTCCAAAATTTGCCGTGCGCTGACAACTGGTAGCCATTTTGTCTGTTTTTGCACGATTTACGCGCGCATGCAGCTATCAAAAAAGGAGTTGTTCAGCGCTGCCCCCGCAGCGGCAAGGGTGGGTTCAGCGCGGCGCCAGGCGAATCGCGCCGTCGAGCCGAATCACTTCGCCGTTCAGCATGTCATTTTCAAAAATATGCCTGGCCAGCTTGGCATAGTCCTGCGGCGTGCCCAGGCGCGAGGGGAAGGGCACCGACGCAGCCAGCGAATCCTGCACTTCCTGCGGCATGCCGAACATCATCGGCGTGCCGAAAATGCCGGGGGCAATCGTCATGTTGCGAATGCCGTTGCGCGCCAGGTCCCGGGCAATCGGCAGCGTCATGCCGACAACCCCGCCTTTGGAGGCGCTGTAGGCCGCCTGGCCGATCTGTCCGTCATAAGCCGCCACGGAAGCGGTCGAGATCATCACGCCGCGCTCGCCCGTGGCTTCAGGCTCGTTCTTGCACATGGCTTCGGAGGCGAGGCGGATCATGTTAAAGCTGCCGATCAGGTTGACGGTGATGGTTTTGCTGAACACCGCCAGGCTGTGCGCGCCGTTCTTGCCGACGGTTTTTTCAGCCGGCGCAATGCCGGCGCAATTGACCAGGCCCATCAGCTTGCCCATGGACACAGCCTGGGCCACGACCGCCTGGCCGTCGGCTTCCTGGCTGACGTCGCACTTGACAAATGCGGCATTGCCGGCGCCAAGCTCCCGGGCAATGGCTTCGCCCTTTTCTGCCTGCATGTCGGCAATCACGACTTTGCCGCCGTTGGCCACCAGCATGCGGGCTGTGCCTTCGCCCAGGCCTGAAGCGCCACCGGTGACGATAAATACCTTGCCTGCGATGTCCATGGGATGTTCCTTAAACTTGAAAGTTGAAAAATGGGAGTGCTTGCGGGTGCGGATTGACGTTGACGTAACGTCAACCCAATCGGCAATTATGGCGCATGAAAAAGCCCGGCCATCTTTCAATGGCCGGGCTTGCAGGCAGCGCGCCGCGGTTTATTTGTAACCGACGCGGTCCAGCATCTGCTGCACCTTGATCTGGTTATTGCCAATGGCGCTGACCGGAATGGTTTCCGATTTGAAGCTGCCGCCGGTCATGGCCTGCAGCGCGGGGTTGGCAACCTTCACGGTGGGCACGGCGGGCCATTCGTTGTTGCCGTTGGCAAAATAATTCTGCGCATCAGGGCTGGCCAGGTATTCCATGAACTTGACCGCATTGGCCGTGTTTTTGGCATTTTTCGCAACGGCGGCGCCGGCGATGTTCACATGCGTCCCCCAGGTTTCCTGGTTCGGAAACACCACGCCGATGCGGTCGGCCACCACTTTGTCTTCAGGCGCCGTCGAGCGCATGATGCGCGCCAGGTAATAGGTGTTGGTCAGCGCCACGCCGCACTCGCCACTGGCCACGGCCTTGATCTGGTCGGTGTCGCCGCCCTTGGGGTCGCGCGCCATGTTGGCCACCAGGCCCTTGAGCCAGAGCTCGGTCTTGGCCTCGCCGAGGTGCTCGGTCACGGCTGAAAACAGCGACAGGTTGTAGGGGTGCGAGCCGGAGCGGGTGCAGAGCAACCCCTTGTTTTTCGCATCGGCCAGTTTTTCATAGCTGTCCACGTCGGCTTTTTTCACTTTCAGCTTGTCGTACACCACTACGCGGGCGCGGGTGGAAAAGCCATACCAGGTCGTGCCTTCTGCGCCGGCCGCGGCCCGCAGGTTGACGGGAATGGCGGCGTCCAGCACCGGCGACTTGATCGGCTTGAACAGGCCTTCGGCGTCCCCTTTCCAGAGACGCGCGGCATCGACCAGCAAGATCACGTCGGCGGGCGACGCGGAGCCCTCGGCCTTCAGGCGCGCCAGGATGCCGGCGTCGTCGGCATCGACACGGTTCACCTTGATGCCGGTGGCCTTGGTGAAGTTGGAGTACAGCGCCTCGTCTGTCTGGTAGTGGCGGGCCGAGTACAGGTTGACGACCTGTTCCTGGGCACTTGCGGGGCCCGCCGCGCCGAGTAAAGCTGCGGCAGCAAGGGCAAGACCGGTGAAAATTGGCGCTCTTTTGATCATGTTGAAAAATCCTGAAGGCTTTAAAGTCGATGAGTTTAATGCAAATGCGAATTACTCGCAATATCCTGAATGCGGACGGACTGATTCATGTGGCGCGGATTGCCCTGGCCGGAAAAGCCCTGCTGCTCGCGCTCGGAAAGCGGATGCTTCCCATGCTGCTGGTGGCCGGCTGCACTTCAGCGCCGGTGGTAGCGCCGCGGCCTGCATCCCCCGACGCCGCCACGCTGCCTGCCGCGCGCAACCCCTTGAAAATCGGGCTGGCGCTGGGCGGTGGCGCGGCGCGCGGTTTTGCCCATGTGGGGGTGATTGCCGTGCTGGAAGAAGCCGGGCTGCGGCCGCACATGGTCGTGGGCACCTCGGCCGGTAGCCTGGTCGCGGCGATCTATGCGACCGGCAAGACCAGCGCGCAGCTTCAGCAGACAGCCCTGTCGATGGAGGAGGTGGCCATGACCGACTGGATGCTGCCCATCATCGGAAAGGGTGTGTTCCGGGGCGATGCGCTGGGCCGTTACGTCAACCAGCTGGTGGGCGGGCGGTTGATTGAAAACATGGCCATTCCGCTGGGCATCGTGGCGACCGACCTCAACAGCGGGCAGGCGGTGCTGTTTCGCAGCGGCGACACCGGCACGGCCGTCCGGGCGTCAAGCGCGGTTCCGGCCGTTTTCGTGCCTGTCAGGATTAGCGGCCATGAATATGTCGATGGCGGCCTGGTGTCGCCGGTGCCCGTCCGGTTTGCCCGGAAGATGGGTGCCGACGTCGTGATTGCCGTGGACATTTCCAGCCCGCCTGAAAGCAACCCTGCCGGCGACACCCTGCAGATTTTGCTGCAGACCTTTGCCATCATGGGGAAAAGCATCAACCATTACGAACTGAAGGACGCCGATGTGGTGGTGCGCCCTTCGCTGGCCGGTTTGAGAAGCGCCGATTTTTCTGCCCGCAAATTGGCCATTGACTCGGGCAGGGCCGCCATGCTGGCTGCGTTGCCGGCGCTCAAAGCCAGGCTGGCTGCCGGGTCGACGCCGGCGCCGTAAGCTCGGGCGTTGCATTGGCCCAAGAGGCCGTTTTTCCCAAAAAAAAGCCCAGTCGGCAGACTGGGCTTGAACGGAACTGCGAAACCTGATGTTTCTGCAAGGAACCGAGGAGACAACCGGTTGAAACCTGTCGGGTCAGACGGATTTCAGGAGCAGGCCCCGTGGGCTTCGAACTGGTGCCGGGCACCCGCTGGAAGCCCCTGGAAATCAACGCTTTTTGGACACGCCCTTGGTGGCGCTCATGGCGGACTCGGACACCGAGTTGAAGTTGGTTTCGGCCATGTCGCCGGCCTGCTTGACCGCTTTTTGCACGGATTCGAAAGCCGTGTTGGCTGCGGTCATGGCGCTTTTCATCATGGTCACTGCGGTTTCAGAGCCGGCGGGCGCATTCTGGGTGGCGCTTTCCACCAGGTCGGCAAATTTCTTTTGCGCTTCGGCGGTCTGGCCTTCCAGCGACTTGCTGAGTTCGGCGCTGGCAGACTGGGCAATGTCGTACAGGTGACGGCTGTAGGCAGCGGTTTTTTCAGCCATGGGCTGGACCAGGCTGGCTTGCAGCGCGAGCAGTTCCTGGGCGTCTTTCACGCCCATCACGGCTTGGGCGTTGTTGGCGGTTTCAGCCAGGGCGGCCTTGGTGGCCTGGACATTCAGCTCGACCAGCTTTTCAACGCCTTCAAAGGCTTTCTGGGTCAAACCAAACAGGGTTTCGATGTTGGCTTTGTGGGAGGCCATGATTTGTTCAGCAGTCAGCATAATTAATCTCCAATATAGTTAAAAAATTTGGGGGAAAAATGTTGCTGCGCTGAATT
>JAQGMZ010000066.1 GCA_028292045.1 Polaromonas sp. | reverse complement strand
GCGGCGAATGGGGCCGGCTCGACATTCTGGTCAACAACGCCGCCATCCGCCGCGAAGCAAAAATCGACGATATTTCGGTCCAGGACTGGCACGACACGCTCGCCGTGATTCTGGACGGCGCCTTTTTCTGCACGCAGGCTGCGCTACCGCTGCTGCGCCAGTCCGGCCGCGCGGCGGTCATCAACATCGGCGGCATGACGGCGCACACCGGCGCGGCCCACCGCGTCCATGTCGTCACGGCGAAAGCCGGGCTGGTTGGCCTGACCCGGGCGTTGGCGCATGACCTGTCGCCCGACGGCATCACCGTCAACTGCGTCTCGCCCGGCATGATCGACACGGCGCGCAACGCCGCCAGCGCCAGCGCCGCGCCCAGCCACCATGCTAGGCACCAGCCCCTGCTCGGCCGGCGCGGCACGGCGGTCGAGGTGGCGGCGCAGGTGGCCTGGCTGGCGGGGCCTTCGGCCCGGTTCATTACGGGGCAGACGCTGCATGTCAATGGCGGCACCTACCTGGGCAGCTGAGTGGCCCTTGCGCAAGGCGCCGCTGCCCAGGCAGGGCGCAAGCTGCTGACGCTCGCGGCTGGAGGCGCGGGCGGCTATGCCTTCTTTTGGCTCGCCGTCCCTCTGCCCTGGGTGCTCGGCTCGATGATGGGCGTGGCGGTCGTCATGCTGCTGGGCGCTGGCGCGCGGCAGCCGATCCAGGGCCGGCGCGCCGCCCAGGTCACCATCGGCACCGCGCTTGGCCTGACGTTTACCCAGGAAATCATCCGTGAGGTGGCTTCCCTTGGGCACTGGATGCTGCTGGGCTCCGTCTTTTCCATCGGCCTGACCATGCTCTTTGCCCGGGCGATCCAGCGCATGGCCAGGCTTGACGCGCCGACGGCTATCTATTCGGTGGCGGTCGGCGCCTCGGCTGAAATGGCCTTGCAGGCGCAAAAGGCCGGCGCGGATGGCGCGCAGGTGGCGTCGGCCCATGCCATCCGCATCATCCTGGTGGTCAGCCTGGCGTCGGTGGTGGCGCATTACAGCGGTGAGCAAGCCGCGCCCTATGTTTCCGCCGCGACGCCGGCCATTTCCTGGCAGCTGGGGTTGCTCTTCGTAGTGCTTGCGCCGCTATGCGGCTGGCTCGCCGACCGGGTGCGCCTGCCCAACGCCTGGCTGCTCGGCCCGGTGATGATGGCCGGCTGCTTCGCGGCTTCAGGCACCACGGCGCGCATGTACCCGGCGGCGCTGGTGGCGGCGCAAATTCTGATCGGCTGGAGCCTCGGGCAGCACATGACGCGCCATTTCTTCATGAAGTCGCCGCGCATGCTGGCGTCGGCTGGCGTGGTCACGCTCAGCATGCTGGCGATCTGCGTGCTGCTGGCGTGGAGCCTGAGCAAGACCGGCGCGATTTCGCTGCTGACGGCATTCCTGGCCGTGGCGCCCGGCGGAACGGCCGAGATGGCGATCATTGCTAAGACCTTCGGCATCGCCGCGCCTATCGTGACGGCCTTTCATTTTTTTCGCGTCATCTCCACCGTGCTGCTGATCGGCTGGGTTGCCAAAACCCTGGTGAGGACCGGCTGGGTGCGGGAGAAATACCTAGCCTGATGGCTGCGTCGCCTGGCTGGCTTTAGCCGAACTTGCGCCTGCCGTCGATGGCCAGCCCCATGCCGATGCTGCCGAACAGGTCGCCCTCCACACGCTTGGCGTCCGGCAGCAGCGCGGCGATTTTTTCCCTCAACAGCGGCACGCTGCTGGAGCCGCCGGTGAAAAACACCGTATCAATGCCGGCCGCCGCGACGCCGGCATCTTGCAGCAAAGCGGTGACGACCTGCTCGATCCGTCTCACGAGTTGCATGAAGGCTGCGTCGAAGCCGGCGCGTTCCAGCAGAAACGACTAGCCGGCTCGATGCGGCCCAGCTCGATGCGGGTAGTGCCTAAAACCTCTAGCCGGCATTCATGGCATTTCCAGCGTACAACTCCATCATCGTCTTGCGAAGCCAGCTGTTTCCGGGGTCCGAATTGAATCGCTCGTGCCAATGTTGCTTGACCTTATATTGCGGCATCGGCACTGGGGTTTCGAGCACTTGGATACCTTCCTGCAGCGCCAAGGCGCTGCCGAGCAATTTAGGGACGATGACCAGGAGCTCTGTTTGCGCCACGATCCTTGCAACTCCTAAGAAGCTGGGTACTCGCAGCACCGCTCGACGCTCTATCCGGTGCTTTGCCAGCACTTTGTCAACAATCGAGTGGCCTGTTCCTGAGGTGGTCACCACGATGTGCCCTTCGCTCGAAAATGCATGACGGCTGAGTGACCCTTGAATCCGCGGGTGCGCAACCGAGGCTAGGCAAACGAAGCTCTGCGCGAACAGCGCCTGCTGATAAAAACCAGCTTCGAGGTCGGGAGTAAACCCGACAGCCAGATCCACGTCGCCGGATTCAAGACTACGACTACTAAAAGAAGTGATCTTTTCCGCTTCAACGACCAGCCGCGGTGCGGCCTGCTGCAAGTGGTTGATTAATTTGGGCAGCAGCACAATTTCGCTGATGTCCGTCATGGCGATACGAAACACACGCGTTGCCTCAACGGGAGAAAACTCATCATGAGTCCCGCGCGCTTTCTCGATGCGCTGCAGCGCTTCTTGGATATCAGGATAAATGTTTTGTGCTCTCGGGGTTGGTTCCATGCCTTGAGACGTGCGGCTGAAGAGATGATCGTCAAAGTGGAGGCGCAGTTTGTTCAGCGCAATGCTCGCGCTGGCTTGAGCAATCCCCAACCGCTCAGCAGCTAGCGAGACGCTGCGCGTTTGGTAGATCTGGACGAATACGCCGAGCCAATCGACATCAAGCTTGGCCATGAAGCAATATATAAAAACGATATTTGAAGTATTGCATATTGCTACTGGAGGAAATAGTAAGGGGCGGCGATAGTCTTGGCATGGCTTAGAAAGAAGTCCCGTATGTCACTTAGGAGCTGCGTGCACGTGACGCAACGATTCGGGTGTATCGCTATGCACAAGTCGTTGCATACAAAGGAGTAACTGCCCACGCCGAGCCAAGATTTGATGGGGCTCGTTCCAGAAATCAACGATGACCAATAAGAGTAAACGACATGCAATTCCATTTGAACGGCTTCAAGCCTGGTGATCCCCACGTCTTGGACGCCTCTGCCTGCGTCGCCCCTCAAACGGACACGCTGCCCCAGGAGGTAGATGTCCTCATCGTGGGCTGTGGGCCTGCAGGCCTGACGCTGGCCGCGCAACTGGCCGTGTTTCCCGGCATACGCACCTGCATTGTGGAGCAAAAAGAAGGCCCCTTGAAGCTGGGGCAAGCAGATGGCATCGCCTGCCGGACCATGGAAATGTTCGAGGCCTTCAATTTCAGCGAGCAGGTTTTAAAGGAGGCCTGCTGGATCAACGAAGTAACCTTCTGGAAGCCGCACGAGCAGCAGGGAGGCATTGTTCGCCATGGGCGCGTCCAAGACACAGAAGACGGCTTGTCAGAATTTCCGCATGTTGTGCTGAACCAAGCGAGAGTTCATGATTTCTACCTTGAGTTCATGCGCAATTCGGCAAGTCGACTGGAACCGCACTATTCCCGAAGTTTTCTGGGTCTGACGGTTGATCACAACGCAGGAGACTACCCGGTTACCGTGCAACTAGAGCGAGTCGATGCTGCCCACAGCGGCACAGTAGAAACACTGAAGGCACGCTACGTCGTCGGCTGCGACGGCGCGCGTAGCGGCGTGCGCAGGTCCATCGGCCGTCAGCTGGTTGGCGACTCTGCCAACCACGCCTGGGGCGTGATGGACATACTCGCCGTGACCGACTTCCCTGATATTCGCTACAAGGTGGCCGTCCAGTCGGAAAATGGGAACTTGCTGGTGATTCCGCGCGAGGGTGGCTATTTGGTTCGCCTCTACGTCGAGATGGACAAGCTGGGTGAAGAGGAGCGGGTTGCGAACCGCGGCATCACGCTCGACAAGCTCATCGCCGCGGCGCAGCGCATTCTGCACCCCTACAAACTAGAGGTAAAAGAGGTTCCATGGTGGTCGGTTTATGAAATCGGCCAGCGCATTTGCGACAAATACGACGACGTTCCTGAGGAAGAAGCCGGCACGCGTCTGCCGCATGTGTTTATCGCAGGCGATGCATGCCACACCCACAGTCCAAAGGCGGGTCAAGGTATGAATTTTTCCATGCAAGACACATTCAACCTTGGCTGGAAACTCGCAGCGGTGCTGTCCGGGCAGAGCGAACCTCAATTGCTGCTGACCTACTCCCATGAGCGTCAGGTAGTTGCCCAGGAACTGATCGACTTTGACCGTGAGTGGGCCAAGATGTTCAGTGACCGTCCGCAACAAGATGCAAGCGGTAACTCCCAGGGGGTGGACCCCAAGGAATTTCAAAAGTATTTCGAGCAGCATGGCCGTTTTACGGCCGGCATGGGCACGCATTACCGTCCGTCTTCCATTTGCGGAGAAAACACCCACCAGCACTTAGCGACCGGCTTTGTCGTTGGCACGCGCTTTCACTCTGCCCCGGTCTTGCGCGTCTGTGATGCCAAGCCCATCGAACTCGGCCATGTCGCCAAGGCCGACGGTCGCTGGCGTCTTTACGCATTCGCAGCTGCGGCTGAGCCCGCAAACGACATGGACAGCCGCATTGGCGCGCTGTGCAAGTTTTTGGAGGAATCTTCGGATTCGCCAGTTCGCAACTACACGCCCGCAGGCCAGGACATCGATGCGGTTTTCGACCTGAGGGCAATTTTCCAGCAGGGGCACTCCGAACTGAATCTCGAATCCATGCCGGCGTTGCTGCTGCCGCGAAAGGGCCGCCATGAGCTTCTCGACTATGAAAAGATATTTAGTTCGCGTGTGAAAAACGTCGTGGACATTTTCGAACTGCGGGGTATCAACAGGGCCCAGGGGGCTTTGGTAGTAGTCCGCCCTGATCAGTACATCGCGCATGTGTTACCGCTTGATAAACACCAATCGCTGGCGGATTTTTTTGCCGGCATCATGCGGCCAGCCGGCGTTGCTTCATCGGTAATTTGACTATCGCCCATAACCAACCCAGGAGACTTTGCCCATGTCCGTTACCCCAGCTTCCCATGATCTCGTTGACAGGCTCGTCTATGCCAACCGGATTCTTTACGACCATGGTGTCGTCGACGGCCTGGGCCATGCCAGTGTTCGCCACGAGACGGCGCCCGGCACTTACCTTTTGTCGTGCAACCGCGCGCCGGGCATGGTGCGCCGCCAGGACATTGTTTGCTACGACTTCGACGGCAACGCCGTGTCGGACACCACAGAGCGCCCCTACCTTGAGCGCTTCATCCATGGCGAGATCTACCGTGCCCGCCCCGACGTGATGGCCATCGTGCACAGCCACTCGCCCAGCGTCCTGCCCTTTGCCGTGACTAAACATGCCCTCAAGCCTGTGTTTCACATGTCCGGCTTTCTTGGCGAAGGATCGGCCCACTTCGAGATCCGCGAAGCTGGCGGAAACACCGACATGCTGATCCGCAGTTCTTACCTGGGCGAGGCGCTGGCCAGGTCGCTGGGCCGACACAGCTGTGTGCTGATGCGCGGTCACGGCTCGACCGTCGTGGGCACCACACTGGAGCAGGCCGTCTACCGCGCCATCTATACCGAAGTGAACGCGAAGCTGCAGCTTGCGGCCCAGTCTCTTGGGGAAATCACATTCCTCAACAAGGAAGAAGCCCAGCTTTCGTCAGACATGAACGACGGACAAATCCCGCGCTCATGGAACCTGTGGATCAAGCGCCTGGGCAATATCGATCTGGATGCCTGAGCGCCAAGTTGCCATTTTCGAAACAAGGAAATCGACATGCTATTGAAGAACAAACTGCTGGCCCTTTCCGCCACCGCGCTGTGCATGGCCGTGCCCATGACCGAGGCGAACGCCCAAGGGTTCCCCAACAAGTCGGTGCGCATCGTTGTACCTTACGCCACCGGCGGCGGCTCGGACATCCTGGCGCGCCAAATCGGCGCCGGCCTGCAGCCCGTCTGGGGCCAGGGCGTGGTGGTCGATAACAAGGCTGGCGCGTCCGGCAACATCGGCAGCCAGGAAGTCGTGCGCGCCCCGGCCGACGGCTACACACTGCTGCTGCAGAACAGCACCATGGTCACCAACCTCGGCGTCAATGGCAAGCTGCCCTATGATCCAGAAAAAGACCTGACCCCTATCATGCTGCTGGGCATCACGCCCATTGCCCTGGCCGCACATCCCAGCGCCAAGGTCAACAACCTCAAAGAGCTGATCGCCGCAGCCAAGGCCAAGCCGGATGCCTTTAACTATGGTTCCTGCGGTATTGGTACCCCTCAGCACTTCGTGATGGAGCTCCTCAAGCAGGAAACCGGCACAGCCGCCGCCCACGTGGGTTACAAAGGCTGCGCGCCTGCGGTCACCGACGTGCTGGGCGGGCAGATCCAGTTGGCCATCGTCAGCGCCAACCTGGTCGCGCCCTATGCCAAAAACGGCCAGCTCAAGGTGCTGGGTGTGTCGACCAAGCAGCCTTACACGCTGCTGCCCAATACCCCGACCTTCGAGGACCAAGGTGTCAAGCCATTTGACTTTTCGATCTGGTACGCGCTGATGGGTCCGGCCAAGTTGGCGCCTGAAGTCGTCGCGAAAATCGCAGCCGATGTGACCAAGGTGCTGGCGGATCCACGCGTGCAGGAAAACCTTTCGAGCGCCGGTGTCGTGCCCTACAAAGGCACGGGCGAGGATCTTGCCAAGCTGATCAAGGTCGATGCCAAGCGGTACACGGATCTGGCCAAAAGTGCCAACATCAAGGCCGAATAGGCGCTGGCGGTTGCCGTGTCTACCCCGTTGGTCACCATCCTCGCCTTTCGCAGGAGCAACAAGCGCTTGCATGACTTCGACCGGTGCGTACTGAACAGAGTATTTCAGCGCCGCAGTTTCACACGGCGTACTCAACGATGAAGCAAAAAATTCATATACATCAGGAGACAACCATGAGACTCAATCGCCGCATGTGGACCATTACGGCCTGCGCCATCGCATCCCTCACTGCACTGGCCGGCCCAATGGCTTATGCAGAGGACTACCCCAACAAACCAATCCGCATCATCGTGCCGCTGCCGCCTGGCGGCTCCAACGACGTGCTGGCCCGCCTGCTGGGCCAGAAGATGTCCGAGGCCTTCGGCCAGCCGGTCATCGTTGAGAACAAGCCCGGCGCCGCCGGCAATATCGCGACCGACTACGTCGCCAAGTCGCCTCCCGACGGCTATACCATTGCCATTGCGCCTAACCAGACGGTCGCGGTTAATCCGGTGCTGTATCCCAAGCTGCCCTTCGACGTGGTGAAAGACCTTGAAGGTGTTTCCATGCTCGGCCGTGTACCCATGGTGCTGGTGGTCTCTCCCAAGGTCAGCGCCAAGACCGTGGCCGAGCTGATCGCGCAGGCCAAGGCCGAACCGGACAAGCTGACTTATGCATCGGCTGGCTCCGGCAGCCCACAGCACATGGCGGCCGAGGTCTTCAAGTCCATGACGGGCACCCGCCTGACGCAGATTCCATACAAAGGCTCGGCCCCGGCGCTCGTCGATGTGCTGGGCGGTACGGTGGACGTGATGTTCTGCCCCATCAATTCCGCGCTGCCGCACATCCGCAGCGGCAAGCTGCGTGCGCTGGGAAGCACCGGCACCCAACGTGTGGCGCTGCTCAATGGCGTGCCGACAATTGCCGAGACTGTTGCCGGCTACGAAAGCGACATCTGGATCGGCATGGTCACGCCGGCCAAAACGCCGCCCGCTGTCGTGGCCAAACTCAATGCCGAACTGCGCCGTGTGCTCGCACTGCCCGACGTGAAAGAAAAACTGGCTGACCAAGGCATCTTCACCGAATCGAGCAGCGCGGCCGATTTCACAAAACTGATCTCGACCGACCAGAAGCGTTGGGCCGCTGTGATAAAGGCTGCCGACATCAAGCCCGAATAATCCTGGCAGGCTGTGCCTGTCCTTATTTTCTCTCAGGAGACTCAATGACCACTTCTTCCATCGCTCCCGTGCGCCGCGACATCCCTGCGCCTTCAGCGCCTGACAACACGGTGTGGTGCAGCGATGCGATTGCCGACATGCTGCGCGCGCTCGACATCCCCTATGTGCTGCTGAACCCCGGCGCGAGTTTTCGCGGGCTGCACGACAGCATCGTCAACCACCTGGGCAACGAAAAGCCGCAGATGATCGTCGTGCTGCATGAAGAGCATGCGGTCGCGATCGCGCACGGCTACGCCAAGGTCACGGGCAAGCCGCTGGCCGCCATTTTGCACCGCAACGTTGGCCTGATGCACGGCTCGATGGCGATTTTCGACGCGTGGGTGGACCGCGTGCCGGTGATCGTGCTCGGCGCGACAGGGCCCGTCGATGCGGCCAAGCGCCGCCCGTGGATTGACTGGATCCACACCTCGCAGGACCAGGCCGCGCTGGTGCGCCATTTCATCAAGTGGGACTGCCAGCCTGCGTCCATCGGCGCTTCGCAAGAAGCTTTGCTGCGCGCCAAGCAGATCGCCACCACCGCGCCGCAGGGGCCGGTGTATGTCTGCTTCGACGCGGCGCTGCAGGAATCCAAACTCAGCGAAGCGCCTGGGATGCCCGACCCGTCACGTTACCTTGCGCCACCGCCCGCGCGGCCGTCCGATGAGTCGGTGCAGCGCGCTGCCGAGCTGCTTTCAAATGCCCGCCGCCCGGTCATTCTGGCCGGCCGTGTCAACCGTGACACCGCCGCCTGGCAACAACGCGTGCAACTCGCTGAAATGCTGAACGCCGAAGTGCTGACCGATCTGAAGATTGGGTGTGCCTTCCCGACCGCGCACCCCTTGCATGCGGCGCCCAGCGGCCACTTTCTCAATGCCACCTCGCGTGAAGTACTGCGCGGGGCTGACGTGGTGCTCAGCTTGGACTGGCTGGACCTGGCCGGCACGCTGAAGCAAGCTTGGGACAACGAACCGGTTGGCAGCCAGGTGATCCAGGTCTCGGTCGACCACTACAGCCACAACGGCTGGAGCATGGACCACCAGGGCCTGCCGCCTGTTGACGTGTTTTTGGCCAGCGAGCCTGAGCCCGCCGTGGAGCTGCTGCTGCAACATGTGACAAAACGCGAAACGCCTGCGCCACAGCGCGCGCTACTGCCTACGCCCGTCGTCATCGCCCCCGGGCCGATGACTGTCCCCATTCTGGCCGGCACGCTGCGCCGCGCGGTGGGCGAGCAGAAGGTGTGCCTGATGCGGCTGCCGCTGAGCTGGAGCGGTGACCTCTGGGACTTCGATCATCCGCTGGACTTCCTTGGCTACGACGGCGGCGGCGGCATCGGTTCGGGCCCCGGCATGGCGATCGGGTCGGCGCTGGCGCTCAAGGGCACCGATCGCCTGCCCGTCGCGGTGATCGGCGACGGCGACTACCTGATGGGCGTCAACGCGCTGTGGACCGCCGCCAACGCGCAGATTCCGATGCTGATGGTGGTCTGCAACAACCGGTCCTTCTTCAACGACGAGCTGCACCAGGAGCGCATGGCGCGCCAGCGCAGCCGGCCGGTGGAAAACCGCTGGATTGGCCAGCGCATCGCCAACCCCGAACCTAACCTGGCCATGATGGCCCGAGCCCAGGGCTTGACGGCCTTCGGCCCAATCGAGGACGCGGCCGAATTTGAGCGCGTGCTGATCGAAGCCATCACCCTGGTCAAGGACGGCGCCACCGTCGTCATCGATGCGGTGGTGCAAACCGGGTACAGCCCGTCGATGACGGCCGGCCTGACACGGGCCGATTGATCCTTATCGATTGAAATTCTCTTTTGAAAGACACCCATGCGAGCGAAAGACATTCCCGCCGGCATCTTGCCGACCCAACGCGGCCTTTACTACGGCGGCGCCTGGCACGCCCCCAGAGCCGGCGGATCGGCTGAAACCTTCAATCCGAGCTACAACGAAATCATCACCACGGCGCCAATTGCCGATGCTGACGACGTCGATGCAGCGGTGCAAGCCGCGCATGCCGCTTTCCCATCCTGGGCAGCCACACCACCTGTCGAACGCGGGCGATACCTGCGCCGCGCCGCCGCCGTGCTGCGCGAACATGCCCAGCCGCTGGCGCTGCTGGATGCGCTGAACAACGGCAATCCGGTGTCCGCGCTCGCCATGGACGCCGGTTTCGCCGCCGACTGCCTCGACTACTTCGCCGGTCTCGCCACCGAGATCAAGGGCGAAACCATTCCCATGGGCGAGGGCAACTTCAACTACACCGTGCAGGAGCCGCTGGGCGTGATCGCCCGAATCGTCGCCTACAACCATCCGCTGATGTTTGCCGCCGCCCGCTTGGCCGCGCCGCTGGCCGCCGGCAACACGGTGGTGGTGAAGTCGCCCGACCAGGCGCCGCTGTCCCTCCTGCGGCTGGCCGAACTGGTCGGCGACATCTTCCCGCCGGGCGTGGCCAATTTTTTGTGTGGCGGGCGCGAGTGCGGCGACGCCATGACACGCCACCCACTGGTGCGCAAGGTCACGCTGATTGGCGGCGTGCCGACTGGCAAGGCGGTGATGAAGACCGCGGCCGACCACCTTAAGCCGGTGCTACTCGAACTCGGCGGCAAAAATGCGCTCATCGCTTACCCCGATGCGGAAATCGACAAGCTGGTCAACGGCATCATCGCCGGCATGAACTTCACCTGGTCGGGCCAGAGCTGTGGCTCCACCAGCCGTGTGTTCCTGCATGAATCCATTCACGACGAGGTACTCGACAAGGTCACGACACTCTTGCCGCTGCGCCACAAGCCCGGCATACCGACCGATCCCAAGACGACCATGGGATCGCTCGTGAGCCGCGCGCAACTCGACAAAGTGATGGGCTATGTCGCCAAAGGCCTGGAAGACGGCGGACGCCTGGTGTGCGGCGGCAAGCAGCCGGACAATGCCGAGCTGAAAGACGGTTTTTTTTATGAGGCTACTGTTTTTGCCGACATGCAGCCGCACATGCGGCTGGCGCAGGAAGAGGTTTTCGGGCCCATCCTGTCGGTCTTCAAGTGGTCGGATGAGGAGTCGCTCTGGCCGCAGGTCAACGGCGTGGACTTTGGCCTGACCGGCTCGATCTGGACCCAGAACCTGAACACGGCGCACCGCGCCGCGCGCCGCATCCACACCGGCTATGTCTGGCTCAACAATGCCAGCCAGCATTTCATGGGTGCGCCCTTCGGCGGCGTCAAGCAGTCGGGCATTGGCCGCGAGGAATGCTTCACCGAACTGCTGGAATTCACCTACACCAAGAACGTCAACTTGAAGTTCGACTGATATGCTGGCGTCCCACAATCTCCTGGTTGATAACAACAGCACAAAGCCTGCTTGTCAAAAAGCAGTGACTGCCACCTGATTATTTTCCCAACAATCAACCCAGGATACTTTTCGCTACGTCCGTTGCCCCACCTTCCCGGAATCTCGTTGACAAGCTCTTCTATGTCAACTGTATTTTTTAGAGCATGGCATCGTTGACGGACAGGGCCATGCCACTGTGCGCCACGAGACGGCGCCCGGCATCTACCTCCTGTGTGAACGTGAAGCTGCTGCTCGCAGCCCAGCCTCTTGGGGAAATCACTTTCCTTAACAAAAATAACCAAGCGCTACGCCGACTTGGCCAAGAGTGCCGACATCAAAACCGCATAGACCTCATGCCGCAGCATTTTTTCCGGTGTCTTCGGCACTAGGCAGGCTTGTGGATACCGTGGCTTTGCGTTTTGCTTTGCCTAGCAGCAAGTCGAGCCCTTCGTCCCTGGCTAGGTTCTCGATCATGGCCAGCAGCACCCGGCGGGTGGTTTTAACGTCCTCAACTGCCACACCATCAATGCTCAGCGTGTTGGTTTCCTCGGCTAATGGCACCAGTGTTCCCTTCAGGTCGCGGCCTTTCTCGGTCAGGTACACATACATATTTTTTTTGTTGGTGGGTAACTGCCTGCGCACGATATAGCCTTGGGCCTCCATGGTTCTCATGGCGGTGAACGTGGTTGGTTCCATTACGCCCGCGCGTTCGCTAAGTTCCTTTTGCGTCAGGCCATCGGACTCCCAGAGAATCCGCAAAAACGCCCAGTGCCCAAACGGCACGCCGTGCTGCGCCAGGCGAAGCTGCAAGGCTTTATGAAAGGCGCGTGAAGCATCCCGGATCAGGTGCGCAAGACGGTCATTCGGAACCGCTTCGCGCCAGTGGTGAATCATCTTTTGTGTGTCATTGATCATGCCCCGAATTGTGACTAATCTGAAAGTCGGGATGGCAGTCGCCGCAGGTGCTTGCCGATTGCAGCAGCGCCAGACAGACTGCCGTGGTGGCCCGCGCCCATTCGCCGCTGTGCACCGCCGGGCGGCCGTTGACCAGCGCCTCATGCAGCTCGTCGATCACTTCGCTGCGCGGAATGCGGGGCGCAGGCAGGGGCTCGAATGTTTTCTGGTGATCCCCGTAAATGGCGATGCCTGAAGCGCCAGGACGCAGGTCCGCCTTTTCGCAACTGACGATGACCTGGCCGAAATGCTGGTGGGCCAGCTTGTCCGGCAGCGCGGTGCTCGGCCGGTACAGGCTGCCGCCATAGTTGCGCGCTGCCTTCAGGTCAGCTTCCTGGGCAGGCGTCCCGGCCTGGTGCAGGCGCTGGCGGGCTGCACCGTAGTCGGCTTCGTTTTTGCGCTGGCCCATTTCCCCGATGTGGTCCATCAGCTCGTCCGAATCATAGTGGCCGTAGCCGCTGTAGGTGGCCGAGGCAAAGGCGCCGCCTTCAAAGCCCAGCAGTGCGCTGTAGGCGCCTTCCGTCGGGCGCAGCGGATCCCAGGAACCGGTATGGGCACGCACGCTGCGGACCAGCCCGCCGCCCAGCAGGCGAACGATGTCCATCTGGTGCGTCGCCTGGCTGTGGATCACGCCGCCGCCGGCCGCCGTGTCGAGCTCTTCGGGCCGCCGCGGACGGTACAGAAAATCGGTGAAATTCATCGCCGTGATCATCCGGACATTGCCAAATTTTCCGCTGTCGATGAGCTCCCGTGTGCGCCGGATCGGCAGGTTGAAACTGTGGCTGTGGCCAACAATGAGATGCACGCCTGCGCGGCGGGTCGCCTCGATCATGCGGGTGCATTCTTCCAGGCTCAGGGCCATCGGCTTTTCAACCAGCACATGCTTGCCAAACGAAGCGGCCAGGCACACATGCTCGGCATGGAACTGGTGCGGCGAGGCAATGTAGAGCACCTTGACGGCCGGGTCGGCGCACAGCGCTTCGATGGACGCATGGCCGGGCGTGCCGAAGTCGCTCTCGAATTGCGCCCTTGCCGCCGCAATCGGATCGGCAGCGCCCACCAGCTTAACGCGGCTGTCGTGCATAAAGGTCGGCAGCATCAGGGTGAAAGCCCGCCCCAGGCCCACCACGCCAATCTGCATTGTCGGTCTAGTCACAGGTCCAGCACCAGTTCGCCTGATTTCGCGCGCGACACGCACACCATGATGTGGTCAAGCCTTTCTTCCTCCAGCAGCACCATGTCGCGGTGCTCCACGTCACCCGAGACCAGCCGCGTCTTGCATGAGCCGCAGGTGCCGCTTTCGCAGGAACTGGGCACGCGCAGGCCTGCGCCGCGCAAGGCTTCGAGAATCGACTGGCCAGCGCTGACGTGGACGATGGCGCCCGTCCGGGCAAGCCTCACGTCAAACGGCTTGTCCTCGGCAAAGGCCTTGGCATCGATGCCGAAGCTTTCGAAATGCACCGAGCCCGAGGGCCAATGGCCCGACATGTCCTCCACGCTGTCCATCAGTCCCCGGGGCCCGCAGCAATAGACGTGGGCCGCACCCGGCTTTTCAAACACCGGCCACAAGTCCAGCGCCTGGTCCATGTCGCCATTGTCATGGTGGATCTGCAACTGGACCGGGAACTCGGACTGGATGTGCTCTAGAAAGGCCGTGCTGCCGGCGTCCCGCGTGCAGTAGTACAGCTTGAAGCTGCCTTTGCCGGTGTTTCTGAGGTGCCGCATCATCGACAGAATCGGTGTAATGCCGATGCCGCCGGCGACAAAGATGAAATCGGTGGCGCGCTCGGCCAGCCCGAAATTGTTTCTCGGCCAGCTGACCTGCAGCAGCTGGCCCACCTGCACGTCATCCGCCATGCTGACCGACCCGCCCCGGCCGGCCTCGTCTCGTTTGACGGCGATCTGATAGTGGCGGGTGTCGGCCGGGTCGCTGCACAGCGAATAGTTGCGCCGCGCGCCGCTGGGCACCTGCACGGTCAGGTGCGCGCCGGGCGTAAAGGCCGGAAGGGGCTCGCCCTCCGGATGGCGCAACTCGAACAGATAGATTCCCTGCGCCACGGCCTCTTTCCTAGCCACCCGGACGCCGAAGAAGTCAGGCTCATGGACCCCTGCATCCGCTGCGGATGCGCCGGTTGCGACGCCAGGGTTAACGCTCATGGTTGTCTCCTTAAATAGTCTTGACAAAGCAAAAAAACATGAATAATCTTAGTCAGCTAAGAATAATATTTTCCTCACCAGTTTGCAAGTAGTTTGTATTGGTGCAAGTCAAAAATGAATATTTGAAGGAGCTTTATCATGATGACCCCTGAAGAAAACGAGTTGATGTGCCGCGTTGAAGGCATG
>JAQGMZ010000038.1 GCA_028292045.1 Polaromonas sp. | reverse complement strand
AGCATTGCCACCGACGAGAAAGGCGTGATCCAGATTTTCAACGTGGGCGCCGAGCGCATGCTGGGCTATGCCGCCTCGGAGGTCGTCAACCAGGTCACCCCGGCCGATATCTCGGACCCGAAGGAGCTGATCGCGCGGGCCGAAGCCCTGAGCCTTGAGCTGGCCACCCCGATCACGCCGGGCTTCGAGGCGCTTGTCTTCAAGGCCTCGCGCGGCATTGAGGACATCTACGAGCTGACCTACATCCGCAAGGACGGCAGCCGGTTTCCGGCCATTGTTTCCGTCACGGCATTGCGCAATGCTCAGGAAGCCATCATCGGCTACCTGCTGATCGGCACCGACAACACCGCCCGCAAGGAGGTCGAGGCAGCGCAGGCAGTGCTTGACCAGCGGCTGCGTGACCAGCAGTTCTACACCCGCTCCCTCATCGAATCAAACCTAGATGCGCTGATGATGACCGACCCGCAGGGCTACATCTCCGACGTGAACCAGCAGATGATGACGCTGACCGGCCGCACTCGCGATGAGCTGATCGGCGCGCCCTGCAAGAAATTTTTTACCGATCCCATGCGGGCCGACGCCGCCATCAAGCGCGTGCTGACCGAGCACAAGGTCAGCGACTACGAGCTGACGGTGCGCGCCCAAAACGGTAAGGAAACCGTGGTGTCGTACAACGCCGCGACCTTCCAGGACCGCGACCGCAAGCTGCAGGGCGTGTTCGCGGCGGCGCGCGACGTGACCGAGCGCAAGCGCTTCGAGCGCGCGCTGCAGGAAAAGAACATCGAGCTCGAGCATGCCAGTCACATGAAGTCCGAGTTCCTGGCCACCATGTCGCATGAGCTGCGTACCCCACTTAACGCCATTATTGGTTTTTCGGAAGTGCTCAAGGACGGGCTGATCGGCCCGATGAGCGACACGCAGCAGGAATACATCGGTGACATCTTCACCAGCGGCCAGCACCTGCTGTCCCTCATCAATGACATTCTGGACCTGTCGAAGGTCGAGGCCGGCATGATGTCGCTCGAACTGGAGGCGGTGGACCTGAACCGGCTGCTGTCGGGCAGCCTGTCCATCGTCAAGGAAAAGGCACTGGCCCAGCGCATTCATCTTGAGCTCGACATTCCAGGCGATCTGGACCTGCTGCAGCTGGACATGCGCAAGACCAAGCAGATCGTCTACAACCTGCTGGCCAATGCGGTGAAGTTCAGCGCCAATGGTAGCCAAGTGCATTTGCGAGCCCGCCGTGTCTCGCGCAGCGTAGCAGGCACGTTTTCGGGGGATTGGCCGGTACACGGTTTTGCGCTGGCCGACAACGAATTCAGCGAATTTCTCGAACTCTCAGTCAGCGATAGCGGCATTGGCATTTCTAAAAGCAACATGGCCAAGCTGTTCCAGGCCTTCAGCCAGATCGACAGCAGCCTGGCGCGCAAGTTCGAGGGCACCGGACTGGGCCTGGCCATGGTCAAGCAGCTGGCCGAGCTGCACGGGGGCACGGTGGCCGTGGCCAGCGCCGAAGGCGAAGGCGCGCGCTTTGCCGTCTGGCTCCCGCTGCGCACGGCCGGGCAAGCCAGTTGCGCTGTGCCGCAGGGCGCCAGCGCTGACATCCTGGCGGTGAACATGGCCGAGCCCAGGCAGCGCACCGCGCTGGTGGTTGAGGACAACGACCAGGCCGCCGACCTGGTTCGCCTGCTGCTCGAAGCCGAGGGCTTCACCGTTCTGCATGCCGCTAGTGCCGAGGAGGCCCTGCAGATGGCGCCGCAGCAACCCCTGAGCCTGATCACGCTGGACATCCAGTTGCCGGGCATGGATGGGTGGGAATTTTTGCTGCGTTTGCGTGACATCAGTGCGTTAGCCCAAGTGCCCGTAGTGGTCATCTCAGGCATAGCCGATAACCACATGGCTTTGACTCAAGGCGCCGCTGCTTTATTACAAAAGCCAGTCAGTCGCGCGCAGCTAAAGTTTTCTCTGGCCAATATTGGTCTACAGCCTTGTGTCAAACAAACTCACACGGTACTCGTCGTTGATGACGATCCCAAAGCGGTCGAGGTCATCGCCTCCTTTCTTCCCCCTCCATCGTACTCAGTGGTACGCGCTTATCGCGGTAGCGAAGCGCTTATCCTGGCACAGTTGTTGCGCCCGGACCTGATCGTGCTCGACTTGATGATGCCAGAGATGAGCGGGTTTGAAGTCGTCGGGGCGCTGCAGCGTCATAGTGATACGGCGCGTATTCCGGTTCTGGTGGTAACCGCCAAAGAAATCACGGCACAAGACCGTACAGCACTCGACAGCCCGCATGGCGCTGTCATCCATATTGTCGAAAAAGCCGGATTTAACCGGCTCCAGTTCATAGACGAGGTCAGGCGCGCATTGCCGGTACAGTAAAGGAATACGACATGGCAAAAATACTGATCATTGAAGACAATCCCGCGAACATGAAACTGGCGAGCCTGTTAGTGCGCAGCGCTGGCCATGAAGTGCTGTGCGCAGTCGATGCCGAAAATGGTTTGACGCTGGCGCGCGCCGCGCAGCCTTCCTTGATCCTGATGGACATCCAGCTCCCGGGCATGGATGGCCTAACGGCCACAGCATTGTTAAAACAGGACGCGGCCACAGCGGCCATTCCGGTGATTGCATTGACTGCAATGGCCATGAAGGAGGACCAGGAAAAGACACAGATCGCTGGCTGCGACGCCTATATTGCCAAGCCGCTTCGCTACCAGGAACTGTACGCGGCCATCAATGTCCTTCTTGCCAAGGCAGCACTGCACCCGCTTACTCCAGCACGCTCCTTTTAATTGGCCTTCATGAACGGTTCGCCTGCCACCATTCTTATCGTCGATGACGAAGTGCAAAACCTCAAACTTCTGGAGGTGCTGCTGTACCCAGAAGGGTATGTGACGCTCAGCGCCGCCAGCGGCGAGGAAGCACTGGCCGTGATTGCGCAGCAGGCGCCCGACCTGATCTTGCTCGACGTCATGATGCCCGGCATGGACGGCTACGAAGTGGCAACCCGGCTCAAGGCCAATCCCGCCACGGCCAATATTCCGATCATCATGATCACGGCGCTGGCTGACCGAAGCGCCCGGCTGACGGGCCTGCATGCGGGGGCGGAAGAGTTCTTGACCAAACCTGTTGACCGCGCCGAGCTGTGGCTCAGGGTGCGCAATCTGCTGCGCCTGAAGGAGTACGGCGATCTGCTTCGCAACCACAGCCGCACCCTGGAGCTTCAGGTGCAGGCGCGCACCGCCGAGCTGCAGCTGTTCCGCACTGCGATGGACGCCACCGCCGATGCGGTTTTCCTGGCCAACTGCAGCGACACGCA
>JAQGMZ010000011.1 GCA_028292045.1 Polaromonas sp. | reverse complement strand
GATCTCGGTGACGCTCAGCGCCGAGGTGTTGGTGGCATAAATCGCCCCGTCGGCCATTTCAGCGGCGGCTTGCGCCAGCACTACTTTTTTCACGGCCAGGTTTTCCGACACGGTCTCGACCAGAAGTTGCGCGCCCGCCGCCGCCGCCGTGAGGTCGGTCTGTATCGACAGGCGCAATTTGGCGGCCTCGGCCGCAGCGGCCTCGACCTTGCCGAGCTTGACGCCGTCGTCAAGGATCTTGTAAATGCCCTGCTGGGCCTTTTCAAGGGCCTGGCCATTGCTGTCCACTAGCGTGGTGGCAAAGCCCGAGGCCGCAAAGGCGTGGGCAATGCCCGTGCCCATCAGGCCGGCGCCGACCACCACCACTTTATTGTTTTGCAAACTCATATCAGTTTTCTCCGTTCATGCAGGTTCGATGGCCGACACCGTGTTGCGCAAGCTGCCAATGCCCTCCACGCTTGCCTCCACCACATCGCCAGGGTTCAGGAAACGGCCCGTGCCGTGGCCGGTGCCTTCTGGCGAGCCGGTGAACAGCACGTCGCCGGATTCAAAAGCGGAGCGCTCGTCAACAAAGCGCACCAGTTCGGCCACATTCCAGGTCATGTCGCCCGACGAGGCGTCCTGGCGGGTCTCGCCGTTCACCTTCAAGGTCAGGCGCAGGCTGGGGCTGCCTTCGGGAAATTCATCCCGCGTCACGATCCACGGCCCGAGCCCGGTGGTGCGGTCCTGGCTCTTGGCCGCGAACAAATCCATGCCCACGCCCGGCGGGCCGCTGCGCTGCAGGTCGCGTGCGCTCACGTCGTTGCCGACGGTGTAGCCCAGCACGCTGGCCAGCGGGTTCTGGCGGTCCACCTTCTCGGCGCCAATCACCGCCACCAGCTCGACCTCGTGATCGAGTTCGCGGGTCAATGGCGGGTAGCGGATCGGGTCGTGGGCGCCAATCAGCGCGCCGTAGGCCTTGAGGAAGGCTATCGGCTGGTGGTGGGACTTCATGCCGAAGTCAGCCGCCATGTGCTTGGCGTAATTGGCGCCGGCAATCATCACCCGGTTGACTTTTTCAATCGGCGGCAAGAGCCGCACACTGTCCAGTGGCCGGGCCGGGCCGGCCATCCGCAGCGCCTCGGCGCCCTCGCCGCGCGTGAGCGCAGGCGCCCAGTCGGCGAAGGCGCCGGCAATCGGCGTGACCTCGTTCCGCCCGGTGTCCACCACGGCCCAGAACGGCGCGCCGCCGTCTGTGCAGCGCGCGATTTTCATGCGCTCACCAGCGCTGGCTTGAGGGCGGTTGCGCCAACTTTCGACGGGTCCAGATGCAGCAGTTCGCAGGCGTTCTTCCAACGGATCTTTTGCAGGTCGTCATCCGACAGCTTCAAGCCATCGGTCAGGTCATGGCGAATCGCGTCGCTGCCGCCAAAGTTGCTGCCGTACAGGATGCGGTCGGCGCCGATGACCTCGATCAGCGCCTGGCGCATCGGCAATTCGTGCAGTTCCACATCGAAATAGAAGTTGCGCAGGTAGTCGAGCACCGGCTTTTTGTTGTGGAAGACATCCAGGTTCGGATTGGTCTGCGCCAGGCGGCCGAGCTGGTAGGGCACGAAGCCGCCGCCGTGGGTGATGTAGACCTTGAGCTTGGGGAAACGGTCAAACACCCCGCCGTTGACCAAATACCAGAAGGCTTTGGTTTCGTCGTAGTTCATGCCGACGATGGCGGTGGTCTCGTAGCGGTCGGTGTTGGCCTTTTCGCCCCAGGTGACCGACTGGTTGTAGCCATGCACGAACATCGGCAAATCGAGGTCGCACAAGGCTTCCCAGACCGGGTCCATCTCCTTGGAGTCGAATTCCAGCCCGCCGAAGTTCGAGCCGCCCGCGCCCAGGCCCTTGGCGCCCAGCTGGGTGCAGGCGCGGCGGATTTCCTTGGCGGCTTCCACCGGGTTTTGCAGTGCGGCCTGGGCCCAGAACATCAGCCGGTCCGGCGCGCCGGAGCAGTATTCGGCCAGCACGTCATTGACCTTGCGGGCAAACGGGAGCGCATAGTCCAGTTCGGTCCAGTACATGTAGCAATGCGAGGGGACCGACACCACCTGGGCGTTCTGGCCAGCGGCATCCATGCCGGCCAGGCGGGTCTTCGGGTCGCGCCAGCGCGAGGTGTATTCACTAACGCTCAGCGCCTTGCCCTCGGCCTTGGCCTTGCGCAGCGCCGCCTTGCGCTCGGGCGCGCCCAGGCTCAGGATCCAGTCGCCGACGCGCAGCTTGATGTCGCCATCGGGTTGCGACTCGAAAGCCGGGCCCCAGTAGGGGTCCTGGTCGTAGTAGTCCGGGTGGGGGGCATGGGCATGAAGATCGATAAGCATGATGTCTCCTGAGGTGATGTGGGCGCGGCTTGTAACGCTGCGAATGCCTTGTCTGAACCTCGCTCAATGCCCCGACTGGAAATATCCAGGTGCATCAATGTCAACTCAGACGTTCGACATCATGCCAAGTTTAGTCATATTTTGCAAATGTGTTTAAGTTTATGCATTTTGATGATTAAAAAGGCCCTCTCGCCCGCTCCGACAGACTGATCTTTCAGCTTATCTGCGGACCAGTCCCCCACCGCCGCGCCGCAAGGAGTCCACCAGCCGCATGATGCGCCGCGGCATGGCGCGCCGGTCGGAGTCATCGCCGATCAGGTGTTCACTGAGCATGAAACGAACGATCAATTCGCAGATCAGTTCCCGATCGAGCTTTGATTCGAGCCGTTCATCCCAGGCATCGAACACCGGGGCCAGCAGGTCCTGGAAACGCACCACGGCATCGTGAAAGATGCGCTTGAAAAATTTCAGAGCGAACTCCGGCGCCACCAGCAGCATGCGCCGCGAACGGCCGCTGGCCAGATAGGAATCCACATATTCGATCATCGTGGCAAAGCGCAGGTCCGGATCAACGCAGGGCGACAGGGCTTCCGACAGCATCTTGTGAAAATTCTCGCGCCGGTGCCGCGAAAAGGCGTCCAGAAGCTCTTCCTGCGAGGCAAAGTAACGGTAAAACGTGCCCCGCGACACGCCTGCCGCATTGCAGACTTCCAGAATCGAAATGCGGTCGGTGCCCGACTTCAGAATCACCTGCTCGGTCGCCGTCAGGATGTTGTCAACCGTCTGCTCAGACCGCTTGTTGCCACGCCGGCGCCGGGTTTCCACCGAAACCAGGGCGGTATCGGTCGGCTCGACGGCTGTGAATCCGCTGGTCACGGCTTTGATTTGTTCAAGCTCATCCGGCAACGCCGGCACGGGTTTCACCGGCTTGACCAGCACCGGGGCTTTGTGCCTTGGCTTGCTGGCAACGCTTTTGAGATTTGGACTGTTCATTAAATTACTCCCTTGAAAATTGTTTAAATCGTGCTCTAGGGTTTCCCCGTAGAGCCTCTAGGACATATCGATAATAGAATTCAATTCTTCTATTAGAATTTTCGAGAATTCACTCGATGCTCTTAGCGAGAGGATGACAGATGGGAACTGGAAATTTGGCTTCATGGTCGTTGGGTGAACAGGACACCGTGATTGCCGCACTTGACCGCGCGGTGGAAAAACATCCTGACCGGGTTTTACTCGATTTTTCAGGTGAACTGTACACATATCGCCAAGTTGATCAACTTTCAACATGCCTGGCCAATTCTCTCAGGGTGCTGGGCATCCAGACGGGTCAAACTGTTGTCACGATGCTGGACAACAACATCGACGCCGTCATTGCCTGGCTGGCCATCAACAAGCTGTGCGCGGTGCATGTGCCCATCAACACGGCGCTGCGCGGCGACTTCCTGCGCCATCAGATAGCCGACGCCGGCGCCCCGCTCGTGATTTGCGAATCCGGCTATGTCGAGCGCATCAGCCTGGTCGCTGACAAGTTGGCCGAGCTCAGGCAGGTACTGCACCGCGGCACCAGCCCATTGACAGCTTGCGGCGCATTGCCGCTGGCCGCGCTTGACGCCCATCGCGGCAGCGACAGCACGCCGCTGGCGCACAAACCGAACCCTTGGGACCTGGCCAGCCTGATCTACACCTCGGGCACCACCGGGCCGTCCAAGGGCTGCATGATCAGCTACAACTTCATGTGCAACCTGGCGCGCCTGCAGTTGCGCGCCGGACCGGCCACGGCCCAGGATGTGACGATCACCCCGCTGCCGCTGTTTCACATGAACGCCCTGGCCGTCGGCATCATCTCGAACATTCTGGTCGGCGCCCGGGTGGCGATCATTCCGCGCTTCTCGGTTTCCAATTTCTGGCCCGAAGTCGAGCGCAGCGGAGCGACCATTGCGTCTATTCTGGGCGGCATGGGCGGCTTGCTGGCCAACGCGCCCGATACCGAAAGCGCCAAGCGCTGCTTTGGACAGATCCACACGGTGCGCGGCAACCCGTTCACGGAAGAAAACAAAGCCATCTGGCGTGACCGCTTCGGCGCCAAGCTGGTGGGCGGCAATGGCTACGGACTGACCGAGGCATGCGTCATCACTTCCCTGGCTGCGGGCAATACGGCCGCACCCGGTTCGTCGGGCAAGCGAATTCCCGATTTCGACGTACGCATCGTCGACGACCTGGACCGTGAAGTCCCAGCCAACACCGCAGGCGAAATTGTCTGCCGTCCGCAGCGGCCGGACATCATGTTCATGGGCTACTGGCGTCGTCCGGAAGATACGCTCAAGCTGATGCGCAACATGTGGTTTCATACGGGCGACATTGGCAAGTTCGACGACGACGGATTTTTCTACTTTGTCGACCGGAAAAAAGACTACCTGCGCCGCCGGGGTGAAAACATCTCCAGCTTCGAGATGGAGTCGGCCTTTGCCAACCATCCCGATATTTCCGAAGTGGCCGTTCATGCGGTTCCCTCCGACAAAGGCGAGGACGATGTCAAGGTCACCGCCATTTTGAATCCAGGCTCGCAACTCACGCATGAGGCTTTGTTTCATTGGTCCACCAGTGCTGTGCCTTATTACGCACTACCGCGCTATATCGAGTTCCGGGAAACCCTGCCCAAAAATCCGCAGGGCCGCATTCTCAAGTACCAGTTGCGCGATGAAGGCAAGACGCCTGGCACCTGGGACCTGGAAGCGACCGACATCAAGGTCGCCAAGCACTGAGTTGTATCAACGGGACCTTCGGGTCCCGTTCTCGTTGCTTGGGCATGCAAACTGCACACCGGCATTCACTGCGTTGCCGCATTGGAAAAGGGCGAAATTTCATGCCTTTTTACTTGTTAAATTGAACATATTTCAGGCCATCGTACACTTTAAGGCCTGACTTGTCAGCAAGTTATCAACGTCATGTTGAGCGCTTGCGTTTTCATCCCATTTTTAGGACAAACGCATGGAATTACGCGACAAGGTTGCCGTCATCACCGGCGCATCGTCAGGCATTGGCGAAGCAATTGCTAGAGAGTTGAGCGCCCGGGGCGTCAAGCTGGTGATCACCGCCCGGCGGGAAAGCCGGCTGCAAGCCCTGGCCGCTGACTTGCCCGGGCCTTGTGCCTACCTGGCAGCGCCAATCGAGTTGCCTGAAACCCCGCAAGCGCTGATGGATCTGGCAGTCAGCCGCTTCGGCCGTGTTGATATTCTGGTCAACAATGCAGGCATGTTCGTGGCCGGCACGCTGGAAACGATGGACCTGGAGGCACTGGCGCAAATGACGCGGGTGAACTTTGATGCCGTGGTACGCGCATCCTATGTGTTCGCGCGCGGCTTCAAAGCCCAGGGCAGCGGCGCTATCGTCAACGTCTCCAGCATCGGCGCCTACCTCAGTTCGTCATCGGTGGGCGTCTACAGCGGGCTCAAGCATGCACTGGAAATCTTCACCTCGGCGCTGCGCGTGGAACTCAAGGGCTCTGGCGTCCGGGTCGGGACCATTGCGCCCGGCACCACCGACACCGAGATTTTCGATCACATGCGAGCCCGGGGCGAAGCGGTTCGGGCCGATCAGACGCCACAGCTGGACCCGGCCGATATTGCCGCTGCGGTCACGTTCATGCTGACCCAGCCCGACCGGGCCAATGTGGCGCGGCTGCTGCTGGTGTCGTCAGCGGAATCGGTTTAGCAGGCCGCCTGCCTGGGGTCAGGCACCCCGGGCAGGGGCTGTGGCCGACTTTCAATATTCGCGTACCGGCACATGGGCAGGCCGCGAGTTGTAGCCAGGCAGGTGAAGGCCGCCGTCCACGTGCAGCGTTTCGCCAGTCACGTAGCGTGACATCTCGCACGACAAAAACACCACGGCCGGACCAATGTCCAGTTCAGGATCGCCCGAACGGCCCAGCGGGCGCGCCGCCGCCGAACGTTCCGCAAAACCCGGGTTTTCTGCTGCAAGCTTGAAGAAAGTCGCGCCCATGGCCGTCGGCGCAATCGCGTTGACGGTGATGTTGAAGCGGCCCCATTCGGAAGCCGCGCTGCGCGTCAGGCCGACAATGCCGGCTTTTGCCGTGTTGTAGTCCGCATGCAGCCAGGCGCCGGTTTCGGTGTCTATGGAATAAAAATTGACGATGCGGCCCCAGCACTGCTTGCGCATGTGCGGCATGGCGGCGCGCATGGCCCACCAGCTTGCCCACAGCGACGAGGTCAATGTACTTTCCAGCATCTCGTCGGTCTTGTCTTCCAGCAGCACATTTGGCGTGGGAATGAAGGCGTTGTTGACCAGGATGTCCAGGCTGCCGAATTGGTCGACGGCGGCCTGCACGGCAGCCTCGATGGACGCTTTCCGGGTTACGTCGGTCTTGACAAACAAGGCGCGGGCGCCAAGCGCCTTCAGTTCCTGCTCGACCTGCAAGCCCGTTGACTCGTCGATTTCCGCAATCACCACCGTGGCGCCTTCCTTGGCAAAAGCCAATGCGACGCCGCGGCCTATGCCTCCGCCGGCGCCGGTGATGAGTGCAACCCTGTTCTGGAGCAAAGCCATGCAAAACTTTCTATTAAATTGAACACATTTAGATGTATCGTACACTTTAAGAACAAAAGTGTCAGCAATACTTTCCCTAAGCAACCGGCGTCCAGGAACGCCATAGCGCCAAAATGCGCGCAACCGGGATTCCACGCCATGTTCAGACGCCGCATCATCATCCGCAGTGAAATCAACCCCGCGCACACCCGGGTGCGCGCAGTCCTGGAAGACGACTTTCACCATTTCCGGGTCGAGCTGGTCTGCCGGGACGGACTGGTCGCGACAATCGCCGCAAGCGCCCCGCGACGCCCGTATTCGCTGTGCGGCAACGCGGTGGCGGAACTCGACCACTTGCTCGGCATGAAGCTTTCCCCTATCGCGCATGAGGTCACGCGCGTCACCCAGCCGACCGAGCAATGCACGCATTTGCTGGAATTGACCGGGTTGGCCATTGCAGCGGCCGCCCGCGGCACAGCGCAGCGCCAGTACGACATGGAAGTGCCCCTGCGGGTGGACCGGCGAACGCGCGCGCGCCTGTTGCGGGACGGGGCTGTGCTGCTGGAATGGGAGGTGCTCGATACCGTGATCCAGGGGCCCGATCCCTACACTGGCATGGATATTTACCAGGGCATGGCGCGCTGGGCGCTCGGCACGCTGGCGCCGGAGGAGTCCGAGGCGGCCCTGGTCCTTCGGCGGGCCGTCGGCATTTCAAAAGGAAGGGGCATGAACCTGGATGCGCAAGTGCATGCCCACCCCAACGCGCACTGCTACTCCCAGCAACCCCGGCGCGCCGACCAGGCGCTCCGAATGATCGGCTCCACCTGGGACTTTGCCGACCTGCCCGAGCGCTTGTGCGTCGATGACCGGGACTGGCTTGCCTTCAACGATATGGGCAGCGCGTAGGCGTCGAATTTCCTGAATTCCAGCAGACAGGCAAAAAAAACGACCCCAGAGAGGCCGTTACGTGATGACAGGTTAACCAGGCTACAGAAAAATAGCCAGGTTAGGCGTGCCCAGCACGGCCTGGTCCAGAATGACTTCGCGGCTTGCCAGCTTGAAGGTGTCGCCGCTCCTGCGCAGCACATCGTTTCGCTCGCCGCTGATCAGATCGAAGTCGTCGAAATTGAATCGGCTGCGGGTGATCAGCATGTAGCTCAAAACCTTGAATTCATCGGGCTTGCCAGTCGTCTGGACACGCACGTTGGTGACCAGGCGGCGCGTGCGGGACGGCGGGTCTTCGGCCCAGGCGCTTTTCGTGCCGGTCAGGCGCATGATGCGGCCCATGATCGAGCGATAGTCGTCATGGTAGTGCTGCATGGTCCGGACTATGCTGGCAGCTTGATTGGCCATCGTCCTGGTCTGGCGCAGCGGTGCGGTGTAGACCAGGTCTTCGGCCAGGGTCGCGCCCCAGTCCTTGAGCCGGATCTCGTCCAGCATGCAGGCTTCATCGTATAAAAACTCGACCACCTGGTTGTACAGGGGCGATCCGATGGGCACGCGCTGCGAACTGGTTTGCGGCAGGACTGGCGGGCGTTCTGTTACTTCGCTCATGTTTGTTTTCCTAAAAAATGGTGCTCTGGGCGGTCAATGCGAGGCCGACATCAGTTCGCGCCAATGCAGCCACCAGTGCCATTGCGTGTCGTCCTTGGTGAAGCCTTCGTTGACGATGCCGGGGCCGGGCCAGCCTTCAGGCTTGCCGGTCTCATACACCGCCTGGTATTTCATGGTCTGCTTTTTGCCCATGGCGCCCTTGGCAGCCAGCGTCATATGCGGCCAGGTGTCGGAGTCGTCCTGCTCGACCATGCCGGATGTGCCAAACAGCTGGATGGTCTGCTTGAGCATCTTTTCGCGCAACTCGGGCGACGCGTCCTTTTCGGCAAAAATCCAGTTGACGAATTCCAGCTTGTCCGGCCCCTTGGGCACGTAGGCGTGCATGGTCATCGAACCCACCACGGTGCCATCGGCCTGAGGAATGTAGACAAAGCCAAACAGCACGTTGGGAAAAATACCGCCAACCTGGGGCGGCATCGTGGTCTGCACCTTGAGCTGGTCGGCGCTCAGGTTGCGCTGCAGCTGCGGCACCATTTCAGGGGTGATGCCCACGGGCGGCAGGGCGTTCAGCTTTTCTTCAACCGAAAGCTTGTCCGGGTCCAGGCCCGTCAGGCGCCGGATTTTTCGGCCCAGGTCAATGCAGCGCAGCGCATGACCGTGCGGCGAGCTGACCTCGACACCGTACATTTCCGGGCTCAGGTCGCCGCCGCCGCTCTCGCCTTCGCCTTTTTTGGAATAGCCGCCAATCTCGCCGAGCCAGCGGTGCAGGGTCAGCGTATGGTATCCGTCGGCCGCCGACTGCTCGCCGGCAGCCTTCCAGTTGGCGCGCACGGTGAAGCGCTGCGGCGGGCCAAGAACCTCCATGCCCTTGTCGGTGCGGCAAAACAGCATGTCGTAGTACCACTTGGTGTCGCCCAGGAACTCTTCAAAGGAAGGGCCGTCGATATTCCAGGTTGCAAAAACCAATCCGCCGTACAGCGACACCCGCGCCCGCGTCAGGCCAAGCTGCTCTTTGGTCATGATCTTGCCGTGCATGCATTCTTTCTCGACCGGCGCGGCCAGGAAGGCGCCGGTCGGGCGAAACGCCCATCCGTGGTAAATGCAGGTGTGGATCTGGGTGTTGCCCGCGTCGACCGTCGAGATGCGCATGCCGCGGTGCGAACACACGTTGAGGAGGACATTGACGGCGCCGGTCTTGTCGCGGGTCACGATCACCGAGTCGGAACCCAGGTCGCGGACCATGAAATCGCCTGAATTCGGAATTTCGGACTCATGGCCCAGCAAAATCCAGGTCTTTCCAAAAATTCGCTCCATCTCGAGTTCGTACAGTTCAGGGTCAGACAGGGCGCGCATCTGAACCTCGCGGGTCGCGATGTTCACCAGGTCGGCGGCCTTGGTTCCATCTGCCAACGTGGGACTGGTCTGGGTAAGCATGTAGGGTCTCCTTTAGATCCGCCCTCGCTGGGCGAACTTTAAATATAAACACTTTATCCTTCAATGTACACAAAATCCCTTGATTTCTCTTGTTACTCCCTGTTTTTGCGTGAACCGGTTAAGCAAAAAAATTAATTTTGAAGTAAAAATCATATTTTATTCACGTTAACCCTTAGTGTTTATTCGCCTCGTTCACTTGGGCATTTTATCAAGGCATGAAATGTGTTGAATAGTGGATCTGTGAATTTATACGTTTTAGTGCATTGTGTTTAGTTTAATGCTAACCTGCCTGATACATGGCGCCAACGATCCCCCCATCCCCTACTCCCTCGTCCTTGCTGGCGCCCCTTGAAAACCGTGTTTTCCGCATGCTCTGGCTGGCCTGGCTGGCCGGCAACATGACCATGTGGATGAACGATGTAAGCGCGTCCTGGCTGATGGCCCAGCTGACCGAGGGGCCGATGATGGTGGCGCTGGTGCAGGCTTCGGCCAGCCTGCCGCTATTTCTATTGGGCTTGCCCAGTGGCGCCCTGGCCGACATGGTCAACCGCAAGCGGCTGTATGCTTTTGCCCAGTTCTGGATTGCCCTGGTGTCTGCCGCCCTGGCAGTGCTGGCCGTCGGCGGCTGGCTGACGGCCAACTGGCTGCTGCTGCTGTGCTTTGCCAATGGCATTGGCCTGGCCATGCGCTTCCCGGTGTTTTCGGCGATCGTGCCGACCCTGGTGCCGCGCGAGCAACTGACATCCGCCCTGACGCTCAATGCGCTGGCCATCAATGTGTCGCGCATTGCCGGCCCCTTGCTGGCTGGCGTGGTCATGGCCTCGCTCGGCATGGGCGCCGTGTTTGCGCTCAACGCCTCGCTGTCCATCCTGTCGTGCGTGCTGATCCTCAAGTCCGGCCCTAATTCAAGCCAGCCCGTCCATCAGCGCGAGGGAATGCTGGCCACGATGCGGGGCGGCCTGGCCTTTGTGCGTAGTTCACCGCTGCTGCGCAATGTGTTGCTGCGCGTGTTCGAGTTCTTCCTGCATTCCATCGGCCTGATCGCCCTGCTCCCGCTGGTGGCCAAGGGCTTGAATGCCGACGCCACGACCTACACCATGCTGCTGGCTTCCCTGGGTGTCGGCGCGGTCGTGTCGGCCGTGGTGCTGCCGCGGGTGTCGGACTCTGCATCTCGCGACCGGGTGGTGGCGGTAGGCGTGGTGCTCTACGCGCTGGCCACGGCGGTCGCCGCGCTGGCACCGTCGGTCTGGGTGCTGGCGCCGGCGCTGGCCTTGTCAGGCGGCGTCTGGCTGTGCGTAGTGAACACTTTCACCATGTCTGCCCAACTGGTGCTGTCCAATGGCATGCGCGCCAGGGGAATGGCCATCTACCAGATGGCCATCATGGGCGGCAGCGCCGTCGGAGCGGCCTTGTGGGGGCAGGTGGCCACCCACTTTTCCATCAAGACCGCCCTGCTGGCCTCCGCCGCCATGAGCCTGGTGGTGCTGTGGCGCAGCCGCCATATATCGGTTCAAGCCGGAGCGCATGCCGAACTGAAAGCACAGGAATCCTGAAAATCGCCACTTACGCCGCGCCTGCAAGCACTGCCCGGGTAAATTCCGCAGCAATTCTTGCGGGGCCTCACTTGTTGGCGGCTGCATACCAAAGCCTACCGAGTCCCACACCCGCATCGCCAGTCGCGGCAGAAAGACTCTTGAAACGCGTCAAGCGTTGGACAAGCACCAAAGCTGCCATGGCGCACTAGGCCGGCTCGCTTTCCCAAGGGCGATACTACGTTCTGAATGAAACCTCCCACCAGTCTGCGGATCGATCCCTACAGCTTGCGCCTTTTTGTTGCCGTTGCGCGGGAAGGCTCCATTGCCCGTGGCGCCTTGAAGGAACACATTGCGCCTTCCGCCCTCAGCCGGCGAATAGCCGATCTGGAGC
>JAQGMZ010000227.1 GCA_028292045.1 Polaromonas sp. | reverse complement strand
GCGGGGCGTGACTGGTACGCCATGCCCCGCACTATGTTTTTTCGCGTACTGTGAATTTCCTTCAGGAGACATAAATGAAACGCATGATGATCAAAACGCTGGTGGCCGCCGTTGCCCTGGCTGCCTTCGGCATGGCCGGCGCGCAGGACATCAAGGAGCGCACCATCAAGTTCGCCACCCAGAACCCCAAGGGCCACCCGATCGTGACCGGCATGGAAAAGTTTGCCGAGATCGTCGGAGCCAAGTCCGGCGGCAAGATCAAGGTCAACCTGTTCCCCGGCGGCGTGCTCGGCGGCGACGCGCCCACGGTTTCGGCTTTGCAGGGCGGCACCATTGAGATGGCTTCGATGAACTCGGGCATCCTGGCCAGCCAGGTCAAGGAATTCGCGATTTACGACTTTCCTTTCTTGTTTGCCAACAGCAAAGAGGCCGATGCCGTGGTCGATGGTCCTTTCGGCAAGAAAATGCACGCCAAGCTGCAGGACAAAGGCATGATTGGCCTGACCTATTTTGAGCTGGGCTTTCGCAACATGACCAACAGCAAGCGGCCCATCGCCAAGGTGGAAGACTTCGCCGGCCTGAAGATCCGCGTGATCCCGAACCCGATCAACCTGGACTGGGTCAAGGCGCTGGACGCCAACCCGACGCCCATGGCCTTCCCCGAGGTCTATGGCGCGCTTGAAGCCAAAGCAATTGACGGCCATGAGAACCCGTTCACGGTGATCCAGGCCAACAAGATCAATGAAGTCCAGAAGTACCTCACGATCACCAACCACGTCTACAACCCGCAGTCGGTCATCATGAGCAAGAAGTTCTGGGACACGCTGTCGGTTGCAGAAAAGAAGATCGTCAGCGACGCCGCTATCGAAGCCACCAGGACCCAGCGCCTGGCAGCGCGCGAAGCTTCGGGTACAGCACTTGAAGCCCTGAAAAAAGCCGGCATGCAGGCCAACGAGTTGCCTGCCGCTGAATTGGACAAACTGCGCGACAAGATGCGCCCGGTGATTGCCAAGTACGCCGTGACCGTGGGTCAGGATACCGTCAAGGAAATTCAGGACGAGCTCGCCAAGGCCCGCAAGTAAGTAGTGCGCCGCCTGCCCCCCTGCGGGCAGGCTTTTTTTCATCTTCCGGTCGATTCAGCCCCGCACGGGGCGCACACCATGCACAAAACCCGCATTGCCGTGGCCGGCGCCGGCTACATCGGCCAGGCCCATATCAACGTGACGCTGGCCAGCCCGAGCTGCGCGTTGAGCGCCATCGTCGATCCGTCGCCCGCCGCAGCGGGCGTGGCCGCCCGGGCCGGCGTGCCGCTGTATGCCTCGATCGACGAGCTGCTGGCGCAGCAGCGCCCCGACGGCCTGGTCCTGGCCACGCCCAATGCGCTGCACGTGCCGCAAGCCCTGCAATGCATCGCCGCCGGCCTGCCCATCCTGCTGGAAAAGCCGGTTGCGACCACCGTGGCCGAAGGCCGGCGGCTGCTGGACGAGGTGGCGCGTACCGGAGCCCGGGTGCTGATCGGCCACCACCGCGCGCACAGCCCGATCATGGCCAAGGCGAAGGAAGTGGTGGATTCGGGCAAGCTGGGCACGCTGGTCGCCGTGATGGGCAGCGCCACGTTTTACAAGCCCGACGCGTATTTTGCCGACGGTCCGTGGCGGCGCGAGGCAGGCGGCGGCCCGATTCTCTTGAACATGATCCACGAAGTGCACAGCCTGCGCATGCTGTGCGGCGAGATCACGGCGGTGCAGGTGTTTTCCAGCCACGCCGCGCGCGGTTTCGCGGTCGAGGACACGGTGGCCATCAACCTGCGCTTTGCCAACGGCATGCTGGGCAGCTTCATGCTGAGCGACACCGCCGCCTGCCCGCGCAGCTGGGAGCAGACCAGCCAGGAAAACAAAGCCTACCCCAGCCATGCCGATGAAGACTGCTACGTCATCACCGGCACCAACGGCGCCCTGTCGGTGCCCACCATGCGGCTGAAGACCTATCCGCGCCCGGAAGACCGCTCCTGGTGGAAGGACTTCGAGGTGGGCGTGGTCGGGCTGGTGCGGGACGACCCGCTCAAGCACCAGATGGAGCATTTCGGCCAGGTGGTGCGCGGCGAAGCCGAGCCGCTGGTCAGCGCCCGCGACGGCCTGCTCAACCTGCGCGTCACCGAGGCCATTGCCGAGGCGGCGGCATCCGGCCGGACCGTGCAGATCCAGGGCTTTTGACGACGCCCCCTGACCTTGTTTTTCCTCTTATTCATCCACCCCTGAAGGACACCCCATGAAAATCCTCATGCTGCACGGCATCAACCACAACATGTTCGGCAAGCGCGACCCCAGGCAGTACGGCACCATCACGCTGGACGAGATCAATGCCAGCCTGGCGGCGCTGGGCCAGGAACTGGGCGCGCAGGTGGAATGCTTCCAGACCAACAGCGAAGGCGCCATGTGCGAGCGCATCCACCAGGGCTATGCCGACGGCGTGGACGCGGTGCTGATCAACGCCGGCGCCTGGACCCACTACAGCTACGGCATCCGCGATGCGCTGGCCATCCTGACCTGCCCTATCGTCGAGCTGCACATGTCCAACATCCATGCGCGCGAAGCGTTTCGCCATGTGTCGGTGTTTGGCGAAATCGTCATGGGCCAGATCTGCGGCTTTGGCGTGGACAGCTACCTGCTCGGGCTGCGCGCCGGTGTGTCGGCCGCGCAATCCGCCGCCAAGGCCTGACACTGCCCAACCCCATTAACGAGCCCATACCATGCGCCATTCAATTGCCACCGTCTGCCTGTCCGGCATGTTGCGCGAAAAGCTGCAGGCGGCCGCGGCGGCCGGCTTCGATGGCGTGGAGATCTTTGAAAACGACCTGCTGCAGTTCCCCGGCTCGCCGCGCGAGGTGCGCCAGATCTGCCAGGACCTGGGCCTGACCATCGACCTGTTCCAGCCGTTTCGCGATTTCGATGCGCGCTCGCCGGCGCAACTGGCGCGCAACCTGGAGCGCGCCGAGCGCAAGTTCGACGTGATGCACGAACTCTGCACCTCGATGATCCTGGTCTGCTCGAACGTGCAGCCCGACGCGCCGGACGACACCGAGCAGCTGGCCGGTCAGTTCCGCCAGCTGGCCGACCGCGCCGCGCAGCGCGGCCTGTTCATTGCCTACGAGGCGCTGGCCTGGGGCAGCCGGATCAACCGATTTTCGCAGGTCTGGGACGTGGTCCGGCGCGCCGACCATGCGCACCTGGGCCTGACGCTGGACAGCTTTCACACGCTGGCGCTGCGCGACGACCCGCTGCCGATTGCGGACATCCCGGGCGACAAGATCTTCTTTGTCCAGCTGGCCGATGCGCCGTGGGTGAACACCGACGTGCTGAGCCACAGCCGCCATTACCGGTGCTTTCCGGGCCAGGGCGAGCTGGAAATCACCAAATTCACCCGCGCCGTGATCGACGCGGGCTACACCGGCCCGCTGTCGCTGGAAGTCTTCAACGACGAGTTCCGCGCCGCGCCCGCCCGGGCCAACGCGGTCGACGCCAAGCGCTCGCTCCTGTGGCTCGAAGACCAGGTGCGGCAAAGCCAGGCGAAGGACGGCGCCGCCTGCCCGGCTGCGCTGTTCGCCCCGCCCCCCGCGCCGCTGCTCACCGGCTGGGCGTTCGTCGAGTTCGCGGTCGACCCGGCCGCCGGGCAGCGGCTTGAGGCCTGGCTGCAGGCCAGCGGCTTTCGCCGCATCGGCCGGCACCGCTCGAAAAAGGTCGACCTGTACGGCCTGGGCGAGGTGCGCCTGATCGTCAACCTGGAAGAAGATTCGC
>JAQGMZ010000225.1 GCA_028292045.1 Polaromonas sp. | reverse complement strand
AGGGCGGCATCCTGCTGCTGGGCTCCATCGTCATGGCGGTCAATTTGATGGTGGACATCACCTACGGCATAATCAATCCACGCATCAGGCACCAGCGATGAGCACGGCCATCCAAAAAACCAGCCTTGCCCCTGCGCCGGTGCACCCGCTGCGTGAATTCTGGAGTTATTTCAGCACTAACCGTGGCGCGCTGATCGGGCTGGTCATTGTCGTGGGCGTGCTGCTGGTGGCGCTTTTTGCCCCGCTGCTAGCACCGCATGCACCCAACATCACCAACAACTTGGTATTTCTCAAACCGCCGGCCTGGCAGGCTGGCGGTTCCTGGTCCTACCCGCTGGGCACCGATGCCATCGGCCGGGACATCTTGTCGCGGCTGATGTACGGCGCCCGCCTGTCGCTGGTCATTGGACTGGCCGTGGTGGCGATTTCGGTGGTGGTCGGCACCGTGCTGGGGCTGCTGGCCGGATTTTTTCGGGGTATTTTTGAAATCGCCATCATGCGCCTGATGGACATCATCCTGACGCTGCCCAGCTTGCTGCTGGCCATCGTGATCGTGGCCATCCTGGGCCCAGGGCTGATGAATGCCATGCTGGCCGTGGCCATTGTGGTGCTGCCGCATTACGTCCGTATTACCCGTGCCGCCGTGATTGCCGAGACTTCGCGCGACTACGTCACAGCTGCACGCATGAGCGGCGCGGGCCGGGCGCGGCTGATGTTCAGCGAGATCTTGCCCAATTGCACCGCGCCGCTGATCGTGCAGGCGTCGCTGGGCGTATCGACCGCCATTCTTGATGCGGCAGCGCTGGGCTTTCTGGGCCTGGGCGCCCAGCCGCCTTCGCCAGAATGGGGAACCATGCTGGCCGATGCCCGGGAATTTGTATTGCGTGCCTGGTGGGTGGTGACTTTTCCGGGCCTCGCCATCCTGATCACGGTGTTGGCCTTCAACCTGCTGGGCGATGGACTTCGCGATGCGTTCGATCCCAAACTGAAGCGTTGAAGCTGGTAAATACCCATGGCCCTGCTTGAAATAGAAAATCTTTCCGTCGAATTTCCGTCGCAAAACGGCGTGATGCATGCGGTGGACGGCGTCAGCCTGACGTTGGAGGAAGGCCAAGTCCTGGGCATCGTCGGCGAATCCGGATCGGGCAAAAGCGTCACCATGATGGCGCTGATGGGTCTGGTGTCGTACCCGGGCCGGGTGCGCGCCGACAAGCTTCGTTTTGCCGGCCATGATCTGCTGGCCTTGTCGGGCAGCGAGCGCAGCAAGCTCACCGGCAAAGACGTTGCCATGATTTTCCAGGACCCTACGACCAGCCTGAACCCTTGCTTCACGGTGGGCTACCAGATTACCGAAACCCTGCGGCTGCACCTGGGCCTGGACCGCAAGGCAGCCAACCGCAAGGCCATCGAACTGCTGGAGCAAGTCGGCATTCCGGCGCCTGAAAGCCGTCTGAAAGCCTATCCGCACCAGGTGTCGGGCGGCATGAACCAGCGCGTGATGATTGCCATGGCGATTGCCTGCAACCCCCGCTTGCTGATTGCCGATGAACCCACGACTGCGCTCGACGTCACCATCCAGGCCCAAATCCTGGACCTGTTGCGCAGCCTGCAACAGGAACGTGGCATGGCGCTGGTGCTGATCACCCACAACATGGGCGTGGTGTCCGAGATGGCGCAGCGCGTCGCCGTCATGTACGCAGGCCAGATCATGGAAGAGCAAGACGCGCATGCCTTGTTCAACACGCCCCAGCACCCCTACACCGAAGCGCTGCTGGCCGCCCTGCCCGAGCGCAGCGATGGCAGTGCGCGCCTGGCCACCATTCCCGGCATGGTGCCAGGACTGCACGACCGGCCGGCCGGCTGCCTGTTTGCGCCGCGCTGCGGCTACGCCACCGACCATTCACGCAACGAGCGGCCGCTGCTGCGCGCCTGGAAAGACGGCATGGTGCGTTGCCATTACCCGCTGGGAGACCCCGGCCGGGAGGCGGCCCTGGAGCGTGACACGGGCTTTGCGACAGAGGCTACGCAATGACCGCGCCGACCACGGTCCCGGTGGTCCAGGCCATCAACCTGAAGCAGGTCTATGCGATAAGCCGCGGCTTCATGCGCCAGCCCGACCAACTGCAGGCCGTGGGCGGTGTTTCGTTCACGGTTCAGGCGGGCAAGACGCTGGCGGTGGTGGGCGAGTCCGGCTGTGGCAAATCCACATTGGCGCGCATGGTGTCACTGATCGAAACCCCAAGCAGCGGACAGCTCAACATCACCGGTGTCGATGCCGTCAATGGCCATGGCGACGAACGCCTGAAGCTTCGCAAAGCCGTGCAGCTGGTGTTTCAAAACCCGTATGGATCGCTCAATCCGCGCAAGAAAATTGGCGCCATCCTGGAGGCGCCGCTTGAAATCAACACCGCCCTGCCAGCGCCCCGACGTGCCGAAAAAGCGCGGTCCATGCTGGCGCTGGTCGGCCTGCGCCCCGAACACTATGACCGTTACCCGCATATGTTTTCTGGCGGACAGCGCCAGCGCATTGCCATAGCCCGGGCCCTGATGCTCAACCCGGCACTGGTGGTGGCCGACGAGCCGGTGTCGGCGCTGGACGTATCCATCCAGGCCCAGGTGCTCAATTTGCTGGGTGACCTGCAGCAGTCCATGGGGCTGGCCTATTTGTTCATCTCGCACGATCTGGGCGTGGTTCGGCACATTGCCCATGATGTCCTTGTGATGTATCTGGGACACGCCGTGGAGCAAGGCGAAAAAAATGCATTGTTTGCGCAGCCGCTGCACCCGTATACCCAGGCCCTGCTGGCCTCCACGCCGGGCCTGGCCGGCAGCAGCGCCGCCCGTCACCGGATTGTGCTCAAGGGCGAGTTGCCGTCGCCGCTCAATCCGCCCAGGGGCTGCGTATTTTCAACCCGCTGCCCGCTGGTGACCGAACGCTGCCGCGCTGAAAGGCCAGTGCTGCGGGAGCTTGCAGGACGACAGGTTGCATGCCACTATGCAGAAAATTTTCTTACTGCGTGATCAGGCCCCTGGGCATCCAGTGCACCGGTTGCCGATCACGCTTCCGATGACTGGAGAAAGCCGCACCACAAGTGTTGTTCGACCCGGCCGCAAGCCCGCTGCTTTGCAGCATCAACCCGAAGGAAACCGTCAGATGACTCAGACCCCACCACCTGCCAGCCGGCTGCGCCCCGTGCAGCGTGCGCTGCTGTGCGCCATTGCCCTGCCTGCGCTGCTGGCGCTTTCGCCCGTTTCGGCCAAGACCCTGGTTTTTTGCTCTGAAGGCAGTCCGGAAAACTTCTATCCGGGTGTCAACACCACGGGAACCTCGTTCGATGCCAACGAACCCATCTACAACCGCATTGTCGAATTTGAGCGCGGCGGCACCAAAGTTATCCCCGGACTTGCCGAAAAATGGGACATTTCAGCCGATGTCAAGGAGAACACGTTTTACCTGCGCAAGGGCGTGAAAAGGCACAACACCAGCAAGAGCTTCAAGCCGACCCGCGACTTCAATGCCGACGACGTGCTTTTCATGTTCGAGCGCCAGTGGAAAGAGGACAACCCCTTTTTCAAAGTCACCAGCCCCAACCATTCCTACTTCAGCGACATGGGCATGCCAAAGCTGCTGACATCGGTGCAAAAGGTCGATGACTACACGGTCAAGATCACGCTGAACAAGCCCGAAGCCCCGTTTTTGGCCAATCTGGCCATGCCTTACGCTGCAGTCCAGTCCAAGGAATACGCCGACGCCATGCTCAAGGCCGGTACGCCGGAAAAAATCGACCAGGACCCGATCGGTACGGGTCCCTTCTCGCTGTTGCAGTACCAGAAAGACGCAGTCATCCGCTACAAGGCGTTTGCCCAGCACTGGGCCGGCAAGGCCAAGATCGACGACCTGGTGTACTCGATCACGCCCGACGCATCGGTGCGTTGGGCGAAATTGCAAAAGGGCGAATGCCATGTCATGCCTTACCCCAACCCGGCCGACCTGGAGGCGATCCGCAAGGACCCGAACATCCAGGTGCTGGAGCAACCCGGCCTGAACGTTGGTTACCTAGCCTACAACACCACCAAAAAACCTTTTGACGATGTGCGTGTTCGCAAGGCCGTCAACATGTCCATCAACAAGCAGGCCATTGTGGACGGCGTGTATCTGGGCACCGGCATTGCCGCCAAAAATCCCATTCCACCGAGCATGGCTGCCTACAACAACGCCATCAAGGATGACGAATACAACCCGGAGGCCGCCAAGAAACTGCTGGCCGCGGCCGGCTACCCTGACGGCTTCACCACCGACCTTTGGGCCATGCCCGTGCAGCGCCCCTACAACCCGAACGCCAAGCGCATTGCCGAGCTGATGCAGGCCGACCTGGTCAAAGTAGGCGTAAAGGCCGAAATCAAGAGCTTTGAATGGGGCGAATACCGCAAGCGCTTGCAGGCCGGCGAGCACCAGATGGGCATGCTGGGCTGGACGGGGGACAACGGTGATCCGGACAACTTCATGTACACCCTGCTCGGCTGCGCTTCGGCCCAATCGGTCAGTGGCAGCAACATTGCCAAGTTCTGCTACCAGCCTTATGAAGATGTGGTGCTGAAGGCCAAAACCGTGACCAGCACGGCCGAACGCAACAAACTCTACCAGCAGGCGCAAGTGATCTTCAAGGAGCAGGCGCCCTGGTTCACCATTGCCCATGCGGTGCAGCTCAAGCCCGTGCGCAAGAATGTAATCGACTACAAGAACTCACCGTTTGGCCGGCATAACTTTTACGGCGTCGACATCAAGGAATAAGCCTTCATTGTTTTATTGAAGAGCTTTTCCCGACATGCCGGCCAGCATCCTGCTGACCGGTACTTTTTATAAACTTTCCAACTCGTTGCAAAGGGTTCAGCCCTAGCCCGTTCAATCAGCCACCGCTGTTTTTACCGCCCCTCGGTTTCAGCCCCAAACCACCGAGCGCATGGAAATCGAGCCGCCCTGAAAGCTGGTGTTCATGAAGCGCATGGGCTCGCCGGCTTCAACGGCGCCAGCCGCGTAGAGCAATGGCAAAAAATGCTCGTGCGTGGGATGCGCCATTTTGGCAAGCGAGCCGAGTTTCAGGAAATTCTGCAAGGCGTCCAGGTTGCCTTGCTGAACATAGCCTCCGATTGTCTGATCGAATTCCAGCGCCCAGTCAAAAGCCTGGCTGCTGGCTGCACCGCGCTGCATTCGCTGCAGGTTGTGTACGATGTTGCCGCTGGCCACAATCAGGACGCCCCGGCGGCGCAAAGCCCGGAGTTGCCTGGCCAGCGCGTAATGGTCTTCAGGCGCGCGCGCGTAGTCCATGCTGAGCTGGATCACCGGAATGTCGGCATCCGGGAACATGGGTTTCAGGACTCCCCAGCTGCCGTGGTCCAGCCCCCATTCGCTGGTGTCGAGTCCCAAGGGAACCGAAGCTCTTTGCCTGACCAGCAAGCTGATGGCCTGCGCGGCATCGGGGTCCCCAGGCGCGGGGTACTGCTGTTCAAACAATTCCTGGGGGAATCCTCCAAAATCATGGATGGTTTTGGGCTGCGCCATGGCCGTGAGCCACCAGCCCTGGGTCAGCCAATGGGCCGAAATGCACAGAATCATTTGCGGGCGCGGCATATCCGAACCGAACCGGGCACCCAGCGCCTGCCAGCTGCGGCGGTACTCGTTGTCGCCAATGGCGTTCATCGGGCTGCCATGGCCCATGAACAGCACAGGCATCCTGTCCGATTTTTTGAGCGAAGGCAGGCGGTCCAGCGCGCTGGCATCAAGTGAGTTGAGCATTTGTGTGTTGGTCGGGTGAAATAAATCAATTCATGCGTATTGAAGGCCAGCAGTCATTGTCGCCCTGCCGCCTTGCCAGGCAAGGCTTGCCGATGCGCGGCCAGAGGCTCGCTGTCTACAAAGGCAAAAAGGAATAACATCAGGCAAAAATTTAATCCGGTATGAAATATTTGTTTCAATCCATAAAAAATGTATGAATTTCATGTCGTCGCCAATCAAAAAACCTTGCTCATTTGTATTCAGCGTCAACTGCCCCTCAGGCGCGCCTGTTATATTGCACTGCAACATATCTCCTGTTTTTGACCAGTTTTAACCAAAAGGTTCGTTCTCATGCTGTATCAACTTTATGAATCCCAGCGGACGCTGATGGAACCCTTCGTTGATTTTGCGCAAGCCGCCGCAAAGCTGTACAGCGGCTCGCTGTCGCCCATGGGCAAGACGCCATTGGCCCAGCGCGTTGCAGCGGGTTACAGCCTGATCTACCGCCTGGGCAAGGATTACGAAAAGCCATCCTTTGACATTCACCAGGTGGAGATGAACAAAAAAGGCGTGAGCCTGGCCATTCATGAGCGTGTCGAAATGGACAAGCCTTTTTGCGAACTCCGCCGGTTCAAACGCTTTACCGACGATTCCGAGACGCTGACCCAATTGAAGAACCAGCCAGCCGTGCTGATGGTGGCGCCTTTGTCCGGCCACTATTCCACCTTGCTGCGCGACACGGTCAAAACCATGCTGAAGGACCACAAGGTCTATATCACCGACTGGAAAAATGCCCGCAACGTTCCCTTGTCCGAAGGTGCTTTTCACCTCGACGACTATGTCAACTATGTGCAGGAATTCATCCGCCATCTGCAAGGCAAGTATGGCAACTGCCACGTCATCAGCGTTTGCCAGCCGACCGTTCCCGTCTTTGCCGCCATTTCCCTGATGGCTTCACGCGGTGAAAAAACCCCGCTGTCCATGATCATGATGGGCGGCCCGATCGATGCCCGCCGCTCGCCGACCTCGGTCAACAACCTGGCCACGACCAAGCCGTACGAATGGTTTGAAAACAACGTGATCTACCGCGTGCCGGCCAGTTTTCCAGGCAAGGGTCGTCGGGTCTATCCGGGCTTTTTGCAGCACACCGGCTTCGTGGCGATGAACCCGGACCGGCATGCCAACAGCCATTACGATTATTTCAAGGACCTGATCAAGGGCGACGACGCCAGCACCGAGGCGCACCGCAAGTTTTACGACGAGTACAACGCCGTGCTGGACATGGATGCGGACTATTACCTTGAAACCATCAAGACCGTGTTTCAGGAATTCAAACTGGTCAATGGCACATGGGATGTTCTTTCACCGGATGGCGTACTGGAGCGGGTCAAGCCCGGCGACATCAAGACCACAGCGGTCATGACGGTCGAAGGTGAACTGGACGACATTTCGGGCTCCGGCCAGACCCGAGCTGCACTCGACATGTGCAGCGGCGTGGCAGATGGGCAAAAAGTTCACCTGGAAGCCAAAGGTGCCGGCCATTACGGCATATTCAGCGGCCGGCGCTGGCGCGATATCGTCTATCCGGCGGTAACCACTTTCATTCTTGGGCACAACCAGCCGCAAGCCGCCAAGAAGTCTTTGGCAGTTGATGCCAAAAGTGCAGTGAAATCACCCAGGGCGGCTAAATCAACCAGGGCAGCCAAGCCGGCATTGGCAGCACCGGTCGAGGCATTGGCAATGCCTGTGGCGGTAGAAGCTGAAAAAACCGCGGTCAAGCGCCGGGGCAAAACAACCCCGGCTGGACTGAAATCAGCCGGCAAAGCCGGCACCCCCGCCGCCATGGAAGTGGCCAAGCCTGAACAGACACTGCCAGTTGAAAAATCAGCAGTCAAGCCCGTGCTGGTGGCCGTCAGCAACACGGCGCCGGTTGTCAAGGTACCCAATGCAACGGCTGCAGCGGCGCCCGATGCTGGCCCTGAAGTCGCGTCAACCCCCGCGACTCCACCGGAAAAATCTGCAGCTTGATAAAACCTGGCGCTTTCACACTGTAGAAAGCGCCAGTATCTAGATGCCGTGAGCCGGTGGGACAATGGCGTTGTGAAGCCCTCAGACCCGAACTCCATTTTCGAATACATCAATTCGGCATTGCCCCAGACGCAATGCACACGCTGCGGCTATGCAGACTGCGCTGCCTACGCGCAAGCCATTTCCACCGGACAGGCAAGTATCAACCAGTGCCCGCCCGGCGGCGCGGCAGGCATCGAGCGCCTGGCTGCAATCACGGGTTTGCCTGTTCAAGCACTGAACCCGCTCCATGGCGATGAAAGCCCCCGCACTGTTGCCTTCATAGACGAGTCCTGGTGCATCGGGTGCACCCTGTGCATCAAGGCCTGTCCCGTCGATGCCATCATGGGCAGCAACAAGCTCATGCACACCGTGATCGAGTCATCCTGCACCGGATGCGAGTTGTGCCTTCCGGTCTGTCCGGTGGACTGCATCAGCCTGGAAAACGTGACGGGCTCGCGCACCGGCTGGAGCGCGTGGTCAACTGAGGAAGCCCGAACGGCGCGCGCGCGCTATGAGTTTCACCAATTCAGGGAGGGCCATCAACTTCAGGACAAGAGCGATGGGATTGAAGCCGAAGTCGCGCTTTCCCGCCCTCAAATAGCAGAGCTCTCTGAAGCGCCGGCACCGGGCGCAGGCAGTGCTGATGAACGCAAACGCGCCATCATCAACGCTGCGCTTGAACGCTCCCGGGCCCGGCGTGCATTGGCAACACGCGGCACGCCGGAGAATGAATGGAACCCGGCAGATAGTTGATTTTTAGGCCAGACCGCCTGCCTGCGCGGCAAAAGCACGGACCACTTCAGGCGGCGCCTGCACCATTTCAATCAACACCCCCTCGCCCGCAATGGGAAACTCGTCGTTTGACTTCGGGTGCAGGAAGCAGATGTCATAACCTGCCGCCCCCTGACGAATGCCCCCGGGGGCAAAACGCACCCCCTGCGCGGTCAGCCACTCCACCGCCGCAGGAAGGTCGTCAATCCACAGGCCCACATGGTTGAGCGGCGTGGTGTGGACAGCGGGTTTTTTCTCAATGTCCACTGGCTGCATCAGGTCAACCTCGACTTTGAACGGGCCGCTTCCGATGGTGCAGATGTCTTCATCCACATTTTCCCGTTCGCTGACAAAGTTGCCCGTGACCTCCAGCCCCAGCATGTCCACCCAAAGCGTGCGCAGCCGGTCCTTGGAAGTCGATCCGATGGCGATTTGCTGGATGCCCAGCACCTTGAAGGGGCGAACGCCAGCCAGGGCGGGGCGTTGCAGTTGCGCCTGGTTACCGGACATCATGCGAACTCCACAATCGGCTGGTCAACGCTCAGGGACTCGCCCTGGCTTGCCAGCACTTTTCCGACCACGCCATCAGCCGCAGCAAACAGCACGTTTTCCATTTTCATGGCTTCGATCACGGCGATGCGCTCGCCGGCCTGAACTTTCTGGCCCACCTGAACCGCCACCTCGACCAGCAGGCCGGGCATGGGCGACAGCACAAAGCGGCTCATGTCGGGCGCCGCCTTGAAAGGCATCAGCGCATGAAGCTCGGCCGCGCGCGGGGTCAGCACCATGGCGTCCAGCCGGGTGCCGTTGTGGATGATGCGCAGGGCGAGCGGATTCTTGCCGACACCGCGCTCGACTTGCGCCGAAAACGGCTGGCCATTGACCGTACCGCGAATGCGCGTGCCACCCAGGTGCCAGCCGCTGCAAATCTCGTACCGCTTGCCGCTTGTCTCGACGGCGCTTGAACCCGAAACGGTCTGGAAATCGCGAACCACCGCAGGCTGCGGCTTGTTCAGGCCGGTGTCGCCCAGGCCGATCACCACATATTCCTCACCCACCAGCACCCCATGCCCAGGCATCTGCCCGCTGATGCCGGCAGCGCGTGCCCTGATGCGGCGGTTGACATAGGCGGCCAGCGCGACCAAAAAGTCTGCATCTTCATGCGGCACGTCCTCGGCCCGAAAACCCTGCGCATAGTTTTCTGCAATAAAACCGGTGTTGAAGTCACCCGCGACAAACTTGGGGTGCGCCAGCAAGGCAGCCTGGAACGGAATGTTGCTGCTGACGCCGCGAATCACAAAACTGTTCAGCGCCTCACGCATCTTGGCAATGGCGTCCAGGCGGTCCTTGCCATGCACGATGAGCTTGGCGATCATCGAGTCGTAGAACATCGGAATCTCGCCGCCGTCCTGCACGCCGGTGTCCACCCGCACGCCGTACAGGCGCCCGGTGTCTGAGGCAAACATCGTTTCGGTGGGCGGCTGAAACCGCACAAGCCGCCCCGTCGAAGGCAAGAAGCCGCGGAAAGGGTCTTCGGCGTTGATGCGGCATTCGATGGCCCAGCCATCGCTCTTGACCTGTTCCTGCGTCAGCGGCAGTTGTTCACCGGCCGCGACGCGAATCATCAATTCCACCAGATCCAGCCCGGTGATGCTTTCCGTGACCGGGTGCTCGACCTGAAGGCGCGTGTTCATTTCCAGGAAATAAAAACTCTGGTCCTTGCCGACCACGAACTCCACGGTGCCGGCGCTTTGGTAGTTGACGGCCTTGGCCAGTTGCACCGCCTGCTCGCCCATGGCCTTGCGCGTGGCGTCATTGATGAAGGGCGACGGCGCTTCCTCGATCACTTTCTGGTGACGACGCTGGATTGAGCATTCACGTTCATTCAAGTAGATTACATTGCCATGGCTGTCGCCGATCAGCTGGATTTCGATGTGCCGGGGTTCCTCGACAAATTTTTCGATGAACACCCGGTCATCGCCAAAACTGTTGCGCGCCTCGTTGCGGCAGCTGGTGAAGCCTTCAAACGCCTCCTTGTCATTGAAGGCAACCCGCAGGCCCTTGCCGCCACCGCCCGCGCTGGCCTTGATCATCACCGGGTAGCCGATGCCTTGCGCGATTTCCACCGCCTTTTCAGCGGTTTCAATGGCGTCGTTCACGCCTGGAATGCAGTTGACGCCCGCGGCGCCGGCCAGTTTTTTGGACTCGATCTTGTCGCCCATGGCGGCAATGGAATAGTGCTTGGGGCCGATGAAGATGATGCCTTCTTCTTCCACCCGCTTGGCAAAGCCCGAGTTTTCGCTCAGAAAACCATAGCCCGGGTGCACGGCCTCTGCACCGGTCTGCTTGCAGGCGGCAATGATTTTCTCAGCCTGCAGGTAGCTGTCGCGGCTGGGCGCGGGGCCGATGTTGACGGCTTCATCGGCCAGTTCGACATGGCGCGCGTCCTTGTCGGCGTCCGAATACACGGCAACGGTCTTGATGCCCATCTTGCGGGCGGTGAGAATGACGCGGCAGGCGATTTCGCCCCGGTTGGCGATCAGGATTTTTTTGAACATGGTTGTGGTGTCCTCAGGCGCGGTTACAGGGGAATGTTGCCGTGCTTGCGCCACGGGTTTTCAAGTTTCTTGTCCTTGAGCATGACCAGCGAACGGCAGATGCGCTTGCGGGTTTCATGCGGCAGGATCACATCGTCGATAAAGCCGCGAGCGCCGGCCACGAACGGGTTGGCAAACCGCGCCTTGTACTCGGCTTCCCTGGCGGCCAGCTTCACCGGGTCGCCTTTGTCTTCGCGGAAGATGATTTCCACCGCGCCCTTGGCGCCCATCACCGCAATCTCGGCATTCGGCCAGGCGAAGTTGACGTCGCCACGCAGGTGTTTGGATGACATCACGTCATACGCGCCGCCGTAGGCCTTGCGGGTGATCACGGTGATTTTCGGCACGGTGCATTCGGCATAGGCGTACAGCAGTTTCGCGCCATGCTTGATGATGCCGCCGTATTCCTGCGCCGTGCCAGGCATGAAGCCGGGAACATCGACAAAGGTGATCACCGGGATGTTGAACGCGTCGCAGAAACGCACGAAGCGCGCGGCCTTGATCGAGCTCTTGATGTCCAGGCAACCGGCCAGCACCAGCGGCTGGTTGGCCACGATGCCGACCGACTGGCCTTCCATGCGGGCAAACCCGATGATGATGTTCTTGGCGTATTCGGGTTGGATTTCGAAAAAATCGCCGTCATCGACTGTCTTGGTGATGAGTTCCTTCATGTCGTAAGCCTTGTTCGGGCTCTCGGGCACCAGCGTGTCCAGGCTCAGGTCCATGCGGCCGGCCGGGTCGGCGCTGGGACGAACGGGCGCTTTTTCGCGATTGTTCAGCGGCAGGTAGTTGTACAGCCGGCGCAGCATGATGAGTGCTTCGACATCGGTCTCGAAAGCCAGGTCGGCCACGCCGCTCTTGGTGGTGTGGCTGATGGCGCCGCCCAGTTCCTCGGCCGTCACTTCCTCATGCGTCACGGTTTTCACGACCTCGGGGCCGGTCACGAACATGTAGGAGCTGTTCTTGACCATGAAGATGAAGTCGGTCATGGCAGGCGAATACACCGCCCCGCCGGCCGAGGGCCCCATGATCATGCTGATTTGCGGAATCACCCCGCTGGCCATCACGTTGCGCTGGAACACGTCGGCGTAACCCCCGAGCGACGCCACGCCTTCCTGGATGCGCGCCCCGCCCGAGTCGTTCAGGCCAATGACGGGTGCGCCGACTTTCATCGCCTGGTCCATCACCTTGCAGATTTTCTCGGCATGCGCTTCGCTCAAGGCGCCGCCGAACACGGTGAAGTCCTGGCTGAACCCAAACACCAGCCGGCCGTTGATCATGCCGTAGCCGGTCACCACGCCGTCGCCCGGAATCTTGTTGTCCTGCATGCCGAAGTCGCTGCAGCGGTGCTCGACAAACATGTCCCACTCTTCGAAGGTGCCTTCGTCGAGCAGCACATCCAGACGCTCGCGCGCGGTCAGCTTGCCTTTGCCATGCTGCGCGTCGATGCGCTTCTGGCCGCCGCCCAGGCGGGCAGCCGCACGCTTTTTTTCCAGTTGTTCAAGAATTTCCTGCATGGTTCTCTTTCTGTGTGCTCAATACGTCTGTGAATATGAAATGCTATTTATTCAGTAGCTGCTTGCGCCCGTTGCATGTGCGCAGAAAGCAGATTTCGTGCTGCGGTTGAAGCGGGCAGCCGGCCACTGCCTACTTGCGCCAGCAATTCCGGCAGCAAGGCGCCAACGGCCGGGTCCTGCCGGAAAGCCTGCTTCAGGCCGGCGTCAATGCGTTCCCACATCCAGGACAGCGCCTGGTGCTGCCGACGGCTAGCCAGTTTGCCGTTGGCGGACTGGAGGCTTTTGAATTGCGTGACCGCCGCCCAGAACGCATCCACTCCTTTGTTGTGTAAGGCGCTGAGCTGAAGGACTTGCGGATGCCATTGCTTGTCGAAATCAAGCGCCTGGGCACTGCCCATGGCATTGTTGACAAGCCCGAACAAGCGCATGGCCGAGTGGATCTGGGCCTCGGCGCGCATCGCTGCATTGGCATCGATGTCGGCCTTGTTGATGACCACCAGGTCGGCCAGTTCCATCACGCCTTTCTTGATGGCCTGCAGGTCGTCGCCCGCATTGGGCAGCTGCATCAGCACGAACATGTCGCTCATGTCGGCCACGGCTGTCTCACTCTGGCCGACGCCAACCGTCTCGACAATCACGATGTCGTAACCGGCGGCTTCGCAGACCAGCATCGCTTCGCGTGTCTTTTCAGCCACCCCGCCCAGGGTGCAGCTGGATGGGCTGGGCCGGATATAGGCTGATTCGTGGACCGAGAGCCTTTCCATGCGGGTCTTGTCACCCAGGATGGAGCCGCCCGACACGCTCGATGACGGATCGATCGTCAGCACCGCCACCCGATGCCCCTGCGAAATCAGGTACAGGCCCAGCACTTCGATAAAGGTTGATTTGCCCACGCCCGGCACGCCGCTGATGCCCAGGCGAAACGCCTTGCCAGTGTGCGGCAGCAGCGCTGTCAGCAACTCGTCGCCCTGCGCGCGATGGTCAGCGCGGGTCGATTCCAGCAAGGTGATGGCTTTGGCGATGGCGCGACGCTGCACGGCGGCATTGCCGCGCAGCACGCCCTCCAGCAGTGCGGCCTGCATCACTTCAGGGCAGCCCGGATCTGCTCCAGCACATCCTTGGCGCTCGCCGGAATCGGGGTGCCGGGGCCATAGATGCCCTTGACGCCGGCTTCGTACAGCATGTCGTAGTCCTGCCGGGGAATCACGCCGCCGACAAATACGATGATGTCGTCGGCGCCCTGCTTCTTGAGTTCTTCAATGATGGCGGGTACCAGCGTCTTGTGGCCGGCGGCCAGGGTGCTCACGCCCACCGCATGCACGTCGTTTTCAATGGCCTGGCGGGCGCATTCCTCGGGCGTCTGGAACAGCGGCCCCATGTCCACGTCAAAGCCCAGGTCGGCAAAAGCGGTGGCCACGACTTTGGCGCCCCGGTCGTGCCCGTCCTGCCCCAGCTTGGAAATCATCACCCGCGGGCGCCTGCCTTCGGTCTCGGCAAAGGCATTGATCTCGCTCTTCAGGGTTTCCCAGCCTTCGGCCGAGTCGTAGGCCGCCGCATAGACGCCGCTCACCTTTTGCGTGTCGGCACGGTGGCGGCCGTAGACTTTCTCAAGCGCATCGCTGACCTCGCCCACCGTGGCGCGCAGGCGCATGGCCTTGATGCTCAAATCCAGCAAATTGCCCGAGTTGTTTTCTGCTGCAAACGTAATAGCATCCAGTGCAATCTGTACTTGCGCAGCGTCGCGCCTAGACCTGATCACCTTGAGTCGTTCAATCTGCCCGTCGCGCACGGCCACATTGTCGATGTCGCGCGATTCGATAGCGTCTTCGGTTTTCAGCTTGTACTTGTTGACGCCCACGATCACGTCCTTGCCGCTGTCGATGCGCGCCTGCTTTTCAGCGGCCGCTGCTTCGATCTTGAGCTTGGCCCAGCCGCTGTCCACGGCCTTGACCATGCCGCCCATGGCTTCGACTTCTTCAATGATGGTCCATGCCGCGTCGGCCATGTCCTGGGTGAGCTTTTCCATCATGTAGCTGCCGGCCCACGGGTCGATCACGCTGGTGATGTGGGTTTCTTCCTGGATGATTAGCTGGGTGTTTCGGGCAATGCGCGCGCTGAATTCAGTCGGCAGCGCAATGGCTTCGTCGAAGGAATTGGTGTGCAGGCTCTGGGTGCCGCCAAACACCGCCGCCATGGCTTCGATGGTGGTGCGCACGATGTTGTTGTATGGGTCCTGCTCGGTCAGGCTCCAGCCGCTGGTCTGGCAATGGGTGCGCAGCATCAGGCTCTTGGGGTTTTTCGCGTCGAAGCCCTTCATGATGCGGCACCACAGCAGCCGGGCGGCGCGCATCTTGGCGACTTCCAGGTAGAAATTCATGCCCACCGCCCAGAAAAAGCTCAGGCGCCCGGCAAAGCCATCGACGTCCAGCCCTTTGCCGAGCGCAGTCTTGACATATTCCTTGCCGTCGGCCAGCGTGAAGGCCAGTTCCAGCGCCTGGTTGGCTCCGGCTTCCTGCATGTGGTAGCCGCTGATCGAGATCGAGTTGAACTTGGGCATGTTCTGCGCCGTGTACTCGATGATGTCGCCAATGATGCGCATGCTCGGCGCCGGCGGATAGATGTAGGTGTTGCGCACCATGAATTCCTTGAGCACATCGTTCTGGATGGTTCCGCTCAATTTTTCCTGGCTGACGCCCTGCTCTTCGGCCGCCACCACATAGCCGGCCAGCACGGGCAGGACCGCGCCGTTCATGGTCATGGACACGCTGACCACATCCAGCGGAATCTGGTCAAACAGGATTTTCATGTCCTCGACACTGTCGATGGCCACGCCGGCCTTGCCCACGTCGCCGGTGACCCGGGGATGGTCACTGTCGTAGCCGCGGTGGGTCGCCAAATCAAAGGCAACCGACACGCCCTGCCCGCCGGCGCTCAGCGCCTTGCGGTAGAACGCATTGGATTCCTCGGCCGTTGAAAATCCGGCGTACTGGCGAATGGTCCAGGGACGAACCGCATACATGGTTGCCTGCGGCCCGCGAATGAACGGCTCGAACCCCGGCAGCGTGTTGGTGTAGGGCAGGTCCTTGATATCTTCCGCCGTGTACAGCGGCTTGACGCTGATGCCGTCTGGCGTCTGCCAGTTCAAGGCATCCACGTCACCCGATGGGGCCGACTTGGCCGCTGCGCGGGCCCAGGCATCAAGAGTGGCAGCGTTGAAAGGGGTAGGCGTTGAACTCATGGCAGGTCGGCAGTCTTGGTTGAGCTTGAAGGAAATTCCTGAATGTTCAAGGAAAACCCTCTAAAGCAATCATTTAACAGTTGTCTGAGTTTATATTATTTATAATTATTGATTCAAAATATCCCAGCAATCTTTGGCTTTAGACTACGGAGCCTTATGGCTGAAACCTCCCTTTCTCCCCGCGCGCTTTATGAAAAAGTCGCCGAACTTTTGCGCCAGCGCATCTTCGACCGGGAACTGTTGCCGGGCAGCTGGATTGACGAACTCAAGCTTGCCGAGGAATACGGCATCAGCCGCACGCCGCTGCGCGAAGCCTTGAAGGTGCTGGCGACCGAAGGACTGGTAACCATGAAGGTGCGGCGCGGCGCCTACGTCACGGAAGTGTCCGACAGCGACCTGGCCGATGTGTACCATTTGCTCGGCCTGCTGGAAAGCGACGCCGCCGCCGTGGTTGCGGCCAGGGCCACCGACGCTGAACTCGGCGAACTGCAGGGGTTGCACGACGAACTGGAAAAATCCACGCACAGCCGGGAACGCTTTTTCGAGATCAACGAAGCATTTCACATGCGGCTGCTGGAAATAGCGAACAACCGCTGGCGCGACCAGATGGTGGCCGACCTGCGCAAGGTGATGAAGCTCAACCGGCACAACTCCCTGCTCAAGAGCGGGCGCATTGAGGAATCCCTGCTGGAACATCGCGCCATCATGGCGGCGCTGGTGGCGCGCAATGCGTCAGACACCGCGCAGCGCATGCATGAGCATTTCAGAAGCGGCCTGAACGCTGCGGCCTGAACTCCAGCCTGCGGTTCACGGCAGCAGATTCTTGCGCGGCAAGGTCGCCATGTCCCACTGCTTGCCGATCTTGCCGCTGGCGTCCACGCTTTCAAGCCGGACCATGAATCCCCATAGCCGTCCGACATGCTTCAGGACTTCCCTGACCTCGTCGTTCAGGGGCCGGTTGTTGTGCTGCGTGTGGCGCAGGGTCAGCGACCGGTCCCCGCGAACATCCACGTTCCAGACCTGAATATTGGGCTCGTGAAAGCTCAGGTCATACTGGTGCGACAAGGCCTGGCGTACCTTGCGGTAGCCTTGGTCGTCGTGAATGGCGGAAACCTCCAGCTGGGGTTTGCCCGCATCGTCAAGAATTGAAAACAGGCGGAATTCGCGTATCAAGCGGGGCGACAGGTACTGCCCGATAAAGCTCTCGTCGCGGAAATTCCGCATGGCATGGTCAAGCGTCTTGCGCCAGTCCGAGCCGGCCAGGTCCGGGAACCACTGGCGGTCTTCTTCCGTCGGGTCTTCGCACATGCGACGGATGTCGCTGAACATGGCAAAGCCCAGCGCATAGGGATTGATGCCCCTGAATCCGGGGTGGGCCAGCGGCGGCTGGAAAATGACGTTGGTGTGGGAGCGAAGGTTTTCAATCATAAAGCCGTCGCTGACCAGGCCTTCGTCGTACATCGCATTGAGCAGCGTGTAGTGCCAAAAGGTGGCCCAGCCTTCGTTCATCACCTGGGTCTGGCGCTGCGGATAAAAGTACTGCGCAATTTTGCGAACGATGCGTATGACTTCGCGCTGCCAGGGTTCCAGCAAGGGTGCGTTTTTTTCAATGAAATAAAGCAGGTTTTCCTGAGGATCGGGCGGAAACCTCGAAGTGTTTTTTTCGGGCTGCTTTTCAGCTGCCCTGGGCAAGGTGCGCCACAGGTCATTGACCTGCTGCTGCAGGTAGGTTTCGCGTTCCTTGCGGCGCACCTCTTCTTCAGCCAGCGACAATTTTTGCGAACGCTGGTAACGGTCGACGCCGTAGTTCATCAACGCGTGGCAGCTGTCCAGCAGGTCCTCGACCGCTTCCAGGCCGTGCTTTTCCTCGCATTCCGCAATGTAGGCTTTGGCGTACACCAGGTAATCAATGATGGATGAGGCGTCGGTCCACATCCGGAACAGGTAATTTCCCTTGAAAAAAGAATTGTGGCCATAGCAGGCGTGCGCCATCACCAGCGCCTGCATGGGCATCGTGTTTTCCTCCATCAGGTAGGCAATGCAGGGGTTGGAATTGATCACGACTTCGTAGGCCAGCCCCATGTGCCCGCGGCGGTAGCTTTTCTCGCTGGCAATGTACTGCTTGCCAAATGACCAATGGCGGTAGTTCACCGGCATGCCCACCGAGGCATAGGTGTCGATCATCTGGCTGGCCGTGATCACCTCGAGCTGAACCGGGTAGGTATCCAGGCCAAAGCTTTTGGCCATGCGTTCAATTTCCTCGTGGTAGCTTTCTATCAGCTCGAAAGTCCAGTCTGACGTGCCGGGGAGCATGTCACGCCTGCGCTTGCCATCCGTGCTTGTGGGCGCTTGCACGCCTGCTGCGGCCTGAAAAACACTTTCAGGCATGCTGAGTTCGGTGCTCATGCGGCACTTCCTTTCTTGAACAGTTCGCGGAACACCGGGTAGATGCCGGCCGCATCGGTCACTTTCTGCATGGCGAAGTGCGGATGGCTTTTGTGCACCAGGGCATATTCTTCCCACAAGGTCTGGCTTTCCTCAGCCACCTGCAAATAGGCAAAGTAGCGCGAAGCGGGCAACAGCTTGTCCACCAGCAGGGCGCGGCATTTGGCTGAATCCTGAAGCCAGTTGTCGCCGTCGGAAGCCTGAGCGCCGTAGATATTCCATTCGCCGGGGGCATAGCGCTGCTGAATGATCTGGTGCATCAGGGTCAAGGCGCTGGAGGCCACCGTCCCCCCGCTCTCGGTCGAATGGAAAAATTCATCTTCGGACACCTCGGCCGCCTGGGTGTGGTGCCTGATAAAGACCACCTCTGTCTTTTCATAATGGCGCATCAAAAACAGGTACAGCAAAATAAAAAACCGCTTGGCCATGTCCTTGCGGGTTTCATTCATGGAACCCGACACATCCATCAGGCAGAACATGACGGCCCTGGAGGCCGGCAATGGCGTGTTGACCCGGTTGCGGTAGCGCAGGTCAAAAGGGTCCAGAAAAGGGATTTGCCGCAGGCGGTGCTTCAAGGTTTCGATTTCAGCCTGCAAGCCCATTATTTCATTGCCAGGCGTGTCGGCGTCCCGCAGCAACAGGCTCAGGGACTGTTCCAGCCGGTGCAACTCCCGCCGGACATCGCCGCCCATCGCAATCCGCCGGCTGAGCGCCTTGCGCATCGAGCGCACCACATGCAGGTTGGTGGGGGTTCCTTCCGAGACAAAGCCGGCACGGTGTGATTTCCATTCCGGCACGTCGGGCAGCAACTGGGTGCGCAGCAGGCGCGGCAGGGCCAGGTCGTCAAAAAAGTACTGCATGAATTCTTCGCGGGTGATCCGGAATTCAAAATCATCCTGCCCGCTGCCATCCTGCCCCGCACCCGGACCGGCGCCGCTGCCAGAACCGCCTCCCGGGGGCCGCGCGATATGGTCGCCCCGCACATAGTCCCGGTTGCCGGGAAACACACGCTCCTGGCTGCCACCGGAACCATGGCCGAACACTGGCTCCGACACGTCGCGCCGCGGGAGCGTGATGTTTTCGCCCTGCTCGATGTCCTGGATGCTGCGGCCCGACACAGCGTGGCGCACAGCCTCGCGAATCTGCTTGCGGTAGCGCTGCAGAAAGCGCTCCCGGTTGCCAATGGACTTGTTTTTGCCCGACAAGCGCCTGTCGATGACCTGCTGGAGCATCGCGTCCTCCGGTTGGTGGGTGAGTCAGCATGCAGCGCGGCATGCCTGGCTTCAGGAACTCTTGCGAACCCGCAAGTACCACTCGCACAGCAGGCGAACCTGGCGCGCGCTGTAGCCCTTGGCCATCATGCGGTTGAGAAAATTTTCATGCTTCTGCTTTTCCTCCACACTGGCTTTGGCATTGAATGAAATGACCGGCAGCAGGTCTTCGGTGTTGGAGAACATTTTTTTCTCGATCACCGAACGCAGCTTTTCATAGCTGGTCCAGTTGGGGTTCCTGCCGGCGTTGCCCGCCCGGCTGCGCAGCACGAAATTCACAATCTCATTGCGAAAATCCTTGGGGTTGCTGATGCCTGCAGGTTTTTCAATCTTTTCAAGTTCGGCATTCAGCGAGGCGCGGTCAAAAATTTCGCCGGTGTCGGTGTCCCTGAATTCCTGGTCCTGGATCCAGAAATCCGCATAGGTGACATAACGGTCGAAAATGTTTTGCCCGTATTCGGAATACGACTCCAGGTAAGCCGTCTGGATTTCCTTGCCGATGAATTCGGCATACCGCACCGCCAGGTATTCCTTGATGAACGCCAGGAAGCGCTGTTCAACTTCAGGGGTGAACTGTTCGCGCTCGATCTGCTGCTCAAGCACATACATGAGGTGCACCGGGTTAGCCGCAATTTCACTGGAGTCGAAATTGAACACCTTGGACAATATCTTGAAAGCAAAACGGGTCGAAATCCCGTTCATGCCTTCGTCCACGCCGGCATAGTCGCGGTATTCCTGATAGCTCTTGGCCTTGGGGTCGGTGTCTTTTAAATTTTCACCGTCGTAGACCAGCAGCTTGCTGAAAATACTCGAATTTTCAGGTTCCTTCAGCCGCGTCAGCACGGCAAACTGCGCCATCATCTTCAGGGTGCCCGGCGCGCAAATGGCTTGCGACAGCGACGAATTGCGGATCAGCTTTTCATAAATCCTGATTTCTTCCGACGCACGCAGGCAGTACGGCACCTTGACAATGTAGATGCGGTCCAGAAAGGCTTCATTGTTCTTATTGTTGCGAAACGCTTTCCATTCGCTTTCGTTCGAATGGGCCATGACGATGCCGTCAAAGGGAATCGCGCCAAAACCCTCGGTTCCCTTGAAATTGGCCTCCTGCGTGGCGGTCAGCAGCGGGTGCAGCACCTTGATCGGCGCCTTGAACATTTCGACAAATTCCAGCAGGCCCTGGTTGGCCAGGCACAGGCCGCCCGAATAGCTGTAGGCATCGGGGTCATCCTGGGCAAACGATTCGAGTTTTCGGATGTCGATCTTGCCCACCAGCGTGGAAATGTCCTGGTTGTTCTCGTCGCCGGGTTCGGTCTTGGCAATGGCGCATTGCTTCAGGATCGACGGAAAGCGCTTGACCACCCGGAACTTGCGGATGTCGCCGCCATATTCTTCAAGACGCTTGACCGCCCAGGGCGACATGACGCGCTGAAGGTAGCGCGAAGCGATGCCGTACTGGCTTTCGAGCAGGGGAATGTCTTCCGCATTGTTGAACAGACCGAGCGGGGACTCGTTGACCGGTGAATTCTTCAGCGCATAAAAAGGCACCTGTTCCATCAGTTGCTTGAGCCGTTCGGCAATCGACGATTTCCCGCCGCCCACCGGGCCGAGCAGGTAAAGAATCTGTTTTTTCTCTTCCAGGCCCTGCGCCGCATGGCGAAAGTAAGACACCACCTGCTCGATCGGGTCTTCGAGGCCGTAGAAGTCGCGGAACGCCGGATAAATCTTGATGACCTTGTTGCCGAAGATGCGCGACAGCCGCTGGTCCTTGTGCGTGTCGAACACTTCGGGCTCGCCAATGGCAGCGAGCATTCGCTCGGCCGCTGTGGCATAGACCAGCGGGTTGCTCTTGCAAAGATCGAGGTATTCCTCGAGGGACAATTCCTCTTCCAGCGTTTGTTCGTAGCGTGCCAGAAAGTTACGGACCACATCCATAAAAACACTCCTTAACGAGTTGCACTTGACAACCGGGCGACTTCCAGAAACCTGGAAGCTGTACTCTACTTACTTGCCGTCCAAACCTGCGCAAGCAAGGTTAATACATCCATAGACTGGGCTTTGCGCGAAAGGTTCTGCGTCATCCTTTAGCGCAACATACGGCCCGTTAAAACCCGTAAAACATACCGATGGCTGGTAGGGGCCGGCATTGCAGACAAGGCAGCGCAAGATTTGCATTGATTTCTGGAGTCATGGGCCAGGGCCAGGCAAACTGCATCCGTCAGTTGGCTGCCGTGAAACCGCAGTTCGCGGGCCCCATAAGCATGATCGGCGTGCGGACCATTGCAGCGTGCCTGCCGCTCCAAGGACCACCCGCAGCAAGCCGGCAACAATCACATGGTTCTGGCGGCGGGTTCCTGTGGAAAGAAGGCGCAATGGTACGCAGTTCCAGTCTTGCGCGGCTTGGCAACGATCAGGTTGCCGGCAGGGGTGCCGGCAAGCGAAGGCCGTAGCGCTGCGCGCAGTCCTGCAGCGTGGGCGGGATGGTCGGGTACAGGGCGAGTCCGTCGCGCGTCTGCTCCGCCTTGCGGGCCAGCCCGCGGTCGCCGGGCATGCGCACGCTGTCAAAGCCAGGCCGCGGAGGGTTTTCCCTGCAGGCGCTTCCGATCCAGTCGGTCTGGCGCAGAAAATCTGCAGTGCCGCCGAATGCGGACGGATCGTAGAGCGACATGAACACGGTGGCGCCCCAGCCGTCTGCGGGGTCGGCGCGGCCATGGCCGGCCAGCCCGCCGGTGAGCGCTTCGATCAGCAACCCCAGGCCGAAGCCCTTATGCCCGGATGTCATGCCGCCCAATGGCAGGATGGTCCCGGGCGGCTTGGTGGCCAGCACGCCGGGGTCGCGGCTTGGATGTCCGCCGGCATCGAGCATGCAGGCCTCGTCAAACTGCCCGCCGGCCTTGTGCAGCCTTGCGCTCATGCCGTTGGTGGTGATGGATGAGGAAATGTCGACCAGGAACGGCGTGGTGGACGTCGGTATGCCGACGGCAATCGGGTTGGGGGTAAACACCGGCCGGGTTCCGCCATGGGGCGCGACGCTCTGGACGGCCGGGTCCGAACAGGCCAGCACCAGCATGAAGCCGGCCTCGGTCGCGCGCAGCAGGTAAGTGGCCAGGCAGGCAATGTGGTGGCTGCGCCGGATGACCAGCGTCGCGCTGCCGTATTCGCGGGCGCGCGGCACCAGCGCATCGATACCGCTCAGCACCAGCCATGGTCCGGGCAGACGCCGCCCATCCCACATCAGCGAGGCGCCCCGGTCTGACAGAAGCTCGGGGGCGCCGCCCCGCGCCATTGCGCCACTCTCGAGTTCCTTGACATAGGGAGCCAGCAGCGCCAGCCCGTGGGTGTCATGGCCCAGCAGGTCGCCTTCGACCAGCGTTCGGGCAACCGCCCCGGCCTGCGGCGGGGCCATGCCCGCCGCCTGCAGCAACTCGATCGCGAACTGAACCAGCGCCTGCGCGCAATAACGGTCGGCGGCCTGCATCAGTAGGTCCCCCTGCCGCCGGAGACGTCAAACACGGCGGCGGTCGAAAACGAGCAATCCTCTGACGACAGCCAGGCGACCAGCGCCGCAATTTCGCCGACTTCGCCAAAGCGGTTCATGGGAATTTTGGACAGCATGAAATCGATATGCTGCGGGGTCATCTGCGCGAATATGCCGGTCCGCACCGCTGCCGGCGTGACGCAATTGACCCTGATTCCGGTCTGCGCCAGTTCTTTGCCCAGCGACTTGGTCATGCCGATGACGCCGGCCTTGGAGGCGCTGTAGGCCGAGGCATTCGGGTTGCCCTCCTTGCCGGCGATCGAGGCAATATTGACGATGCGTCCGTAGTTTTTCTCGCGCATCGACGGCACGACGGCGCGGCAGCACAGGAACGGGCCGCGCAAATTGACGCCCATCACCTTGTCCCAGTCTGCAACGGGATATTCCCAGAGCGTGGTGTTCGGTCCGGTGATGCCGGCGCTGGTGACCAGAATGTCAATACCGGCTGCAGCCTGCAACGTGGCGTCCCTGGCCGCGACGACCGCCGCCGCATCGGACACGTCGACCGTGTGCACGTGCGGCTTCACATGGCCGAAAGTGGCGCGCGCCTGCTCCAGCAGGCCCGCGTCCCGGTCCCACAGGCTGACCGTTGCGCCGCCTTCGGCCAGCCGGTGTGCAATCGCCAGGCCGATGCCGGCGCCGCCGCCGGTCACGACCGCATGGCGGCCGGTAAAGTTGTAATGGTTGCTTTCTGGCATGGATCATTTCCTTGTTCGACACGGCGCGTTTGCGCCGCCTGGTTAGCTTGAATCAATATTTCCCGGAGGACGCTGCGCATGCGTTCAGGGTTCCAGCGAGTCCGCCTTCAGGCCGCCAGGGGCTGGAAGGCCGGCTGTGCCCGGCGGGCAGCGTTCATTCGGGCTGAGTCATGGTTTTCGTCAACCTGGCGAAATTCTGACGGTGGCGTCGGCGCGCCTGTGCAAGTCGGGCAGCAGTTCAAGCCCCAGGCCGGGCTTGTCGCTCAGGCTGACCATGCCCTTGCGTACAACGGGCAAATCGGTGACCAGTTCCCTGTACCAGCCGGTGTAGAAGGCCCGGACGCTTTCCTGGATCAAGGCATTGGGCGCATGCAGCGACAAATGCGTCGACGCGGCCCAGACCACCGGACCGGTGCAGTCGTGCGGCGCCACCGGCAGTTGCCAGGCGTCGGCCATTGCAGCAATCTTGCGCGCCTCGGACAGCCCCCCGCACCAGCTCAGGTCGAGCATCGCCACGCCGGCCACGCCGGTCTGCAGATAGTCCTTGAAACCCCATTTGTAGCTCAGGGTTTCGCTGGCGCAGATCAGCGCGTCGCAGTCCTTTGCATACTGCCTGAGCAGGTCCAGCGAATCCATGCGGATCGCGTCCTCATGCCAGAAAGTGTTGAAGGGCTTGAGCGCGCGGGCGATCTTTTGCGCCATCGGCAGCCGCCAAAGGCTATGGAACTCGACCATGATGTCCATCTTTTCACCCACCGCCTGGCGGATCTTGCGAAAAGGCTCCAGCGCCGTCTCCAGGTCCTCGCTGCTGATGTACTGGCCGTGGGTTTTCTCGGCCGCGGTGTCGAACGGCCAGATTTTCATGGCCGTGATGCCCTCTAGCATCAGCGACTCGGCCAGTTCGCCCGCCTGGTGCAAAAATCCCTGCAGGTCTTCGTAGGGCCCGCCTTGCCTGCCCAGCCCCCAGTTGGCGCTGGTCTGGTTGCTGGCGCTGCGGATGTATTCATAGCCGGCGCAGGTGTTGTAGATGCGGATGGCGTCCCGGCTCTTGCCGCCCAGCGCGGTGTGCACCGGCATGTTGGCGGCCTTGCCGAAAATGTCCCACAGGGCAATGTCCACCGCGGAATTGCCGCGTGTCTCCACGCCCGAGCCGCGCCAGCCCAGGTAGCCGGTGATGTCGCGATTGCGGGACTCGATGGCCAGCGGGTCCTGGCCCAGCAGCCTGGGCGCTGCCCATTCGTGCAGGTAGGCCTCGACCGCCGCCGCGCCCATGAAGGTTTCCCCCAGCCCGACCAGCCCTTCGTCGGTGTAGAGGCGCACCCAGATGATGTTGGGAAACTCGCCCAGGCGAAGGGTTTCGACCTGCGTGATCTTCACGGTCCGGCTCCTGGAAAAAAGGCTGCAAGGCCTTGCGCCTCGCAGCCCCGGTTGAGATCAGCCGCCGCGTGCTTTTTTCAGCGCATCCATCACGATATTGACGGGCTCCGCGCCGATGGTGGGCACGTTTTTGTCGTAGACCGGCTTGACCTTTTCAAACATGCGGCGCTGCTCGGCCGGCGTGATCTCGTTGACGATCATGCCTTTGGCCTTCAGGCTGGCCAGCGACTTGTCGGACAGCGCGCGAATGGCGGTGCGCTGCACCTTCTGGCCCTCCATCGCCGCCTCGCGCAGGACCGCCTGCTCCTGCGGGTTGAGCTGGTCCCAGAGCTTCTTGCTGTACAGGATGAGGAACGGGGTATAGGCATGGCGCGTCACGCTCAGGTACTTCTGCACCTCGTTGAACTTGGAGGTCTCGATTGTGACGAACGGGTTTTCCTGGCCGTCGATGGTCTTGGTTTCCAGCGCGGTGAAGACCTCGCCGAAGTTCATCGGCACGGCATTGGTTCCCAGCGTCTTGAAGGTGTCCAGAAAAATATTGTTCTGCATGACGCGGACCTTCACCCCCTGGAAATCCTCGGCGGTGGCCACCGGCCGCGTGTTGTTGGTCAGGTTGCGAAAGCCGTTTTCCCAGTAGGCCAGGTTGACGACGCCGGCGTCTTCGAGCTTTTTGTTGAAGTAGGCGCCGGCCGGGCCGTCCAGCACCGCGTCGGCCTCTTTTTCGTTGGCGAACAGGAAAGGCAGGTCAAACACGCCCAGTTCCTTGATGATGCCGACCAGCGGCGACGAGGAGGTGCAGACCATTTCTTGGGTGCCGGCACGCAGGGCCTGGGTTGCCTGCAGATCGCCACCGGCGGCGTTGTTCCAGAAGGCATTGATCTTCATTTTCCCGCCGGTCCTGGCGGCAAGCACTTCCTGCATTTTCTTGACCCCGAGCCCGACCGGATGGTCTTCGGCCACGCCGTTGGTGAACTTGATGGTGCGCTCGGCATACTGGGCAAATGCGCTGGTGCCCGTGAGCAGGGCCGCCCCGAGCAGGGCGGAGGAAAGAATTGTCAGCAGGGTTCTACGTTGGGCCATGTTGTCTCCTTGATGAATTGAAATGCCTGGACTGGTTATCTTGCTGTGTCTGCGGAAAATTGCAATCAGCGCATCCACCACTGCAGCGGCACGGTGACGATTTGCGGAAAGAGGACCAGCAGGAAAAGCACGCCGAGCTGGGCCAGAAGGAAAGGCAGCACGCCCTTGAAGGCGTCGTCCATGCTGATCTTCGCCACGCCGCAGACGACGTTGAGCACCGTGCCCACCGGCGGCGTGATCAGCCCGATGGCGTTGTTCATGATGAACATGACGCCAAAGTAGACCGGGTCGATGCCGGCCTTCAGCACCACCGGCATCAGCACCGGCGTCAGGATCAGCACGGTCGGCGTGAAATCCAGCGCAGTGCCCACTATCACGATGAGGATCATCATGATCAACATGAGCAGCATCTTGTTGCCCATGAAGGGCGACAGCATGTTGGCCACTTCGGTAGGAATGTTGGCAACCGTGATCAGCCAGGCGCTGACCATCGCCGCAGCCACCAGGAACATGACGACCGCCGTGGTCTTGCCCGCAGACAAAATCAGCTGGTACAGGGCAGAAAATTTTAGCTCGCGGTAGACGAACAGGCCAACAATCAGGCTGTAAACCGCCGCCACGACAGCCGCTTCGGTGGGCGTGAACACGCCAAATTTCATGCCGCCGATGATGATGACCGGCAGCGCCAGCGCCAGGGAGCCTTGGGCCGTGATCCTGAGCCGCTCCGGCATCGCGACTTTGACAGCGGGCAGGACTTTTTCCTTTTTCGCCACCCACCACCAGGTCAGGCCCACCGCCACGCCCATCAGGATGCCGGGAACGATGCCGGCCAGGAACAGCTTGGTGATCGACACGTTCCCGGCAACGCCGAAAATGATCATGCCGATCGACGGCGGGATCACCGGCGCGATGATGCCGCCCGAGGCAATCAGCCCGGCCGAGCGGTTGATGTCGTACCCCGCCGCCCGCATCATCGGGATCAGCAAGGCCGCCAGCGCGGCGGTATCGGCCACGGCAGAGCCGGACAGCGAGGCCATGATCACGGCCGCCATCACGGTGACATAGCCCAGTCCGCCCCGAAAATGCCCGACCCAGGCCATCGCCAGGTTGACGATGCGCCGGCTCAGGCCGCCGGCGTTCATGAACTCGCCGGCAAGCATGAAAAACGGCACCGCCAGCAGCGGGAAGTTGTCGGCCCCATCGACAAAGCGCTGCGCCAGAATCTGGCTGTCGAACGTCACCAGGCCGCTGGTGGCCGCCAAAAACCCCATCAGGCTCAAGCCGCAGACCAGCAAGGCGTAGGCGATCGGCATGCCGATCGCCATGGCTGCCAAAAGGCTGACGATAAACACCGTGACCGTCATGCCTTGGCCTCTTTCAGTTGCTTTTCCACGTCCGCCAGGCCTTCGGTTTCAATCACCTGCACCAGCTCATCCTCGCGCAGCTGGCCGGTCAGCAGGCGGTACAGCACGTGCAGGTTCATGATGGACATGACCAGG
>JAQGMZ010000219.1 GCA_028292045.1 Polaromonas sp. | reverse complement strand
TGGGCACCACGGCCAGCAGGCTCACCGGGGCAAAGTCCTTGACCGGGTCGTAGCTGAGCTTGCCGTACAAGGGCTTGTTCGTTGCCATGCCGATGGAGGTGATCAACAATGTCTAGCCGTCGGCAGGAGCCTTCGCGACAAAATCGGCACCGAAGAAGCCGCCCCAGCCGGGCTTGTTTTCGATAACGAAGGGCTGGCCCAGCGCTTTGCCAGCTTTCTCGCCCAGCGTACGGGCAATCGCGTCCATGGCACCGCCCGGTGGAAAGGGAACGATCCAACGGATCGGCTTGGCTGGCCAGTTGTCTGCGGCAGCTTGTGCATGGGCAGCAGGGGCTGTGGCAAAGGTAATGCCTGCGGCCAGCAGGGTGAGCAGTTGCGTTTTCAAAGGGCTATCTCCGTAATTTTCTTTTGTAATGCGGTAACCGCTCAGGCGATGGCCGAGGGGTGGGCTGCCAGTGGCGTCACGTCGATTTTCATGAATTGAAATAGCGGCAAGCCTTGCAGCAGCAGGTGCAGCTCGTCGTTCGACGACACATCGAAAACGCTGTAGTTGGCGTATTCGCCCACCACGCGCCAGATGCTCTTCCAGCGGCCGTCGCGCTGCAGGTCTTGGGAATAGGCCTTTTCTCGGGCTTTGATCTCGTTGGCCTCCTCGACGGGTAGATCTCGTGGGATGTTTACATCCATTCGAACCAAAAATAACATGTGGTAATTCCTTAGTTGGTGGCGGCGCGTTGGCCGAGGTCAATGAGCACCGGCACTTGGCCAGAGCGGGTGCGGTCAAAGCGGTTGAGCTGGCCCATGTCCACCTCGACGCCAAAGCCGGGGCCGTCAGGCAGTTGCAGCTCGAAGTCTCGAATCGGCATGCGTTCGGTGACGATGTCATCCACCAGCAGCTGCGGGCCGAACAGTTCGCAGCCGTGATGCTGCGTGCCCAGCGTGGAAAACAAGTGCGCAGAGGCGGCGCTGCCGATGGAGGTCTCCAGCATGGTGCCGCCATACCATCCAATGTCCGCCGCATCAGCCACGGCCGCTACTTGGCGCGTGCGCAGCAGGCCGCCGTGCTTGGCCACCTTAAGCGAGAACACATGGCAGGCCTGGGCACGCGCCAGCAGCATCGCGTCCTGAGGGGTGCAGACGGTTTCATCGGCCATGATGCTGGCGCGGTCGCCCAGTGTGGCACTCAAGATTTTGAGTGCTTCCACGTTCCACTTGGCGACGGGTTGCTCGATCAGGGTCACGCCGGCATCGATCAGTTGCGGCAGGTAGCGGCGTGCCGTATTGCCATCCCAGGCCTGGTTGACATCGACCGTTAGCGTGGCCCGGCCTTCGAGACCGCGCGCGATTTGCGATACGTGGGCCACATCGGCTTGCGGGCTGCGGGCGCCGATTTTCATCTTGAAGATGCGGTGGCGCTTTTGCTCCAGGCGTAGCTGGGCTTCTTCAAGGTCCCGCGCCACATCGCCGCTGGCCAGCGTCCAGGCTAGAGGCAGGCTCTGGTGGCGCTTGCCGCCCAGCAGTTGCCAGGCCGGTAGATTCAACGAGCGCGCCACGGCGTCGATCAACGCCATTTCTACAGCACTTTTGGCAAAGGCGTTGCCCCTGCAGGCCAGGTCCATGCGAGTCAGTGCAGCTTCAAAGCAGGCGCCGTCCTGGCCCAGCAGCGCAGGCGCCAAGTAAGCGTTGATGGCATGCTGGATGCCTTCGGGCGATTCCTCATTCCACGATGGCCCACCAATAGTGGCCGCTTCGCCGAAACCGCAAGCCCCGTTAGTGAGCCAGAGCTGCACAATGACGGGACTCTGGCGACTGATGGAGCCAAACGACAGCTTGTGCGGGCGGATGGTTGGTATGTCCAAAATCCTCACCTCGATGCGCTCAATCGGAAAACGGCTCGTCATGGATAAAAACCCTGCTTTGGAAGTGAATACCCCTAAAGATTACGGACAAACAAGATCGGGTTCCAATGATTTATTTTGAATAAACCGTTCGATGCTATCGAACATTTAAAATACCATCACCCCATGGAAATCCGCCAGCTACGCTACTTTCTCGACATTGCCCAAACCGAGCACCTGACGCAATCGGCCCAAAACCTATTCGTGACCCAGTCCACGCTATCGCACGGCCTGCGCCAGCTGGAGCAGGAGTTGGGCGTGACTTTGTTTGACCGGCTGGGGCGGGGACTGAAGCTGTCGCAAGCCGGGGCTGAATTTCGCGTCTATGCCACCCGCGCCCTGAAGGAAATCGAAGCCGGCCGCATGGCGCTGGCTGACCTGGGCGGGCTGCAGTCTGGCAAGCTGACGGTGGGCGCCTTTCCCACGTTCCTGAACACGGTGGTGCCGGCCACTGTGGCTGCCTTCAGCCAGGCGCATCCCGGGGTGATGGTTGAAGTGCTCGATTTGCGCGCAGGCGCGATCGAGACCTTGCTGCTGCGCGGCGAGCTGGACCTGGGCATCGCTTTTCACCCGACTGAGCACGAGGAAATCGAGACCGAGCCGCTGTTCGACGAACGCATGCTGCTGGTGGTCGGCCCGTTGCATCCCTTGGCAGGGCGACGCAGCCTGGCTATGAAGGCACTGGCGGACCTGCCGCTGGCCCTGCTGCCGCGCAGCTTTGCCACGCGCCGACTCATTGACGCCAGCTTGCGTCAGGCCGATGTGACGCCCAGGGTCAGGGTACAAATGGATTCCGTGGAATCCTTGCTCGGCGTGTGCCGCCACAGTGACTTGGCAAGCATCGTGCCCGAACGCGCCGCACGGCAGGCGCCAGATCTCCACGCTATTGTGTTGACCGAGCCGCAGATGGTGCGCCATGCGGGCATCTTGTGGCGGCGCGGTGCCTCGCGGAGCGCCGCCGCACGGGCCTTTGCGGCCCTGCTGCTTAAAACACCGCTACGCTAAGGCGGCAGGCGGGTTTTACAGTCCCTTCCAGAAATCAAGCAGCAGCCGGGCAAAGGCCTCGGGTTGCTCTACTGCGCTCATCTACGCAGCGTCCAGGCTATGCAGCTGGGCTGCCTGCAATGCTCTGAGCAATCGCCTGCGACAAAGCCGGCAGCGTCTCCTCCAGCCTATCAGAAGCCATTCACGCCACCTCTAGATTGATTTCTGCTGAGCCAGTTCCTGACGCCTTAAATGCTCGATGCAGCTCGTACCAAAGCCTAGTGCAGTGAACTGCGCATCAGCGTCGCCATTCAATACTGATGGTATCGACAATCGGTCTGGGATTCGATCTGGACTTGCGACTGCAGGCGGCGATCCGACTGACCTCCACTTACATTGGCAAGCTGAGCAGCGCCCGCCAGGTCCTCCGATCGCTCGCGTCAGACCAAGATGACGCTGCTTCGCTAGCGCAATGTAATCTGGGTATTTGACCGTCCACGCAAGTCCCATTAGCCGGTCTAGCCAATGCAAAAAGTCACGTAGCACCGTCTCACCATAGCGCATTTGGCCGAGATGCATGACTTAAACAGGGATGCGCTTTGAAGCCGTGACCTTGTATGAATTTGATTTTGATACATTAATGACAAATTTGAGACAAAAATGAGAAAACATGGATGCATCAGTTTCACCCCCGCGCTTGAGCACCAGCCTCGTCCTTTTGCTTGTCGTCGCGCTGCTGCCGCTCTTCGGCCTGGTTACCTACACTTCGCTGCAGAATCAGCAGGACACCTTGGCACACGCCCGCGATCACCTGCTTGGCACTGCACGGCTGACCGCCCTGCGCCATGAGCGCACTGTCGAAGGCGCGCGCCAGCTGCTCGGCGCCATCGCCAGCGCATCCGTGGTGAAGAACCAGGAACTGTCTGGATGCACTGGGTATTTAAAGGCTCTTCATGCCAAGTATCCCTTCTATGCCAACCTGGGCCTGCTGGACCTGAACGGTAATGTAGTGTGCCAGGCCGTCAACATCACCGGCGCTCGCTTTCTGGGGGATCGGTATTATTTCAAGCAAGCGGTGGCCACGAACTCGTTTGTCATTGGTGAATACATCATCGGTCGCTTGAGTAAGCGCCCCTCTATCGCCTTTAGCATGCCTGTCGTTGATGAGACTGGGGCATTGAGCGGCGTTGCATTCGCAGGACTGGAACTTGATAAGTTGGCCGGCGACCAGCAACTCGTCTCCCCGTTCCCTGGCAGCATGATCGTCACCGATCGCAATGGTGCCATAGTGGGAGCAGACACTTCTTTATCAAGCCGCATAGGCACTCAGGCTTTTGATACAGCCCTTTTCGCTGCCGTAAAAGCGCTCCCCGACCAGACCATTGAAGCGGTGGATGAACAGGGAAAGACCAGGATCTATGCAGCCGCTGGCGTTGGCAATGGCGCTCAGCCCGCGCTCTTCGTGACCGCCAGCATTCCAAAAGAGGCGGTCCTTGCGCCCGCCAAACGCCAGCTCGCGCTGGCTCTGGCATTGCTCGGCCTCTTCGTAGCTATTGGCGTCGCCGGGGCCAGATGGGTGGCCAACCGCACCATTGTTGAGCCTACGCGCCGGCTTTTGAAGCAGGTCAACGCACTGGCAGGCGGCGATGGCACTGTCCAGCCCGCTGGCCCTGTCAGTCAGCAAGATGAACTAACTGGACTCTCCACTGCCTTCAACCGAATGGCGGCGATCCTACAAGGGCGTGAGGCCGAGCGCGACAAGGCAGAGCAACTGCTCGCCACGCGCCTGCGCCAGCAAGAAGC
>JAQGMZ010000208.1 GCA_028292045.1 Polaromonas sp. | reverse complement strand
TGCTGCACCACGCGGTGGTGATTCCCATTGAAGGCAATTCATACCGCCTGAGGGAACACGCCGCCTTGATTCCCGAGTACCTGCGCAATCGACCGCCCTTGCCAGAACCCGCGCCGCCATCCAGGCGCCGGCCGGCCCAACCAGGAAAGGAGTCACTGCCGTCCATCTCGGGCTGACCGCCCATCCACCACAGGGGTGGGGAAATTTACTCCGGCCAAAATGGGGAAATTTCAACCGGTATTGACATAGGTGACTGCCCAGTCACCGAGTACCGACAGAAGGCGGCCCGACTTGATGTGGTCACGCACGAGGTCGCTTGGCACCCAGGCCAGCCCTTGCCCTGCGATGCAGGCCCCAACGATCAGGTCGCTGGCGTTGAAGGTCAGGCGGCCCGACACTTGCACGTTCATGTTTTTTTCACGGTGCCTGAATTCCCAATGCAGCAGCCCGCTGTGGGTCGGGAGCCGAAGGGTGATGCAATCGTGCGCGGCCAGGTCCTGCGGCGTCGCCGGGGGAGGGTGGCGCGCGAAATAATCCGGGGCGCCCACCACGGCGATGCGCATGTCCGGCGCCATGCGCACCGCGATCATGTCCTTGGCCACATCACCCCCCAGCCGCACGCCGATGTCGAAGCGCTCGGCCACGATGTCGGTGAAGCGGTTGTCGCTGCTGATCTCCAGCTTGATGTCCGGGTACATCGCCAGCCAGGGCAGAAGCCTTGGCCACACCAGCGTCCTGACAGCATGGTCGGTCGCAGTGATACGCACAGTGCCGGCCGGCTTGCCGCGCATCTCGCCCAGCACGGCGAGCTCGGCCTCGATGTCCGCAAAGCGTGGACCCACAGCTAGGAACAGCCGCTCGCCGGCCTCAGTTGTGGACACGCTGCGCGTGGTGCGGTTCAACAGTTTGAGGTCCAGCCTGCGCTCGAGCGAGCGCACCGTCTGGCTGAGTGCGGACTGCGACACCTGCAGCTGGGCGGCGGCGCGCGTGAAGCTGCCCGCGCGAACGACGGCCGCGAAGGCCGCCAGGTCATCAAAACGTGTCATTGATAAGTGCACCTTCTAGGTCCATGTCGATACAGCAGTCTAGTCATTCAATGCAGGCGTGTCTAGACTTCATGTCATGCATTGAAGACAGGGACACAGCACCATGAATACACATCAACTTGGCCGCAGAGGCCTTACTGTTTCAGCATTGGAACCGGGCTGCACGCCATGACCCGGGTGCTCATCCTCGGCGCCAACGGTCAGTTAGCGCGCCACACGACGAAATTCTTCCTTGAACGCACAGATGCTCGCCTGACCTTGTATCTTCGGCGGGCCAACAGGCTGCAAAAACCCGTTCTCCCCAACCGGGATCGGGTGAACTTCATTGAAAGCGACGTGCTGGACCGCAAGACGCTGATGACGGCCATGCCGGGCCAGGACGTGGTCTACGCCAACTTGGCCGGCGACATGGCCGCGCAGGCCCGGGCCATTGTGGACGCCATGCAGACCACTGGCCTAAAGCGGTTGATCTTCATCAGCTCGATGGGCATCTACGGCGAAGTGCCCGGCGAGAAGTACCGCAGCGTGCTCGATCCCTACCGGGACTCGGCCGCCGTGATCGAGGCGTCCGATCTGGACTACACCCTCCTACGGCCCGGCTGGTTCACGCAGGAGCGCGCGATCGACTACAAGCTGACCCAGAAAGGAGAGCCATTCCAGGGGCATGACGTGTCTTTGAACAGCCTTTCCGATCTGATCGTAAAGCTGGCGCTCTCGCCAACACTGCATGTGCGGTGCAGCCTGGGGGTGAGCAAAGCATGAAGACCCATCTTCCAGGTGCGGACGCAAGCTCCGCTCACCGAGCGAACACTTCCCACCGAGCGGCCGTGCTCGCGATCATCCTCACGAGCTACCTGATGATCGTGCTCGATATCTCGATCGTGATCACGGCGCTGCCCAAGATCCGCGAAGGTCTGGGTTTTTCCGTGGTGGGCCTGTCGTGGGTGCAGAACGCCTACACCCTGGCCTTTGGCGGCCTGCTTCTGCTGGGTGCCCGCGCGGGCGACATCCTGGGCAGGCGCGCCATGTTCATCGCCGGGCTGGCGCTTTTCACGGCAGCGTCCATGGTCATCGGGCTGGCCGCCTCGCCGGCCTGGCTCATCACTGCGCGCGCGGTGCAAGGCGTAGGCGCGGCCATCCTCGCGCCGTCCACACTGTCCCTGTTGACAACGAATTTCCCGGAGGGGCCTGAGCGCACCCGGGCGCTGGGTTACTACGGCGCGACTGCCGGGATTGGCGCCAGTGTGGGCTTGGTACTCGGCGGCATCCTGGCCGACCTGATCTCTTGGCGTGTTGGCTTTTTCCTGAACCTGCCAATTGGCTTGGGCCTGATGTGGGCGGCTCGCCGGTACATCGTCGAGACGCGGCGCCGATCGGGCCAGCTCGATCTGGTGGGCGCGGTCTGCTCCACGCTGGGCATGAGCGCGCTTGTCTATGGCCTGGTGCACGCGGCCAGCAGCGGCTGGCGCGACCCCTATACGGTGGCTCCCCTGGTGGGCGGCATTGTGTTGCTGGCTTTGTTCGTGCTCAACGAGTCGCGAGCAGGCCAGCCGATTCTTCCCTTGCACTTGTTTGCGAGCCGCGAGCGCGGCGGTGCATACGCAGGCCGCTTGCTGTTCCTGGGCGGCATGATTGGTTTTTGGTTTTACACCACCCAGTTCCTGCAGGGCGTGCTGGGCATGCGCCCGCTCCAGGCAGGCATGGCGTTCTTGCCGGCAACACTGGTGAACTTCGCCGTGGCGCTGGCCGTGCCCGGGCTGACCAAGCGATTTGGCAATGGTAGGCTCCTTGCCGGCGGGCTTTTTGTGTCCGTCATCGGCATGGCCTGGCTGGGCCAGGTCAATGCCGAGACCTCCTACCTGGCCGGCGTCGCGTTGCCCATGCTGCTGATCGGCGCCGGCCAGGGCGCCACGCTCAGCCCGCTCACGGTCGCAGGCATGGCAGGCGTGGCGCCAGAAGACGCCGGCGCGGCCTCAGGCCTGGTCAACGTGACGCATCAGCTGGGCGGCTCGCTCGGGCTGGCGGTGCTGGTGGTGGTGTTTGCAGCTGCCGGTACCAGTGGCGCCGAGCCCAGTGCCGAACTCGCCCACCGCATTGGCATGGCGTTGACCGCTGGGGCCATCCTGCTCGGGCTCGCGCTGGCGGTCGTGTGGCTCTGCATCGTGCGGCGGCCTGAAACCCAGCTGATCCGGGTGGATGAGGCGCACTGATGGGAACACGCCATACAGAAAAATCGATGGCCAGCCTCTTCTCACCTATTTTTCAAGGATTAACGAGATGACCTCCTGCGCCGTTCAAACCCGCCGCGAGTTGATGACGGCCCTGGCAGGCATCTCCCTGGGGAGCGCAACGCAAGCGTCTGCCGCTGCCAGTCCAGGCATTGCATCGGCCAACAAGCCCATCCTCGTGGCTTACTTCTCCCGGTCAGGCAACACGCGCGTGGTGGCCGGGTTGCTCCAGCGCTCGTTTGGCGCGGACCTGTTCGAGATCCTGCCGGCAACCCCGTATCCGGACGAATATCTAGCGACCGTCGAGCAGGCCAAGCAGGAACGCGACCAGGGCCTCGAGCCTGCGCTGAAAGCCAAGGTGCCCAACATCGCCAGCTACGCCACGGTTTTTCTCGGGCTGCCCATCTGGGGCGAGACCACGCCGCCCATCATCCGCAGCTTCCTGTCAGCACACGACCTGGCGGGCAAGACGCTCATCCCCTTCATCACCCACGGCGGCTACGGCCTGGGCAACAGCGAAAGCGTCATCGCACGCCATGCTCCAAAGGCAAAGCTTGGCCGGGCTTTTTCGATGCAGGCCGACCAGGAGCGGCAAACCATGAACAGCGTCAACGCCTGGCTGAGCCAATTGCCGGCCGGCACCACCAAGTAAAGGAACCAAACCATGCAACATGTCACCCTCAACAATGGCCTGCAGATGCCCATGCTCGGCTTCGGCGTCTTCCAGATTCCCGACGCGAAGCAATGCCAGCGCAGCGTCGTCGATGCGATTGAATCGGGCTACCGGCTGATCGATACGGCCGCTTCCTACATGAACGAAGAAGCGGTGGGCCTGGGCCTGCGCGAAAGCTCCGTGCCCCGTGAGGAGTTGTTCGTCACCAGCAAGCTATGGGTGCAGGACACGGGCTTTGACCACACCCGGGACGCCATCGACAAGTCGCTGCGGCGCCTGAAGCTCGATTACCTCGATCTTTACCTCATCCATCAGCCATTCGCCGATGTGCATGGCTCATGGCGGGCGATGGAAGAAGCCTACCGGGCCGGCAAACTGCGGGCCATTGGCCTGAGTAACTTTCAACCGGACCGGTTGATGGACATCATGGCCTTCAATGAGATCACCCCGGCGGTCAATCAGGTGGAGGTCAACCCTTTTCATCAACAGGCGCAAAGCGCGGCGTTCATGCAGGCCAACGGCGTGCAGGCCGAGGCCTGGGCACCTTTTGCCGAAGGGCGCAACAACCTTTTTCACAATGAAGTGCTGACAGCCATTGGCACCAAGCATGGCAAATCGGTCGGACAGGTGGTTTTGCGCTGGCTCGTGCAGCGCGGCATCGTGGCCTTGGCCAAGTCAGTGCGCAAGGAGCGGATGGCGGAAAACCTGGACATTTTTGACTTCCAACTGGACGACTCGGACCTGGCCGGCATTGCAACGCTCGAGACCGGCACCAGCAGCTTTTTCTCGCACCGCGACCCGGCCATGGTCAAGTGGATGAGCGAGCGCCGGCTCGACCTCTGACGCCTCTGATACGCCTAGCGCAAATCATCATTCACAGAGAAAGCATCGCTCATGACAACACCACCTAAATCCCCATTCGGACGCCGCGGCTTCCTGGCGTCGGCTGCTGCCCTCGCCGCCGTGCCGCTTGCCGGCTGCCTGGCCACACCTGCTGCTGTGCAGGCGCCCAGTTCAAGCCGACCTGTTGCCGCGCAGGTGACGGGCCGACGAAAGCTGGGAACACTTGAAGTCTCCAGTCTGGGGCTCGGCGTGCAGAACATGAGCCGCACCTATCAAGGCACGGTGCCACACCGGCCCGAGATGATCAACATTATTCGGCGCGCCTATGACGGGGGCGTCACCTTCTTCGATGCAGCCGAGGCTTACGGTCCCCATGAGGTGGAGCGCATTCTGGGCGAAGGCGTGGCGCCCTTCCGGGATAAGGTCGTCATCACCTCGAAGTTTGGCTGGAACATCGATCTTCAAACCGGCGAGCGCCGCCCCGGACTCATCAGCCGTCCCGATCACATCAAGCTCGCCGTCGAGGGCATGCTTGGGCGCCTGCGTACAGACCGGATCGATCTGCTCTATCAGCACCGCGTCGACCCACAGGTGCCGATTGAGGACGTGGCCGGCGCGATCAAAGATCTGATGGCGCAGGGCAAGGTGCTGCATTGGGGCTTGTGCGAGATGGGGCCGAACACGCTGCGCCGGGCTCACGCCGAGCAGCGCGTGACTGCCGTTCAAAACGAGTATTCGATGCTGTGGCGGGGCCCGGAAAAATGGGTGCTTCCGCTCTGCCAGGAACTGGGTATCGGCTTCGTGCCCTGGAGCCCGCTCGGGGTGGGTTTCCTGACCGGTGCCATTGATGCCCGGACGCGGTTTGCTGATGGGGATATTCGCAAGGTTGAGTCGAGGTTCTCGCCGGAGAATCTGCCCCGCAACCTGGCGCTCGTGGAACTTCTGAAGCGCTGGGCTGCGCAGAAAAGCGCCACGCCTGCTCAAATCTCGCTGGCCTGGCTGATGGCTCGGAAGCCCTGGATCGTACCCATACCGGGGACGACACAGATGCAGCACCTGCTGGACAACATGGGCGCCGATGCCATCCGCTTCACACCAGCCGAACTTGCTCAATTCAACGCGGCTGCGTCGGTGATTCAAATTCAAGGCGCCCGCCTTCCGGAAAGCGTGCTTGTTTACTCTGATGTTGAGGCACCGCCAAAGCGTTAACAGAGACGCTTGAGTCGCAGAGCAAATCTTGGAAAATTTGAACGTGCGTATTTATGCAACACGTAGAGCTGCTTTAGTCAAAAGCTGTCAGCTGCAAATTGTCAATCGATCCACTCACAAGCCAAGCCTACTGCGAGCTTCAAAGCTCCTAAACGGGACAAAACCTCAGCAAGGTTCATGGCTCAAAACTTGTGAGAATTGAGCTGAGGTGCATGGCTGATTCTGGCCGAGACCTGCTTTTGAACAAGTTTTAGCAAATACCCGCTTGCGCTGATCAGGAGTCATTCACGCCACCTCTAGATTGGCTCTTGCCGAGCCAGGCCATGACGTCAGCTTCCGGCTTTTTTGTGCTCCATCAATTATTTATACAAAGCGCTTTGGGAGCGCCAAGTAAAGCCAATCGTTTGACATCAATGCCTGGCCCTCAGGACAGGGATAGATTGACGTCCCTGTCCTGCACCCTACTTGTTATCCTGCCCGAGGGACGCGGAAAGCTGCCGGTGAGCATTGGCCTGCGCCTGCAAGGCCTTTGCCTTCTGCTCGAACGCGTCGACAGCGTCGGCGCCAGCAGGCCAGCGCAGGGGCGGCTCGACCGCGCCGGCGAGCTCAATCAGCGCTTTAGCGAGCTTGGCCGGGTCGCCCCCTTGCTGGCCGTTCATTGCTTTCCAGGCAACGACTGTCGAGCGGGTGGTCTCGGCATAGTCCTCAATCGAAGGCTCGGGGTACTTGGTCGACTCTTCTGTCAGCAGCTCGGTGCGAAAGAAGCCGGGCTCCACCAGCATCGTGCGGATCCCGAACGGCGCGACTTCAGGCGTCAGCGACTCCATCCATCCTTCCAGGCCGAACTTGGACGCAGCGTACGCCGAGACGAACGGCTGGCCGGTAATGCCCGCGATTGACGACAGCGTCACGATCAGGCCGGCTCGGCGCGCGCGCATGACGGGCAGCACGGCGCGGGTCACGTTGATTGGGCCAAACAGGTTCGTTTCCACTTGCGCCCGGAAGTCCTCCGGGGGAATCTCTTCGAAGAAGCCGGCGTAGAAGTTGCCAGCATTGTTGACGAGGACATCGATGTGTCCAAAGCGCTCGACAGCGGCGGCGACCGCCGCCTCGGCGTCCTCAGGACGTGTGACGTCGAGCTTGAGGACCAGCAACTCGTTCGCCTCGCCGAGGGCTTTCGCCACGGCTTCTAGGTTGCGCCCTGTTGCGACGACCGCGTGCCCAGCGGCCAGCGCGGCCTTGACCATGTCGACGCCCATGCCGCGGCCGGCGCCTGTCACGAACCAAACTTTCTTTTCGGTCATGTTCTCAGTCATGCTTTATCTCCAGTGGGTTGATAATTTAGTGCGGACACCGAATCGGGTCGCAGTCACACCTTTTTAAGCCTGTTCGGTGGGCATGATCCACATCTCGCCAATGGCAGCATGGCGGGGTCGGGTGACCATGTAAGCGACGCCATCGGCAATATCCTCGGCGTCAAGTGCCTCGATGCTCGCGAAGAATGCTTCGATTTCGGCCCGCATGGCGCCCTTGTGCTGGTCATTGAGCTCGGTCTTGACAGCCCCAGGCTCGACTACCCCGACCCGGATGTGGCTGGCCGCCAGTTCCTGTCGCAAAGCTTCGCTAAAGCCGTTCACGCCGAACTTGGTCATGTTGTAAACAGCGAAGTTGGGCGAGGCGACGCGGCCAGCATAGGAAGAGATGTTGACGATGTCGGCGACGCGGCGAAGGCCAGTTTGCGCAGCCTTGTGCAGGTGCGGCAGCGCCGCTTTGGTCATGTAGAGCAGCGCCTGCTGATTGAGCGCGATCATCGGCTCCCAGTCCTCGATCTCGCGCTCGAGCACTGGGCCGATGTTCATCACGCCCGCATTGTTGACAAGAATGTCCAGCCTGCCGAAGTGCTCAACGCTTTGCCCAACGGCCGCTTCGGCGCTTGCCCGATCGGTGATGTCGCAGGCTATGGCAAGCGCTTTGCCTCCACCGCTCTCGATGTCGCTTACGAGGGCGTCGAGCCGGTCCTTGCGGCGCGCCACCAGGACGACAGCTGCGCCCAATTGCGCCAGTGCCCGCGCCGTAGCATGGCCGATGCCGCTGCTGGCGCCCGTGACGAGCGCGACGGTTCCGCTGAGTTTTAAAGTCATCTTTGTATCCCTTTTTCTAGTGGTTAGGGCGCTGTCGTTCATGACTGCCTTGCGCTTCGAGGCAGCGCAGACGCGCCATGCCCGCCCCTTGAGCTGGTTCCCAGCTTGGCGCCGACGTCGATCTGCGCGAGCATCGCCTCGTTCGAGCGCGCGCCCTGCACCCGAATCCGGGCAATGCCATCATCGATCTGCTTGATGTCGGCAGGGGTCAGCTGAACCTCAAGCGCGTCCATGTTTTGCGCCATGTGCCCGCGCGAGGTTGTCCCCGGGATGGGCACGATCCAGGGCTTGCGAGCGAGGAGCCAGGCCAGAGCGACTTGCCCAGGCGTGGCTTGCTTGCGGCTGCCTACTTTTTGCAGGAGTTCCACGACCGGCCAGTTGGCGCGGCGCGCTTGTTGAGTGAAGCGGGGCATCACGGCTCTGAGGTCCTCTGCCCCAAGCTTCTTTATCGGCGTCACGCCGCCAGTCAGGTACCCCATTCCCTGCGGGCTCCATGGCACGAAGCCGATGCCAAGCTCTTCACAAGCCTGCAGAGCTTCGAGCTCCGGGTCGCGTGTCCAGACGGAGTATTCGTTCTGCACGGCCGTGACGCGCTGCACCTGGTGGGCGCGGCGAATGGTCGCGGCGCCGGCGGAGGAAAGCCCGAAATGACGGACCTTGCCCTCGCGGATCAGCTCCTGCACTGCCCCGGCTACTTCTTCGATGGGCACTTGGGGGTCGACGCGGTGCTGGTACTGCAGATCGATGCGATCGGTCCTCAGGCGGCGCAGCGAAGCCTCGGTCACCCGCTTTATGTTGTCCGGGCGGCTGTTGAGTCCCCGAACCTGTCCATCTGGCGTGATGTCAAAACCGAACTTCGTGGCGATGATGACCTGCTCGCGCATGGGCGCCAGCGCCTCGCCAACAACGTCCTCTCCCAGAAATGGCCCGTATACCTCGGCCGTGTCGAACAAGGTGACTCCCCGCTCGTAGGCCGCCCGGATCAGGCGGATCGCTTCTTGCCGGTCGATCGGATGGTTGTACATCCCGGCAACGTTCATGCAACCAAAGCCGAGCGCGGAGACTTCGAGCGAGCCGAGCTTGCGACGCGAAATCGAGGCGGCTTGCTGTGGCCTGTTGGCGCCTGTGGTGGCGGCCCCTGCGCCAGCCGATTGGCCAGACTGCTGAGCTTGTGCTGCCGTGGGCACAGCGTTCAACAACGATGCTGCACCCAGGCCCAGGCCCAGGCCAGCAGCAATTGCCTTGCGGCGACCCGGTTGAGTCGGTAGTGCCGGGCCGTTTTTCGTGATTTCATGACTCATGTCGTGGACTCCTGTGAGTTGTGACGCAGCACGTACTGCGTCGATGCACGTACTGTAGGGAGATCCTTACGAAAGAAAAAGGCCGCAATACTGCATGCGCTATTAAGCTATGCTTCATAAAATGAAACTCAATCACCTTGATGGGCTGATGGCGTTTTGCAAGGTCGCGCAGCACCGAGGCTTCACTGCGGCAGCTGCAGAGCTCGAAGTCTCGCCCTCCGCCTTGAGCCAGGCCATCCGCCAACTCGAAGAGCGGCTGGGCGTGCGGCTGTTGAACCGAACGACGCGAAGCGTCAGCCTCACCGAGGCCGGTGAAGCCTACCTGGCACGGGTCGGCCCGGCCGTGACGCAGGTGATCGATGCCAGTGAAGAGATGAACGTGCTGCAGGGCAGGCCAGCGGGCACATTGCGGCTCAACGCGGCCCGCATCTCGGTGGTGATGGTGCTCAAGCCGCTCCTGGCGGGCTTTCTCAAGGAGTATCCGAACATCCAGGTGGAGCTGACCAACGACGAGGGGTTCGTTGACATCGTCGAGCAAGGGTTTGATGCCGGTGTGCGCCTTGGGGAAAGCATGCACCAGGACATGGTCGCCGTGCCTCTGACCGGCCCGCTTGCCATGGTCGTGGTCGCCTCGCCTGAGTACCTGCGCCGCGTGCCCGCGCCGCATCATCCGAACGATCTGCTGCAGCACAACTGCGTACGCTTTCGCTTTACCGGCACGGGGCGCATCCACAAGTGGGAGTTCCAGATTGACGAGCGCCTTGTCGAGTATGAAGTCAAGGGCAACCTGACCATCAGCGACACGACGTTCGGCCTGGACGCAGCCTTGGAAGGCATTGGGCTGGCGTACATGTTCGAGGCGCTGGCGCTGCCGCACATTCGCGCCAAGCAATTGAAGCAGGTCTTGACGGCTTACTCGCCGACCTTTCCCGGCTTTTACCTGTACTACCCCAACCGGCAGCATCAGTCGACCAAGCTGAAGGCCTTGATTGACTATGTCAATCAGCGAGCGCGGCCGTGAGGGCTTGGGCTGGGCTGCTCCAGGTCGAGTTGCTTTGAGTAAAACCTGGCTTCGACGCAGACGACCTACTCAATAGCGATCTTCGCATCCTTGATCAACTTGGTCCACCGGGCGAGTTCGAACGACATTAGC
>JAQGMZ010000206.1 GCA_028292045.1 Polaromonas sp. | reverse complement strand
TGTCCGCGCCGCAGCGCCTGGCTGCTTATCCTGACGTGCCCACGGTGGCTGAGTCCGGTGGCCCTAAGGACTACGAAGTCAGCGGTTGGAACGTGATCGCCGCACCGAAGGGCTTGGCGCCGGCCGTCAGGGACAAGATCCGCCAGGACATCGCCGAGGCCGTGGCCAGTGCCGACGTGCAGGATCGCTACGCGACGTTGGGTTACGTGCCGCTGGCGCTGGACCGCCCCAAGATCGAAGCCTTTGTCCAGGCCGAGACCAAGCGCCACGAGGCCATCATCAAGCGTGCCAAGATCGAATTGCAGTAATAAAAGTACAGCGGACTGACGCACTGCGGACCGCCTCGAGAAAACGGCAGGATAGCTCGACTGGCACGACGGCCCCGGCAGACCGAAGCTCCAGATACCCGCGCAGCGATGATGCGCGCTGTCATGCACTGGGCGCTGGCGAACAGTGACCGCTCGAGCTCGAGCGCAAGTCCATGCGCTGGGCTGCCTATGTATGTTCTGTCAATGACGCATGCTCTTTTATATTCGTACGACCTGGGGCCTTTGCCAACCCTGACAGGATCGCAATTTTAGAACGCCCAAAGACGTAGAGACGACGAGCCAAAGGTCGTTGCGTCAGCCTGCGAGGCGATGTCCGCTGGCGGCTGGAAAACGGCATGGCTCAAAACTTGTGAGTTGTGAGCCAGGATAAAAAGCGATCCATCTATCGAACCCTCTTGACAATCTTTTTCTTGTCCCTCATCCGCTTCCGGCCATAGCAGGGAGGCCAAGTGGGGCAGGGAAACAAAAGCAGGAGAAGACCTTAGGCTTTGCATCTTATCTTAGGGTACTGCGTAGAAAGAATGGTTGGATTGATCGAGCTTGCCCGTTCAGTTGCCTAAAAGACTACCTGCCATTGGCCTAAAAAACGCTAGGAGGGACCATGGTGGGCGTGGAGTTGAGCGCACTGCTCCACTGGCGTACGGAGAAACTGGTTCCCAACCCCAAAGGCAAGTGCCAGAGGGGCAGGCGCAATCGTTTATCTGGCGCACGCTTTCAGGCTAGGCGACACTTCTGGTAGCTTTTTGCGCCAAGCCATTTGGCCTGCTTCACATCCTTTTATTAAAGGTATGAGCGAGGTAAATCAACGCCTGACGCATTGAAGGACTGCTTTTTGGTGCTGCTTTTGGAAACAGGAATATTTATAACTAAAACATAGATAAACCATTTCCTATCTAATAACAAATCGTATAAAAACATACTTATTCGATCTAATACAGGTTTCACTTGGGTTGAACGTATTCGTGTATGGAGTGCTGAATTGATAGACTTGCCCAAAGGTGTACAGCGGGTAATTGCCAGTTTGCAGGCAATAGGACACCCATCTTTACCGATTTTTCTCGACGATCAGGCCAATTCATCTCAGCAGGTAGCAGAGACCTTTGGAGTTGATGCCGGTCAAATTGCCAGATGCACTGTCTTTCGCCGCAAGTCTGATGATGCCGTCGTGCTGGTTATCACATCCAGCGATAGGCAGCTTGACGACAGGAAAGTCAAAGCGCTGGTGTGCGCCGACGGCGGGCATATTGGCCGTGCTGATGCAGAGTTTGTGGAAGCCAAAACCGGCTTTTCTATTGAGGGTGTACCACCAATAGCGCACGTCACGGCCGTTGTCACATTGATCGATGCAAGTCTTTTCCGCTTTAGCGAAGTCTGGGCCGTCGCTGGGCACCCTCAGGCCGTGTTCAAGCTCACGCCGCAAGAACTTAAAGTGTTGACCGGAGCGTTGGTAGTAGACATCGTGGTGAGCCCTGAGCAAGCAGAAGCAGCTCGTCAGCAGATTAATATTTTGCTAACGGCCCGCGCCCGTACCGTTAGCGCCTCGGGGGACAAGGTTTTGTCACCGTGCATTTCTGTATGCCGTATCAATGCGCGCACCGGTCTGTGTGAAGGGTGCTATCGCACTTTACGCGAGATATCCGGCTGGAGTCGTTCTGGACCTACTGCACAGCGCATGCTCTGGCAGATCATTGAGCAACGCATGGCAGACCTATAGCACTGAAGTATCAGCCTGCGGTTGCTGACAGTTCTACGGCCCTGGGTGAAAAGTCTCCTCTTCGTCATCAAAAAACTGCTTTTTTCTTTTTCACTCCCGGCGCCAAAGCAAGCAACTGGTTGTAAAACTCCTGAGCTGCCGGTGACAAAGCACGCCCGCGTCGGCGGACCAAGCCTACCGTGCGGGTTATTACTGGCTTCTCCAGCGGTACGCTGATCAAAATTGGATGGCCGTCTGGAGGCATGGCTAAACGGGGTACTGCCGCGATGCCCATGCCTGCCTCCACCAAACTGACCAGGGTTGACACGTGCTGCGCCTCGCAGTACCAGCGGGGCCGCGTTGGATTGTCGGTCAGGGCCAAATCAAGCAAAAAGCGGTTGCCGCTGTCTTTGGTCACAGACATGTAGTCATAGGCGGCAAGATCCGACCAAGTGACTTTTTTCTTACGTGCCAGCGGGTGCTCGATCCTGCAGGCAACCACGAAAGGTTCCTTCATGATGGGCTCGAATTCCAGCTCGGGCTCCTGCGTGCCGATGTAGTTGAGCCCGAAATCAGCCTCATTGCGCAGCAGGGTAGTCAGGACCTCATTGGCGCCCTGGTCAATGATGCGAATCAAGATTTGCGGATAGCGCTCATGATAGGCCTTGAGGATGCCGGGCAGGAAATAACGCACCGCTGAAGGGATGCAGGCCACCGTGACCTCACCACTGATGCGCGCCGCTACGTCCCGTATGCCTATCAGCGACTGCTCCAGGCTGATCAGCAGCTCATTGGCGCGGTGGGAAAACTCCCGGCCCACCGTCGTCATGTCCACCTTGCGCGTGGTTCGGTGGAACAGCCGCACGCCTAGCGCCAACTCCAGTTTTTCAATTCGCCTGGACAGCGCCGGCTGGGAAAGGTGAAGCTCTTCGGCAGCAGCTCGAAAGCTGCCGAGCTTGGCCACGGCAACGAAGGCGCGCAGGTCAGGAAGGTTGAAATTCATGTGTCCGGCGCATCAATCATAAGAAAAAATGCATTTTACAGATCGATGAACTTGCGCGATCATTTCCCAATGTTGTTTTACCCACGGTCGGCGTTCGCAATTGCCGGCGGCCCGCGTGCTCGCCAGAGTACCGGGATTTACCCGATTCAGGCGTTTCCCGCCGGGTGTAATAATTTTTTTAAAAAAGTGCGCCTGCCTTTGGCAACAGGCGCGCCGAAACCTAAATTCAACGCGGTAAATGGGTTTTGCCCCTTTACCCACCATCAAGGAGATTTGAATGAGTCGCATAGTCCATCTGTCACTGAAGGTTGACGACATCCAGAAAACGGGTGACTTCTACCACAAGATGTTCAATTTCCAGGACGCGGAAACCAAGAAGACACGCGACCACACGTCCCGCCACATGACCGACGGTGAAATGGATTTCACGTTGCTCACCTATGACGATGGCGCCACCTCCGCCGAATCCACCGCGTCGGGCGCCGGGCCGTGCATCCACCACTTCGCCATCGAGGTGGAGGACATCGAGAAATCGACCGAGGACATCAAGGCCAACGGCTGCGTGGTGGTCAGCGATCCGGGCGTGATTCCGGTCAAATTCCGGGCGCCCGGCGGCACCATCGCC
>JAQGMZ010000167.1 GCA_028292045.1 Polaromonas sp. | reverse complement strand
AATGTCGAGGACGCTCTGGCCTTTCCCGGCTTGTCGATCAACGGTTTTACCAACAGTTCGAACTCGGGCATCGTGTTTGCCACGCTCAAGCCGTTCGACGAGCGTAAGGACGCCGACCAAAGCGGCGGCGCGGTGGCCGGCCAGTTGAACCAGGCTTTCGGCAGCATCCAGGACGCCTTCATCGTGATGTTCCCGCCGCCGCCGGTCGCCGGCCTGGGCACCACCGGCGGCTTCAAGCTGCTGCTCGAAGACCGGGGGTCGGTCGGCTACGAGGGCATGGACGCGGCCGTCAAGGCTTTCATGGCGAAGGCTGGCCAGGCGCCCGAGCTGGCTGGCATGTTCACCAGCTGGCAGGTCAACGTGCCGCAGCTGTTTGCCGACATCGACCGCACCAAGGCGCGCCAGCTCGGCGTGCCGGTGACCGACATCTTCGACACCATGCAAATCTACCTGGGCAGCCAGTACGCCAACGACTTCAACAAGTTTGGCCGCACCTACACCGTGCGCGTGCAGGCCGACGCGCCGTACCGGGCGCGGGCCGAGGACGTCGGTTTGCTGAAAGTGCGTTCGACCACCGGCGAGATGGTGCCGCTGTCGGCACTGATGAAAGTGAGCTCGAGCTTTGGTCCGGAGCGCGCCATGCGCTACAACGGTTACCTCTCGGCCGACATCAATGGCGGCCCGGCACCCGGCTACTCCTCAGGCCAGGCGCAGGACGCCATCAAGCGCATCGCCGGCGAAACGCTGCCCAAGGGCGTGAACTACGAGTGGACCGAACTGACCTACCAGGAAATCCTGGCCGGCAATTCCGCCTTGCTGGTGTTCCCGCTGGCGCTGCTGCTGGTGTTCTTGGTGCTGGCCGCGCAGTATGAAAGCCTGACCCTGCCGATCGCCATCATTTTGATCGTGCCCATGGGCCTGCTGGCCGCGATGTTCGGCGTCAAGATTACCGGGGGCGACAACAACATCTTCACCCAGATCGGGCTGATCGTGCTGGTCGGGCTGTCGGCGAAGAACGCGATTTTGATCGTCGAGTTTGCGCGCGAGTTGGAGTTTGCCGGGCGCACGCCGATCCAGGCGGCGATTGAAGCTAGCCGGCTGCGCCTGCGCCCCATCCTGATGACCTCGCTGGCCTTCATCATGGGCGTACTGCCGCTGGTGCTGTCCAGCGGTGCCGGCGCGGAAATGCGCCAGGCGATGGGCATTGCCGTGTTCTCGGGAATGATCGGCGTGACCGCCTTCGGTCTATTCCTGACGCCGGTGTTCTACGTTGTGCTGCGCCGCCTGGCCGGCAACCGCCCGCTCAAGCTGCACGGCGAGGTGCCGCACCTGGAGGCGCCCGCCGGCCTGCCCGCCATGGGTGGCAGCGGCTCCCTGCAGGCACAACCCGCCGCGCCGCTGAAGCTGCATGAATAAGTTAGTCCCATTGCCCCTAAAGAGTTCAGTTCAGGAGTTATCCCATGAGTTTTCGTAAAACCTCGTTGAGTCTGGCCAGCAGGGCGCTGACGCCGCTGCTGGCCGCCCTGGTGCTGGCCGGTTGCGCCAGCAGCCCGGCTCTTGACACGACGCAGCTGCCTCCAACGCCGGCCGCTTTCAGGGGGAGCCACAGCGGGAAAGGCGGCGATGCCGTATCTGCGCCTGCTGCTGCGCTTGTTATTGCGCCGGTCATGCAGGCCAACTGGTGGATGGTCTTTTCTGACCCCGTGCTGGACCAGCTGGTGGACCGGGCAACTGGCAGCAACAACACGATCCAAGTCGCTGCCGGCCGGCTGGCGCAGGCCAGGGCGATTGCCCGGTCCACTGACGCCAACCGTTCGGTGCAGGCCGGACTGGGCTCGGGCGCCGTGCGCCAGACCGACACCGCTGCCGGCAACGCACCGCGCACGACCGTCAGCGCCGCTGCCAGCTTGTCGTATGAAGTGGACTTGTTTGGCAAGCTGGCCGGTGCGTCGAGTGCGGCATCGCTGGACACCCGTTCGCGCGAATCCCTGCTGCGCAGCACGCAACTCCTGGTACAGGCCGATGTGGCCCAGACCTACCTCAGCCTGCGCGCGCTGGACGCCGAACGCACGCTGGTGAGGGACACGCTGCAGGCCTACCGCAACACGCTGCGCCTGACCGAGGTGCGCCTGCGCGAAGGCGACGTGGCCGAGCTCGATGTGGCACGCGTGCGCACCGAAGTCGCCTCCACCGAGTCCGAAGCGCTGGCGCTGGACTTGCGGCGCGGCGCGCTCGAGCATGCACTGGCGGTGCTGGTCGGCGAGGTCGCCTCGACCTTTCAGGTGGCGCCTGCTCCATGGGCCACAGCGCTTCCCGTGATACCGGCCGGCGTGCCCAGCAGCGTGCTGGTTCGCCGGCCCGACATTGCCGCGGCGCAAACCACCATGCAGGCGGCCCAAGCCCGCGTTGGCGTGGCAAAAACTGCCTGGTTTCCAACCTTTTCGCTGACCGCCAGCGGCGGCTATGCAGCGCCCGAGATCGGCGAGCTGTTCAAGATGTCGATGCGCGGCTGGGGCATCGGCGCGCTGCTGTCGCTGCCGCTGTTTGATGGCGGCCGGCGCGAGGCCGGCGTGCAAAGCGCCAATGCCGAGATGGATATTGCCTTGGCCGATTACCGCGAGCAGATCCTCGTGGCTTTCAGGGATGTGGAAGACCAGCTGCTGGCGCTGCGGCTACTGGCTGAGCAGTCCGATGCGCAGTCGCGGTCGGTGGCCTCGGCCTCGCGGGCCACGCTGCTGTCGGGTTCGCGCTACCGCAACGGGCTGGTTAGCCAGCTTGAGCTGCTCGATGCGCAGCGCAGCGAACTGGCCAACCGGCGGCAGGCGCTGCAGGTGCGGGCCGCGCAGTACGTCTCCACGGTCGGGTTGATCCGCGCGTTGGGCGGCGGCTGGGTTTGAAGCGGCATGGCATCAATACCTGCGGAGCGGGCAGCATCATGGCGGCTGCCAGCAGCGGCTGCTGGTTTGCGGCAATCGACTGTACTTCGTGCCCGCGCCCTGCGTGGCTGAACGCCGAATAGCCTGGCTTGGGAGTTTCAAGCGCACCCCCACGAAGAAGTTCGGCAACGTTTCCTGGCAGCGCAATGCGGTTGCGCTCTAGTATTGACAGCGTTACGGCGCAGGTCCTGGCGTCTGGAACCGTGGGCCGCTGGCTATCAAGCAGGGTTTGTCTTCCGGCACATCCCTGATGGCCAGCGTCACCCCCTTGGCGGGCGCACAGGCCGGCGCCAGGCGTCCGCCCTTGATGCGCGACAGGTGCTTGCGCGCACAAGAGGCGCTGGGGTAGAAACGCAGCGCCATTCACAAGTCAAAGCCGAAGAGCCCTTCCAGGCCCTGGGTCTTGCATTGGATTTACTCGATCGTGACCTTGGCGTCTTTGACGAGCTTGGCGAAGCGCTCGGTATCGCCATTGATCTGCGCCGCCATCTGCTCGGGCGTGTTGCCAATCGGCTCGGCGCCAATGTCGGCCATCTTTTTGCGGAACTCGGGTGAATTGATAATCTTCACCATCTCGGTGTTCAGCCGGGTCACCACGTCCTTGGGCGTGGCGCTTGGTGCCAGGATGCCGAACCAGGTGCCCATGTCAAACCCTTTGAGGCCGGACTCGTCGAGCGTCGGAACATCGGGCAAGGCCGGCGAACGCTTGATGGTGGTCACGGCCAATGCCCTGAGCTTGTCAGACTTGATCTGCGGCAGCACTGGCGTGATGGTGTCAAACGACATCGTGATCTGCCCGCCCAGCAGATCGACCGTCAGCGGGCCGCTGCCCTTGTAGGGCACATGCAGCAGTTTGACGCCACCCATGCCTTCGAACTGCGCGCCGATCAGGTGCTGGCCGGTGCCGTTGCCGTTAGAGCCGTAGGTCAGCTTGCCGGGCTCGGCCTTGGCCAGCGCCAGCAATTCCTTCACCGTCTTGGCCGGCACGCTCGGATTGACCACCAACACGTTGGGCACCAGCGCCACGGTGGTGACGGGCGCCAGGTCTTTCTGAAAGTCATAGGGCAGTTTCTTGTACACGCTGGTGGCGATGGTGTGGTGCACCGCGCCCATCAACAGCGTATGGCCGTCGGGTCTGGCCTTGGTCACGAAATCGGCGCCCAGCGTGGCGCCGGCGCCGGGTTTGTTTTCGACGACGACGGGCTGCCCAACAGCTTTGGACAATTCCAGCCCAAGAGCGCGTGCCAGCACATCGGTCGTTCCTCCGGCTGGGAACGGCACGATCATGCTGATGGGTTTTGTTGGCCAGGCCGGCCCGGCTGACTGCGCCATGGCGCCGGAACCCACGACGCCTAGCATCAAGGCAGCGACTGACGGAATCAAGGCAGAACGAACAATGGATTTACGCATGAGTGTCTCCAGATATAAAAATAAGAGTAGCGGTCGAGAACTGTAGAACATGCTTTGACCCCAAGAATGCAGGCAAAGTGAAACCGCTGTTAACTTTGATTTAACAAAACGATCTCCTCAGCCATTTCAAGGTTGACCTGCCAATGCCGACGGCCCGCGGTAAACCGCCTGAGCGTCGGGTTGGGCTGCAAGCATCAGCAAGCGGTGTTACTTGGCGTCCCGGCCCAGGAGCGCCTCCCGCAAACCGTTGGAAGCGCCCGAAAGTGCCGTGGCAAAGCCGCGCGCCATTGGACCACGTGACTTGCGCCGCGACGGTGGGATTGCCCTGTTCAAAGTGATGGGGTTTATGAACTTCATGGGAGTTTGGAAATGCGCAGCAGGTTGGTAGTGCCGCGCTCGTTGAACGGCAAACCAGCGGAAATAACGATGGACAGCCCGGCCTCGCCGAAGCTTTCCCCATGACCTCATGGCACAGCACCGAGTGCGCACTCCCACCAGCGCCGGGCGCCGGGCAGTCGCCATGCGCGGCGGCATGCCCACCCGCAGCGGCTCAAGGCTGCTGCGAATCGGTCTGAATCAGGCTGCCTTGCGCTGCTGGACGCCGGCGATGCGATCGCACACCGCCTGCGTGACCTGATCGGTCGTGGCCTTGCCACCGAGATCGCCCGTGTGAAGCGATGGGTCGGCGGTGACCTGCTCGATGATGCCCATCAGGGTGGCGGCCGCTTCGGCTTCGCCCAGGTGTTCCAGCAGCATGACGCAGCTCCAGAAGGTGCCGACCGGGTTGGCCAGGCCCTTGCCCATGATGTCGAAGGCCGAGCCATGGATCGGCTCGAACATGCTGGGGTAACGGCGCTCTGGGTCGATGTTGCCGGTCGGCGCAATGCCCAGGCTGCCGGCCAGCGCGGCGGCCAGGTCGCTCAGGATGTCGGCATGCAGGTTCGTCGCCACCAGCGTGTCCAGCGTCGCAGGGCGATTGACCATGCGCGCGGTGCAGGCATCGACCAGTTCCTTGTCCCAGGACACATCCGGGAATTCCTGACTAACCTGAACGGCGATCTCGTCCCACATCACCATCGCGTGGCGCTGGGCATTGGACTTGGTGACGACGGTCAAGAGTTTGCGGGGGCGCGACTGCGCCAGCTTGAACGCAAAACGCATGATGCGCTCGACGCCGGCGCGGGTCATCATCGACAGATCGGTGGCCGCCTCGATCGGGTGGCCCTGGTGGACACGGCCGCCGACGCCGGAGTATTCGCCCTCGGAGTTCTCGCGCACGATGACCCAGTCCAGCTGCTCGGGCGTGCAGCGCTTGAGCGGCCCGTCGATGCCCGGCAGGATGCGGGTCGGCCGCACGTTGGCGTATTGGTCGAACCCCTGGCAAATCTTCAGGCGCAGGCCCCACAGCGTGATGTGGTCGGGAATGTCCGCGTCGCCGGCCGAGCCGAACAGGATCGCGTCCTTGTCACGCAACGCGTCCAGGCCATCTGCCGGCATCATTTCGCCATGCGCGCGGTACCAGTCGCCGCCCCAGCCGAAGTTTTCGAAATCGAATTGAAAGCTGCTGACAGCGCTCAGCGCTTCGAGCACCGTCTGGCCCGCAGGCACCACTTCCTTGCCAATGCCGTCGCCCGGAATGCAGGCAATTTTGTACGTCTTCATGGGGTTGTGTCCTGTGAAATTAAAAGATAGGTCAGTCAGGCGCTGAACTCTACCTCTTGAAATACGTAATCGAGCCTTGTAAAGTTATCTCATAATTCACTTTGATTTAACAATGTCAACACCTGCTTCGGCCCCATCCGAGATGGCTTTTTTCAGCGTGCTGGCCAGGCTCGGCAGCTTTTCGGCCACGGCGCGCGAAATGGATGTGACCACGCCAGCCATCAGCAAGCGCTTGAGCCTGATGGAAGCACGTCTGGGCGTGCAGCTGCTCAACCGCACCACGCGCCGCATCAGCCTCACGCCCGAGGGCGAGACTTACCTGACGCATGCGCGGCGCATCCTGGCCGACATCGACGACATGGAGCAGCTGGTATCCAGCGCGCTGGCCGCGCCCAAGGGGTTGCTACGGGTCAACGCCACGCTGGGTTTCGGCCGCAGCAACATTGCGCCGCTGATCTCGCAGTTTGCCAAACGTTATCCGGAGGTACAGGTTCAGCTGCAGCTCACGGTCAACCCGCCACCCTTGAGCGAAGACGCCTTTGATGTCTGCATCAGGTTTGGCGAGCCCCCTGATGCCCGCGTGATCGCGCGGCGCCTGGCACACAACCGGCGCCTGCTCTGCGCGGCACCAAGCTACCTTGCCCAGCACGCCAGCCCGCAGACGCCCAACGAGCTGGCGCAGCACAACTGCATCGGCATCCGCCAGGGCGATGAAGCCTATGGCATCTGGCACCTCACATCGGCCAAGCGCACCGAGACCGTCAAGGTGCGCGGCAGCCTGAGCACCAACGACGGCGAGATTGCCGTGAACTGGGCGCTCGATGGACACGGCATCTTGATGCGCGCCGAATGGGACATTGCCAAATACCTGCGCAGCGGGCGGCTGGTCCAGGTGCTCGAGCATTGGCAAACACCGCCGGCCGACATCCATGCGGTGTATCCCCAGCGCCTCCAGACAGCAGCGCGCGTTCGGACGTTTGTCGATTTTTTGGTGCAGGCGTTTTCTGCATCGGCCCCTCAAGCCGAAGGCCTGAGGCCTAAAAATTGCGGATCTTTGTGAGGCCCCAGTGGGTTCAAAACTTGCCAGAAGTGAGCTTCTGGCCAAGCTTTGATGTCAAGCAACCATCGTCACTCCAAGCGTCCATATCGGTTTTCCAGCCTGCAGCACTGCCCTGATCGAAACCGTGTCAGGCCAGCACGCGGTTGCCGATCCGCTCGACGATCAAGTCATGCAGCGCCTGCGCGGCCACGGACAAACCGGCTTCGCGCCGCCCGATCAGGTGCACGCTGCGGGTGAGCAAAGGCAAGGAGAGCGGGCGCGTCACCACCGCACCTTGAAACTGAAACAGCGTGAGCGATGGCACCACGCTGATGCCCAGCCCGGCCTCGACCAGGCCCCTGACGGTTGCCAGGTGTTCGACCTCGAACACGGCGTTCAAGCGCAGCGGATGCAGTGCCGCATCCAGCGCCTGGCGCACGGAGCTGTTGCGCGTCATCTGGATGAAGGGCCAGGCCAGCAGTTGCTCGGCGCGCAAGCGTGCCTCTTGCGCCAGCGGATGCTCGGGCAGGCAGACCAGGTGAAACCCGTCGGAGCACAACTGGTGCGTGCGCAGGTCGCTCAGCACAGCACCAGCGCCGGGCACGGCCAGCGCGAAATCAGCTTGCCCGCTGCGCACGAGGGCGATGCACGGGTCGGACAACGCGTCGTGCAGATCGAGCGTGATGCCTGGCCACGCTTTCATGAATTCCGCGAATACCGCTGGCAACCAGCCCGCGGCCAGCGAGGGCAAGGCCGCCACGCGCACGCGGCCCTGGCGAAGCTCGACATGGCTGGCCACGTTTTCCAGCGCACTGCCCATGTCGTTCAGCAAACGGCGTGCCCAGCCATCAAACAGCTGTCCTTCAGGCGTGAGGCGCACGCTGCGCTTGTCGCGGTCAAACAGCCGCGTGCCCACGGCCGACTCCAGCGTAGCGATGAGCGCGCTGAAGGCTGGCTGGGACAGGTGGCAGGTGAGCGCCGCACGCGTGAAGTTGCGCTGGTCTGCCAGTGCGGCGAAGGCTCGCAGCTGGCGCCTGGAAATATCCGGTGTCCTCAAAAATTCTCCTGAAACGGTTATTTGATTTACAAATCACGCCATCTGAAATTTCGATTTTGCATATTAACGCGATACGCCTAAAGTCGCCTTACACAAAAAGACAAGGAGACAGCAAGCCCATGATTTCTACTGCCCGCCCGCCGCTGCTCATTGGTTGCGCCGCCGGTTTTTCCGGGGACCGCACCGATGCGGCCGGCCCCGTGATTGACACCCTGATCGCGCGCCTGGCGCAAGGCCCGGCCGGGCAGCGTGCCTTTTTGATTTTCGAAACGCTGGCCGAACGCACGCTGGCGCTGGCGCAGCTGCGCCGGCGCGCCGACCCCGAAGCGGGCTACGAGCCGCTGCTCGACGCCATGCTGCGCCCCGTGCTGGCGCGCTGCCTGGCGCAGGGTATCCGGATCGTGAGCAACTTCGGCGCGGCCAATCCGCGCGCGGCGGCGCGGCACATCACGCGCATGGCGCGTGAACTCGGCGCCCCCGCACCGCACATTGCCGTGGTCGAGGGCGACGACCTGTCCTCGCCCGCGCAGCGCGCCTTGCTGCGCGAGCAGCTTGGCGCCAGGATGGACGAGCTGGCCGTGGTGAGCGCCAACGCCTACATCGGCGCAGAGCCGATTGCCGCGGCGCTCGATGCCGGCGCGCAGATCGTGGTGTGCGGCCGCGTGGCCGACCCCTCGCTCACTGTCGGCCCGGCCATGTCGCACTTCGGCTGGCGCGCCGACGACTGGACCGCACTAAGCCGGGCCACGATGGCCGGGCACCTGCTCGAATGCGGCGCGCAGGTCTGCGGCGGCTACTTCGCCGACCCGGGCTACAAGGACGTGCCCGGGCTCGACCGCGTCGGCTTTCCGATTGCCGAGATCGAGGCCGACGGCAGCTGCGTCATCGGCAAGGCGGACGGCACCGGCGGCCTGGTGACCGAGGCGAGCGTCAAGGAGCAGCTGCTCTACGAGGTGCATGACCCGGCCGCCTATCTCACGCCGGACGTGATCGCCGACATCGGGGAGGCGCAGGTCGATGCACAGGGCACTGACCGGGTGCTGCTGAGCGGCGTGCGCGGCCACGCGCGTCCGGCGCACTACAAGGTCAACGTCTGCTACGAAGGCGGCTGGCTGGCCGAAGGCGAGATCTCGTATGCCGGCGCTCGCGCCGAGGGGCGCGCCCGCCTGGCGGCCGATGTGCTGCGCAGCCGCCTGCAGGGCCTGGATTTGCGGGTCGACCTGATCGGCGCGCTCAGCGTTTTCAATGACGATGCCGGTCGCGCGCTGGCCGCCACCCCCGACAGCGGCATGCGCGATGTGCGCCTGCGGGTGGCGGCCACGCACGCCGACCGGAGCGAAGCCGAGCGCCTGGGGCGCGAGGTGATGGCCCTGTACACCTGCGGCCCGGCCGGCGGGGGCGGCGTGCGCACCACCTTGACGCCGCGCCTGAACACAATTTCATGCCTGCTGGGGCGCGAGGCGGTGCCGGTACGATTTGAAATGGTGGCGCCATGAACCGCACAACCGTTCCGCTGTACCGCGCAGCGCATGGCCGCACCGGCGACAAGGGCGACCGCTCCAACATCAGCGTCATCGCCTGGCACCCGGACCTGTTCTCCCTCATCGTGGAGCAGCTAACGCCCGAGGCGGTGGCCGCGCAGTTTCGCCATCGCGCACCAAGCCAGGTGCAGCGCTTCGTGCTTCCGAAGCTGCAGGCCATGAACTTCGTGCTGGACACGGTGCTCGACGGCGGCGTGAACGATGCGCTCAACCTGGATGCGCATGGCAAGGCGCTGTCGTTTCAGCTGCTGGAGATGCCCATCGACGTGCCAGGTCATCTGCAACACCTGCTCGCCGGTCCCACAGGCCCATGAGGCCCATGAGGCCCGCAAACCCGATCGCCAGTCCCTGCTTTTTTACTACACCCACGGAGACAACCCGACCATGACCTGCTTGCATTCCATCGCCTTCGCCGCTGCCGCACTCGCGCTGGCGCCTTCATTCACCAGCGCCCAGACATTCCCGGCCAAAACCATCACCTTCGTGGTGCCGTTTGCCGCAGGCACCGCGACCGACCAGATCGCGCGGGCCGTCGCCAATGGGGTCACCCTTGAGACCAAGCAGGCGGTCGTCATCGACAACAAGGCTGGCGCGAGCGGCTTCATCGCCTCGCAGCAGGTGGCCAAGGCAGCGCCGGACGGCTACACCGTGCTCATTACCACCAACACGACGCACGCGGCCAACGAGCATCTGTTCAAGAAGCTGCCGTACGACCCCGTCAAGGACTTCGCGCCGATCGCTGCGCTGGGCAAGGGCGGGCAGATCATGGTGGTCAATCCGGCTTTTCCGGCCAAGACCGTGGCGGAGTTCATTGCATTGGCCAAAAAAGATCCGGGCAAATACACGTTTGGCAGCGGCAGCTCGTCCAGCCGCATGGCCGGCGAATTGCTCCAGCAGATGGCGGGCGTCAAGCTGCTGCATGTGCCGTACAAGAGCAATACGCTGGCCGTCACCGACCTGCTGGGCATGCAGATCGACATGATGATCACCGATGCCGCGACCGGCCTGCCCCAAGTCAAGGCCGGCAAGCTGCGCGCCCTCGGAGTGTCCAGCGCCCAGCGCTCCCCCCTGGCGCCCGAGGTGCCGACGATTGCCGAGGCCGGTGTCAAGGGCTACGCGATCGGCTACTGGTTCGCCGCTTACGCGCCGGCCGGAACTCCGCCGGCGGTGGTCAGCCAGCTCAATGAACTGCTGGTCAAGGCGGCCAGGAGTGAAGCGGCCAAAAAGGCGTTTTACGAGCCCACCGGCACCGAGGTGTTCACCACGTCGCCGCGGGAATTGGCCACGTTCCAGACCGGCGAGTCGCAAAAGTGGGGCCGCATCGTCAAAGCTGCCGGCATCGAGGCCGAGTAAGCCGGGCAGGGCCTGCGGCGCAATGCGCCGCCTCTAAATTTGTTTATTTTCGATGGCGCATGACTCGCCATCGCGTAATCGTGTCTTTTCCATATCGCCTCACGGCTACGGTGCCCGTGGCCAGAAACAAGGACGGCTCCTCCATCACTGGCGCTTATCGCAGCGAACCGATCCCTTCTGCAGCTGTACCGGTCATGACGCTTCCCGGAGGCGAATTCAATGGCTCCATGGTTCCCTATGCCCCGGCCAGCCTGGACAACACGTTGCCCGGCTAGTATGAAGTGTTGTCTGCCGCCAAAGGCCCCAAGGTCATGGGCGTAGGGCTGCCCGCAAGGGTGAGGAAAACGCCCAACGAAATTCGTTCGATAAGCAGCTCCCCCATGTCCTGCTCGAGCTTGCGTATCGATACCGACATTGGCGGCTGCGCCATGTGCAGCTGCGCGTCGGCTTCGTGGAAATTGCCTGTTTCTGCCGTGACCAAGAACTGGCGCAGTTGACGCAGATTCGTGTGATATTCAATTCGTATCAGGATTGATATAAGTAATATTAGACAGCATGCAGTAGATCCTTTTTAATTAGTGCAAGCCGTTTCGGTAAATCCGCACCAGCTGAGATCACAACAAACGACATCCGAACCGGGGACAAGCACATGTATTCACGTAAAAACACCCTTCGCGCACTGGTAGGAGCATCCTTGGTGGCCCTTGGCGCAGCTGCCACCCCTGCCGCATTTGCGGCATCGGCCGACGCCTTTCCCTCCAGGCCCATCAAATTCGTCGTTCCTTTCGGCCCGGGCAGCGGCACCGACACCTCGGCACGCTATTTCGGCAAGAAGCTCAGCGAACTCACGGGCCACCCTGTCGTGGTGGAGAACAAGGCGGGCGGCAACGGCTTCATAGCCGTGCAGCAAGTGCTCAACGCACCGGCCGATGGGTACACGGTGTTTGTGGGCAGCAACTCCACGCTGGCTGTCAATGCGGCCTTGTTCAAGGTGCTGCCGTATGACCCCTTGGTTGACTTTGCGCCCTTGTCGATGATGATGCGCTCGCCTGCCATGCTGGTGGTGCCGGGCAATGCCCCGTACAAGTCCTTGACCGAGTTCATCGCCAATGCCAAGAGCCATCCAGGCAAGGTGAATTTCGGCGCGGGTTCGGCCGGCTACCAGCTGATGGGCGAGCTGTTCAACGATGTGGCCAAGGTGCAAACGGTCCATGTGCCGTTCAAGGGCGCGAGCGAGGCCATCACTTCCGTGGCCTCGGGCGTGGTCGATTACGCGTTTGCCGAAGTCACGGCTGTGCAGGAACTGGTCAAGGGCAAACGCCTGAAGGTTTTAGGGGTGGCTTCAAATCAGCGCGTGGCAGCTTCTCCGAACGTGCCCACGATGGCCGAGGCTGGCCTGCCAGGCTTGGAGGTTTACACCTGGGTCGGCGCAATGGTGAGCGCCAAGACCCCAGCGGCCGAAACGGCCAAGTTAGCGAGCTTGCTGACGCAGATTGCCAATTTGCCTGAAACCAAGGCTTTTTATGAGCGTCTTGGTGCTACTGCGATGACTGGCGGTCCGGAAGAAATGCGTAAATTCCAAGCCAATGAAGTGCAGCTGTGGAAGCGCATTGCCAGGCAGGCCAAAGTTGAACTGCAATGAGCGAAGTGGCTGCTCCCCTGGTAACGCCGGGCGCACTCAGGAATGTGCGTGTGCTGGACCTCTCCCGTGTCCTGGCCGGACCCTGGGCTGCGCAAACGCTTGGCGATCTGGGCGCCGAGGTGATCAAGGTCGAGCGTCCGGGGGTGGGCGACGACACGCGCCAGTGGGGCCCCCCTTTCCTGAAAGATCCGCAGGGCCAGCCTACGGGCGAGTCGGCCTACTACCTGTGTGCCAACCGCAACAAGAAATCGGTCACCATCGACTTCACCCAGGCTGCCGGCCAAGCCCTGGTGCGCGAACTGGCCCAGCAGTGTGACGTGGTGGTGGAGAATTTCAAGTCCGGTGGGTTGACGCAGTATGGTCTGGACTATGCGGCCTTGAGTGCGTTGAACCCTCGGCTGGTGTACTGCTCGATCACCGGCTTTGGCCAGACCGGCCCCTATGCGCACCGCGCCGGCTATGACTTTTTGATTCAGGGCATGGGCGGGCTCATGAGCATCACCGGCAAGCCCGATGGCGAGCCCGGCGGTGGTCCTGTGAAGGTGGGCGTGGCGCTGACCGACATTCTCACCGGCTTGTATGCCAGCACGGCCATCCTCGCGGCGCTGCAAGCGCGTGAGCACACCGGCCGGGGCCAGCACATTGACCTGGCCTTACTGGATGTGCAGGTGGCGTGTCTGGCCAACCAGGGGATGAATTACCTCTACAGCGGCAACGTGCCGGAGCGTATGGGCAACTCTCACCCCAATACGCTTCCCTATCAGGACTTCCCGACATCGGACGGCCACATGATCCTGGCCATTGGCAACGACGGCCAGTTCGGTCGTTTTTGCATGGCCGCAGGCAAGCCCGAGTGGGCAAGCGATGCGCGTTTTGTCACGAACGCCGCTCGTCTGGCGCACCGCGCGGAGCTGATAGCGCTGATAAAAACCCTCACCGTACAGCGCAGCATGCGCGACTGGATCGCGCTGCTCGAGCAGCACGCCGTGCCCTGTGGGCCGATCAATACCGTGGCCGATGTCTTTGCCGACGAACAAGTGCAAGCGCGCGGCATGCAAATTGAGATGCAGCATCCCCAGGCCGGAGGCATTCCTTTGGTGGCGAGCCCGATTCGCATGTCGGACACCCCCGTTCAGTACCGCAATAGCCCGCCGCAGCTCGGTCAGCACACACGAGCTGTGCTGCGCGAACACCTGGGGCTTTCCATAGAAGCCATTGACGAGCTATCCAAGCAAGGGGTGCTGGGATGAGTGCGCTTGATTCCCTGAATTTGACCAGCGTTCTCGCTGGGGATAAGGCTTTGCACAGCGTAGCCGGAGCCTGCTTGGCAGGCCAACACCAAGACCCACGCTCGATGTGATTCGCCAGACCACCGATCTTCATTCCTCAAACGAGACCTAGAAACGAGAGACAGCCATGACTTTCCTGAACATCCAGCGCGACGGCCCCATCCTGACGCTCACCATGAGCCAGCCCGAAACCCGCAATGCCCTGACCGGCAACACCGCAGTAGAAGAGTTTGTGCAGATCTGTGACGCGATTGGCAAGGACCCTTCGGTGCGGGTAGTCATCCTCACGGCCGAAGGCCCGATTTTCAGCTCGGGCGGCAATGTCAAGGACATGAAGCGTTTTTTCGACGAAGCGCTGACGCCCGACATGATCAGCGAGGAGTACCGGCAAGGCATCCAGCGCATTCCCAAGGCGCTGTACAACCTGGACGTGCCGATCATCTGCGCGGTCAACGGCCCGGCCATCGGCGCCGGGTTGGACCTGACCTGCATGTGCGACATCCGCATTGCGTCCGAAAAGGCGACGTTCGCCGAGAGCTTCGTGCGCGTGGGCATCGTGCCGGGGGACGGCGGCGCCTGGCTGCTGCCCCGCGCGGTGGGGATGTCCAAAGCGTCCGAGATGGCGTTTACTGGCGAGACGTTGACCGCTGAGCAAGCGCTTGGCTGCGGCCTGGTGTCGCGGGTGGTGCCGCACGAAAGCTTGCAGGACGAAGCGCGCGCCTTGGCGTCCAAGATCGCCGCCAACACTGGCGCCGTGCTGCGCATGACCAAGCGGCTGCTGCGCGAGGGCGAGCGCAGCTCGCTCGACTCCCTGCTGGAAATCTCCGCCAGCTATCAAGCCCTTGCCCACAAGACGGCCGATCACCGCGAGGCCGTGACCGCCTTCATCGAAAAGCGGGCTCCGCAATTTTCTTGAGCCGGGGCGCTGCGTGTGCAGTTAAGCCACACATGCAAATACCAGGCGCTTCCACGGCCGGGTTGCGTCAGTGCAATGCGGTCAGGCAACAATCGAACAGGATTCAATATGCTTCCCTTGAACGGCGTCCGCATACTCGACTTAAGCACGGTGGTGCTCGGTCCTTATGCAAGCCAGATACTGGCCGATTACGGCGCCGATGTCATCAAGATCGAAGCGCCTGAAGGAGACTCGACCCGGCGAACCGGCCCGAGCACGGAGGATGGCATGGGCGCCATCTTTCTTGGCGTCAATCGCGGCAAGCGCAGCATCGTGCTGGACCTGAAGACCCCGCACGGCCAGGAGGCGCTGCTCAAGCTGGTCGATACTGCCGATGTGCTGATGCACAGCATCCGGCCGCAAAAGCTCGCGCAGATCGGCCTGGACCCGGTAACTCTGCGCGCGCGCAATCCGCGGCTGGTGTATGTCGGCCTGCACGGGTTTGCGCAGGATGGTCCCTATGGCGGCATGCCCGCCTATGACGACATCATTCAAGGCATGTCGGGTTGCGCCGCCCTGATGGAAAAGCAAACCGGCACCCCCCAGTATTACCCGACCATCGCCGCTGACAAGACCTCGGGCCTGGTCGCTGCGCATGCTATTTTGGCTGCGCTTTTCATGCGCGAACGCACGGGTGAAGGCTCGTATGTGGAAGTGCCAATGCTCGAGTCCATGGTGGCCTTCAATCTGGTCGAGCATTTCTATGGCCAGCATTTCGAGCCGCCCCTGGCGGGTCCGGGCTACCCAAGGCTGCTCAATCCATGGCGCAGGCCCTACCGTACGACCGATGGCCACCTGTGCGCCATGCCTTACACCGATGCGCACTGGTGCCGCTTCTTCATCGAAGCCGGTGCGCCTGAACTGGCGCTGGACGACCGGTTCACCAACATTTCCGCACGGACCCGGAACATTGAAAAGCTGTATGAGCTCGCCGCCCAGTTCATTGCCGGGCGCAGCACGGCAACCTGGCTGGAGATTTTCAACCGGCTTGAAATACCAGCATCCCGGATGCACCGGCTAGAAGATCTGCAGCAGGATGAACATTTGAGTGCCACCGGCTTCTTTGAGACGCTGCACGACCCAGCGATGGGAACGCTCAGGTTTCCCGGCGTGCCCGTCAAGTTCGACCATGTTCGACCGCCCGTCAGGATGGCGCCACGGCTGGGTGAGCATACGGACCAACTGCTGGCGGAATTAGGCATGAAACCAGTCACCCGCAACAAGCCCCAACCAACATGAGCACTTCGGACAACATTCAGCAGCTCGGCCAGGGCTTTTACTGGCAGGACCTCGCCATCGGCCAGCGTTTGAAGACCTTCCGCCGCACCGTGACCGAGGCGGATCTGGTGGGTTTCATCGGTGTCACGGGCATGGTCGAAGTGATGTTCATCGATGCGGCTCCGCTGCATGGCGGCATTGCCGGCAGGCCGGTTCCGGCAGCCCTGACCTACACGCTTATCGAAGGCTTCATCCTGCAAACCATGATCCAGGGCACGGGACTGGCCATGCTGGAACTGACGCAAAAGATCCATGCCCCCGTGCGGGTGGGCGACACCATCCAGGCGGTCATTGAAGTGACGGGGGTGCGACCCACTTCCACCGGCGGGCGGGCCATTGTCGATTCGACCATCGAGGTGTTCAACCAGCGTGAAGAAAACGTGATGACCTACACCGCCAGGCGCATGCTGGCTGGCCGTCCCGACGCTTGAACACCTTTTAGCAATCAACTCCAAGGAGACACCCCCATGAACGACATCCGCACAAGCTTTTCCCGCCGAACCTCAATTGCAGCGCTGGCGACGATGTTCTGCACAGCCGTACTTGCCACTTCCGGCGCCCAGGCCCAGACCGCTTTTCCCTCCAAGCCCATCACGATGATCGTTCCCTTTCCACCAGGGGGTCCCACTGACTTGGTGGCGCGGGTCATTGCGCAAAAAATGTCGGAATCCATGGGCCAACCCGTGGTCATTGACAACCGGGGCGGGGCCAATGGCAACCTGGGCGCGATGATGGCGGTCAAGGCCCCCGCTGACGGCTACACGCTGCTGTACAACACCTCCTCCATCACGCTGAGCCCGGCGCTTTACAAAAGCATGAGCTACGACGTCAAGCGCGATCTGGCGCCTGTAGCGCTGACGGCCGTCGTCCCCTTGGCGCTGGTGGTGCCTACTAGCGTTCCCGCCAACACCGTGAAGGAATTCATCGCCTATGCCAAGGCCAACCCCGGCAAGCTGTCCTATGGCTCAGCCGGCAACGGAAACGTCACCCATCTGGGCGCTTTTCAGTTTGTCCAAGCCAATGGCATTGATGCGGTGCACATCCCCTACAAGGGCAGCGCACCGGCCGACGTGGACCTGGTGGGCGGACAGATCCAGTTCATGACCGACACTGTCAACTCGATCATGCCTTTTGTGCGCGACAAGCGCCTGAAAATGCTGGCTGTCACGACCTCCAAGCGCATGTCGTTGTTTCCCGATGTACCCACTCTGGCGGAGTCGGGCATGCCCGGCTTTGAAGTCGGCGCATGGCAGGGAGTAATGGTGCCGGCCAGTACCCCTGTGCAAATCATCCAGCAGCTCAACAGCGAAGTGATGAAAGCGCTGCAAACGCCTGAAGTTCGCCAGAAACTGGCGTTGCAAGGGGCTGAACCTCTGGGCTCTACGCCGCAAGCCTATGGCGAGTATGTTCAAAAAGAGCTTATTCGCTGGGCTAAAGTGGTCAAGGAAACTGGCGTAACGCTTGAGTGACAACTGAATCCACTTCCTTAACCTGACTGAAGGAAAATCAGCAATGACCCGTGAAGTAGTCGTTGTCAGCGGTGTGCGCACCGCCATTGGAACGTTCGGCGGCAGCCTCAAGGACGTGCCGCCCACCGAACTGGCCGCGCTGGTGGTGCGCGAGTCGTTCGCGCGCGCCGGCGTCGAGGGCAAGGACGTGGGCCACGTGGTGTTCGGCCATGTCGTGAACACCGAGCCCCGGGACATGTACCTGTCGCGCGTGGCGGCGATCGACGGTGGCTGCAGCGAAGGCACGCCAGCCTTCAACGTCAACCGCCTGTGCGGCTCGGGCTTGCAGGCGATCATCTCGTCAACCTGCACGTGTTCGAGGAGAGGTTAATGGCTTTTTTACGTCAATGCCTGCAGGCGCTTCGCGCCCGGCAGGGCGATCCGGATGCTCGCTTAGCAAATGATACGGACTGGCTTGAGGAGTGCGGGAAAACCGCTTTTCATGACGAGCCATTTTTAGCGCGTCAGACCCACTCATCAACTCACCCAGCCGATCCAATATGCTTCGACTTTTCCTCAAATCCAAGATCCACCGCGTCGCCGTGACAGATGGAAGCCAGGGCCGTACTTGGCCAGTTGATCGAGTGCTGGCCCGGCTTGCGCCTGGGGCAACAAGCCGGCCTATCGCCAGCTGGTGGCACTACTGTTGCAGGACACGACGATTAGGCTGCGCCGTCGACCATCTGAGCGCATTGACTGCTAAATAAAAACACGCAAAAAGAATCTTTCCATGAGCGCAAGCACAAGACTTCCAGGCACCCCCGAGCCCATGCACCGGTGGCAGGGCAGTGGCGGTACTGCTATCGCAGGCGACGCCTGGGGCCACCCGGACGATCCGCTGGTGCTGCTGCAGCATGGCGGAGGCCAGACCCGCCATGCCTGGAAGGGCACCGGCGAGGCGCTGGGGGCGGCCGGGTATTACGCAGTTGCCTTCGATGCGCGCGGCCATGGCGACTCGGACTGGGCACCCGATGGCCTGTATGGTCAGGATGTGATGGTCCAGGACCTT
>JAQGMZ010000183.1 GCA_028292045.1 Polaromonas sp. | reverse complement strand
TCCCCTGCATGACAGGTTGGTTCATCGAAAAACTCCAAATTCAAATAGCGTTATTTCGATAAACGTCTGGCAGCGACAGGACAAAAAACTGAGGCGGTGGACAAACATTTGCCGGAATAAGACTCCAGCTGCCCTGCTGATGGGTTGGGCAGAGGGCCATTTTAGGAACATCGGCCCAAGTTACCAGAGCGTTACGGTCAATAGTTATGCAAAACAAGCATGAACTTATGCCTGTTTAACCTCAAAAGGGTGCCTATGGCTGACCTGTGCTGGTATCGAAATGACTCGAAATTGCTATGTTTTCAATAGCTTTTAGCCCAATGTAGTCAAGGGCTGTTGGCCAATTAAGAAAGAGAATTCAGTGTCAGCCCTGCAGTACAAGGGTTCCCGACAGCGAAATTCCGGGCGGCGCTTCGTAATCAGCCACCAGCCAGGTTCGGCTGGCATGGCGCGATGCTTCGTCCAGAAAACGCAGCAGGTAATCGATGGACGGCCGGTCCAGGGCCATGAATGGCTGGTCGAGCAGCGTCACCGGCGCCAGCGCTGCCAGTGCGGCAGCCAGCAAGACCTTGCGCCGGGTACCGCTGGACAGCATGAACAGCGCCTTGTCCAGATGCGGCTCCAGGCTCAGTCCGGCAACATGCGCCTGCAGCGCGCCAGGATGGCAGGGCGGGTGATGCGGCGGCGGCGCAGCAAATACCTGCCGGGCGGTCTGCTGGTCGAAGGCCGTGCCCTGCGGGTCCAGCCAGGCCACCTGTTGCCGGTAGGCGGGCCGGTCGTCTTGCAAGCCGACGCCCTGGATATGAACGTCTCCCCGCATCTGGGCGGCGGGAACAGTGCCGGCCAGCAGCCAGAGCAAGCTGGTCTTTCCGCTGCTTTCATCCCCGCCCAACCAGGTCACACCAGGCGCCAGTGCAAAGGACAAGCGGTCAAACAGCAGCGGCGCCGGGAACGGCGCATGGCTGAAAACAAGCCCGTGCGCCTTCAAAACGGTCGTTGTGGGATGCATGGTGTCAACAGGCTTTGGGCATGCTCGTAAAAAAGTCCGCGCGCCGCGGACTTGTCAAACACGAACGCCCGTGACGCGAACGGTCTCAGGCGAGGAACACCGCGATGAATGCCAGCAGGAAAATCAGCACGCCGCCCACGATGGGCAACACAATGGGAATCAAGGGGACGATGGCGTCGACTGCATCCTGCTCTTCAGCCGGCGAAGGACTGCTGTGGGCTGCATTGGTGGTGTGTTCAGCTGAAGGGTTCATTGATTGGCTCCTGAAAGGCTTGGGAAAACTGCAGCAAGTTTACCTTCTCGACCTGCCTTGCCGCATCTGGCGGCATTCACCCTTTGCGCTACGCTTGGCGCCTGTTGTTGTCAGGACCCCCAACCATGAAATCTTCATCCCGCTTTTTTCCGGCATGCGCCGCCCTGCTGCTGGCCCTGGCGCTGGCCGGCTGCGCCAGCCATGACGCAGACAGCGCTTCAAGCCGGCCCGTGCTCTACCCCAACGCGGCGCTCAACCGGGTGGGCGACGCACAAGGCCGCATGGAGGCGAATGCCTGCATGGCGCGCGCTCAGGCGGCTGGCCTGAACCCCACGTTGGCCAGCAACGAAGTGGGCCGCCGCGCCGGAGAAGGGGCCTCCACCGCCGGCGTGGCGTCCGTCGTCGGCGCGCTGATCACCGGCCGGGGCGGCGAGGGCATCTTGCGCGCCGGTGCAGCCGGCGCTGCCATTGGCGGTTCGGCCGGCGCCGTGTCGGGCGCTTTTCACAACGACCGGCCCAACGGCATCTACCGAACTTTCGTGCAGCGCTGCCTGAATGAAAAAGGCTTTGACGTCATTGGCTGGAACTGATGCCGACGCCATGACGCGGCTGCTTTCAGTCCAGGTGGGTTCGGCCCGCCGCATCAAGATCGGCGAACGCAGCATTCTGACGGCTTACGGCAAGCAGGCGGTGGCGCAGGCCGTGCCGGTGATGCCCCTGGGCCTGCTGGGCGACGAGCAGGCCGACCTGTCGATCCACGGCGGCCTGGACAAAGCGGTGTATGCCTACCCGTCGGAGCATTACCCTTACTGGGAAGCCGCCCGTCGCGAAGCCGGCCTGGCCGAAATCGACGGCCACCTGCCCAAGGGCAGCCTGGGCGAAAACCTGACGCTGCACGGCCTGCTCGAAACCGATGTATGGGCCGGCGATGTGCTGCAATTTCCGAACTGCGCGCTGCGCGTGACCCTGCCGCGCGAGCCGTGCTACAAATTCAACGCCGCCATGGGCTTTGGCCGCGCCTCCCGGCTGATGGCGCAAACCGGCTTTTGCGGGTTTTATCTGGCTGTAGCCACGCCGGGAACGTTGCGTGCCAGGGAAGCGTTCGACGTGATTCCGGGCCGGCGCGGGGTCGGCATTCCCGTCTTGTTTGCTGCAAAGATGAGCAAGCACTTGCGTTAAAGGCAAATGGGCAGGGATTGCCCGCCACCTGGCTTTGCCTTCGTTCAATCAGTCTTTTTAGGGCTCAGTGAACACGAATCCCATGCTCAGCACCAGGTGCCTAGCCCCCTAATGACAAGCTACTCCTTCATCCTATTTTTAATGTAATAAATTATTAAGTATGTTAATTTTAATAACTTTATTATATTAAATATAACAAACATGATAAATTTGATACATTATTTCTAGGGATGGCTTGGATGGGCAACTCATCGGTCAAGAGCGTGGAAGTGCAGTGCCTGGCCGTTCCCTGAAATACTGGCAGGGCAATCGAGGCAGTAGATGATTGGGTACACAGTTTGGTAGGAACTGCGCAAGGGCGCACGCGGGGCAAGCGTTTTTTGTCCAGTTTTTTACGTAGGAATTCGCAATGAAAATCGAAATGAGCAAGCTAGTCTTGACGGTTGTTGTCGTGCTGGCGGCCAACGGGGCCATGGCCGCGATTGACACGACAACGATGAATGTGACGGCTTCGATCGCCAAGGCCTGCGTGGTGGGCACACCGACGGAAATGGCTTTTGGCACACTGGCGCTGATCGATGCGGCCAGCGGCCTGGCGGTGACTACCGGCAACGCCGATGCAGTGGGAACCTTTTCCACCACCTGCACCACAGGCGCGACTGGGGTGACCTTCACCTTTGCAGGCGCTGCGGCAGCGGGGTTTGCGTTGACTGGGGGGGCCACCACGATCAACTACAGCTTGTTCTCCGACACCAACCGGGCGGTCCCCCTCGTGAGAGGCACTGCTGCGGGTTCAGGCGGTTTTGCCGGCTTCGCCGCCGATGGCGCCAGCCATGTGCTGTCGGTGTATGGACGCATCGACCTGGCCGCCAACGTTGCCAAGCCGGTGGCCAGCTACTCCGACAGTGTGCTCGTCACCGTGACCTATGACTGATGCGCAAACCCTGGCGATTGTGGAAAAGTTGTAGCTTCGTCACCAGCGCGGGCGGGCTGCTTTTTGCAGCAGTGCCCTGCGGCGCGCAGGTGCTGATCAGCCCGGTCGTCGTGGAAATGACTGGGGCGGGGCGCGCCGTCGCGGTGGAGATCACGCTGAGCGACCGGGCTAAAGCACCGATTCGCCTGCAGGCCGAACTGCTGCGGTGGGACCAGGACGTGCGGGGCGCTGCGGTGACCGAGCCCAGCGACGATTTGCTGATCTCGCCGCCCATCGCCGATTTGCAGCCTGGCGACAAGCAGGTGTTTCGCGTGGCGCTGCGCGGCGCGCGGCGCGGACCTGAAGAGTTGGCGTACCGCCTGGTGCTCGAAGACATTGCCGCACTGGCGGGGGCCGGCGAAGGCTCGCCGGGCATGAACATCCAGTTCCGCATGCGCTACGACCTGCCGGTGCTGGTCGCGCCCGCCGGTCCGGTCGTCAATGCGCTGCGCTGGAAACCCTGCCCGCCGCCTGCTGCGGTGGCGCTGCAGTCAGCTGCCGATGTGTGCGTGCGCGTGCTCAATGCCGGCAACCGCCGCGTGAAAGTGCAGACGCTGACGCTATCTGGCGCCAACTGGCAACAGGCGCTGACGTTGAAAGACGGCGTGAACGTGCTGGCCGGGGCCGAGCGTGAATGGCGCGTGGCGCTGCCGGGCGGCCAGTCTGGCACAGTGCGCGGCGTGCAGGTGCAAACCGAACGCGGTGAAACGCTTCAGGCTGAAGCAGATGGATTTTGAGCCTGAATTGAATGGCGCGCATGAGCTGGGTACGCATTCTAGGCAACCGATTTTCTAGAGAGGCGCTGTGGCTGGGCGCACTGCCGCTGGCCGCCTGGACTGGCCAGCTGTTCGCCGAGCCCGCTGGGACGACACCGTCCATGCCGGCCGCAGCGTTGCCCGCTGCCCAGCGCCCGTCATCATCACCGCAGCGCGTGGCGACTGGCCTGGGTAAAAAAAACGCGTCAAAACCGGATGCGTCGCAGCCCGAAGTGCTGTTGCTGGACGTGACCGTCAACCGCCAGCGCCTGGCAGAAGTGGTGCGCGTCGAGCAGTGGCCCGGCGGGGCCTTGCTGCTGCCGGTTGAGGCCTGGACCGAAGCGCGCCTGGCCCCGCTGCCCCAACGCTCTGCCCTGCGTGATGGGACGCCGGCCTATGCGCTCGAGGCCGTGCCTGGCGCCACCTACCGCCTTGACCGCCTGGGCCTGGCCCTGGAGATCAGCGCGCCGGCCGAAGCATTTGTCGGCTCAGCCCTGACGCTGCAGGACGCGCAAACGCTGGCGCCGCCGCGTCCGCAGCCGGGCTTCCTGTTCAACTACGACCTGTCGGTCGCGCATGGCACCGGCGTTTCGCTGGCCGGTGGAGCCCTGCTGGAGGCCGTGGCCTTTGGCCGCTTCGGCCACCTGGTGAGTTCGGCGCTGGCGCGCGACGACGGCCGCCGCCGCAGCTTCACCCGGCTCGACACCTTCTGGCGCTACGACCTGCCGCACCGCCTGGAAACGCTGGTGCTGGGCGACACCGTGGGCGTCGGCGGTGGCTGGAGCCAGCCGGTCCGCTACGCCGGCGTGCACTGGGGCCGCGACTTTGGCATGCGGCCGGGCTTTGTCACCCTGCCGCAAGTCACGCTGGCCGGCGAGGCGGCGCTGCCTTCGACCGTGGAGGTACTCGTCAACAACGCGCGCCGCATGAGCCAGCCGGTGCCGCCTGGCCCGTTCGAGCTGCGCAACGTGCCCACCATCACCGGCGCCGGCGACATCAACCTGGTGGTGCGCGACCTGCTGGGACGAGAGACCGTGGTGCGGCAAAGTTACTACACCTCGCCGCGCCTGTTGGCGCCCGGGCTGACCGATTTTTCGTTCGACGCAGGCTGGCTGCGCACCGGCTACGGCGACAGCAGCGCCTATGGCAGCGGCTTTGGCGCGGCCACCTGGCGCCAGGGGTTGAGCGCCAGCCTGACCGGCGAGGCCCGGCTGGAACTGCAGGCCCAGCGCCGCGCCGCCGGGCTGGAACTGGCAGGCCTGCTGGGCCAATGGGCCGTGGGCCGCGTGGCGCTGGCCGCGTCGAGCGGCAGCTCGCAAGGCGTTCCCGAGCGCGGCCAGCTGCTGCAACTGGGCATTGAGCGCAGCACGCCGAACGCGGGCGGCGCGCTTCAGTATGAACATGCCAGCCGGGGCTTTGCGCCTTTTGGCGAAGCCACCGGCGCCGAGGCCATGGCGCAACGCGCCCGCACACGCTGGCTGGCCAGTCTGGGCGGCTACCTCGGCGGCGCCTTGAGCGGCGGGGTCAGCTACGTGCAGCAGACCCGCTGGGACGGCGACCGTGTGCAGTCGCTGGGCCTGTCGGCCAGCTGGCCGCTGTGGCCGCGCGCCAGCCTGGGCCTGTCGATCAACAAGCGGCTCGATGGCGACCGCGCCTGGGGCGCCAGCGCCGTGGTCAGCGTGCCGCTGGAAAGCGGCATTCACACCGCCCTGCGCCTCGACCGCACCCCTGGCCTGCCGCCAAGCGGCACCTTGTCGGCTTCGCGCAACGCGCCCGCCGGACCGGGGCTGGGCTGGCGCGTGGAAACCTCGACGCAAGACAGCCGGCGCGCCAGCGCCAGCCTGCAGGGCAACACCAGCCAGGCGGAGTGGACGCTGGACATGGCCGGCGCGCAGGGCCAACTGGCCACGCGCGCCGGCGCACGCGGCACACTCGGCCTGCTCGAGGGCCTGCCGTTTGCGTCGCGCGCCGTGGGCCAGGACGGTTTTGCCGTGGTCGAGGTGGGCGGCCTGGCGGGTGTGCCGGTCATGCGCAGCCACCAGGTGGTGGCCACGACGGATGCGCGCGGCCTGGCCCTGGTGCCAGGCCTGCTGGCATGGCAGAACAACCAGATCGAGATCGACCCGGCGGACCTGCCGCTCGATGTCGAGCTGGGCACCCTGGTGCAGCAGGTCACGCCTTACCCTGCCAGCGGCTCTGTGGTGAGGTTCGCGGTGCGGCGCACGCGCCAGGCGCTAGTCGTGCTGCACCAGCCGGACGGCCAGCCCGTGCCTGTCGGCACGCGGGTGCGGCTGGAGCCCGGGGGGCCCGAGTTCATCGCCGGCCGGCGCGGCGAGGTGTGGCTGACCGACCTGGCCGCCGCGCGCCAGCGCCTGCAGGTGCGCTGGCCCGGTGGCGGCTGCCAGCTTGAATTCACGGTACCGGCGGCCGACGGCGCGCCGGGCAAGGTCGGGCCACTGGCCTGCGCGAAGGACTGAACATGCAACATGCCCTCCTAATTTACCCGGCCGCCGCGTTGCTGATTGCCCTGGCCGCCGGGCAGGCGCACGCGGCTTGCACCGTGGGTTCGAGCGGGCTGGCGTTCGGCCCCTACCAGCCACTGACTTTTGCCGGCAAGCGCAACTCCGCCGATGTGACCAGCACCGCCAGCGTCTCGGTGAACTGCGACCTGGTGAACGGCCTGCTGGGCTACACCCTCAAGCTCGGGCCAAGCCCGGCGGGCAACAGCATCAGCCCGCGCTACATGGGCAACCCCAGCGGCGGCGCCAACATGGTGTTCAACGTATACACCAATGCAACCTACTCGACCATCTGGGGCGATGGCTCGACCGGCAGCATCATTTCCCGTGGCGCGTTGAATGGCAATTCCGTGCTCACGGTGTACGGCAAGATTCCAGCAGGCCAGAACACGCTCAGGGCCGGCAGCTTTTCCAGCGCATTGACCGTCACATTGACCTTCAACGTTTGAATTCTTGTGGCTGCTACAGCCAGGACAGGAACGAGGGCAGGAACGGGGCCAGGGCTCTCCCGCGACAGCCAGCCTGCTCTTGTGGGCTCAAGCTGTCGCCCTTCAGGTTGCGCCAGCGTGCTGCCGGCGCAAAGCATCATGGCCAGGCCAGGCCACAGTCGGGTCGAAATCATGTCCGGGGCTCCAGGAAGTCGGGCACGCCATGGCAGATACCGGGTTCTGATGCCCAGTCTGTTGTATGGACTTGGCTATCACGCTCTCCCAGATGGAAAAGTGTTGCCAAATATGTCATTTGACAATGCGCGAATTTTAAAATTCAGGGCGTTCCTGCGAGCCGCGCAGGCACACATCGTGTGGAAAAACTGTAACGTTTCATCTGAATACATGCGTCGTGTATTTTTGCCCGCCCAATAAGGATGCCGCAGCCCAGATGCACAAAGGCAACGCAGTAATAGGCCTTCCTGGCCCAGCGAACCAGTAAGCCATGAAACCGGTTCATCCAGCGGTCAGTGCGCTTGAACACCTGCCGCAGAGAGCACAAACCACGCGCGTGAATGTCGGGTTGTTCTTCGCTTCGGCTGGGAAGGTGGACCGTAAAGCCCAAACCAGTGAGCAGTTCGCGCACCGGGTCATGGTTTTAGCCCAGGCAGTTTGTCATACCCAAACTGCGGCGCAGCCTCAATGCTGCTCGCAGGCCTCGAAACCGGCGGCATTGAGCGTGGCCAGCACCTGCGCAATATGCGCCCGTCCGCGCGTCTGCACCATCAGTTCGATCTCCACGTTTTGCGCTGCCAGCATGGTGAAGGCGCGCTGGTGGTGCACCTCCTCGATGTTGGCCCCGGCATCGGCCACGGTTGCCGTTATCTTGGCCAGCGAGCCCGGAATGTCGCGCGCGCTGACCCGGATGCGCGCCAGCCGGCCGGCGCGCACCATGCCGCGCTCGATGATGGCCGCCAGCAGCAGCGGGTCGATGTTGCCGCCGCACAGCACCAGCCCGACCTTCATGCCGGCAAAGCGCGCCGGGTACTTGAGCAGCGCCGCCAGCCCGGCCGCGCCCGCGCCCTCGACCAGGGTTTTCTCGATCTCCAGCAGCATCACCATCGCCTGCTCGATATCGCCTTCGTCCACCAGCAGCAGGTCGTCGACGCGCCGGGCAATGATGGCCTGCGCCAGCACGCCCGGCGTGCCCACGGCGATGCCGTCGGCAATCGTGCTGGTGCCCTGCGGGTGCTGCGTGCCCTTGATGGCGTTGACCATGCCCGGAAAGCGCGAGGTCTGCACGCCGATGATCTCGATGCCGGGCTTGAGCGCCTTGGCCGCCGTGGCCATGCCGGCGATCAGCCCGCCGCCGCCCACCGCGATCACCAGCACTTCCAGGTCGGGCACGGCCTGCAGCATTTCCAGCCCCACCGTGCCCTGGCCGGCAATGATGGCCTCGTCGTCGTAGGGGTGCACAAACACCAGGCCCTCGCGCTCGGCCAGCACCAGGGCATGCGCGCGCGATTCATCGAGCGTGTTGCCGTGCAGCAGCACCTCGGCGCCGAAGCCCCGGGTGCGCTCGATCTTCACGCCCGGGGTGAAGCGCGGCATGACGATGACTGCGCGAATGCCCAGGCGCTGCGCATGGTAGGCCACGCCCTGCGCATGGTTGCCGGCGCTCATGGCGATCACGCCGCGCTGGCGCTCGGCCGCGCTCAGCTGGGCCAGCTTGTTGCAGGCCCCGCGTTCCTTGAAGGACGCGGTGTACTGCAGGTTTTCGAACTTCAGGTAAATATGCGCCCCGGTCAGCTGGGACAGCGTTCGTGATTCGACACAAGGCGTGTTCAGCAGGTGGCCCTCCAGGCGTTGGGCGGCTTGTTCTATATCGGTCAGGCTGAGCATGGAAGTTCCTTGTGCGCGGCGGCAGGGCCGCTTGCCCTTGATTTTCCACGCCTTTGACCGAATTGTTGCGCTGTTCCACCGGCGTATTGCCCGGGCGTCTTCCGCGCGGCGTTCGCTTGCGTTATGGTGCAGGCTGGCTGAATCAATAAAAAACCAAGTGGGGGAGCCGGCGGCATCGTTGCAAACTGGAGTCTGTTCATGAACAAGCGTTCCCTTGTCGAGCATCCGCAGCAGTGGCTGCTGTCCCCCGGGCTGAAAGAAGCGCCGGTGCTGGACCTGATGTGCTCGCATTTCGTGCTATCCCTGGCGGCTCGCCAGGGCGCCAAGTTCAACGTGCGGCGCGACCTCACCAGCCTGCTGTCGCTGTCGGGCCGACATCTGGTCTGGCCGCTGCCGGCGCTGCAGCGGCTGCGCGAATTTCTGGGCCGCCGCTGCAAGGGCAACGAGTTCTGGCAGGACCACGAAACCCTCAGTGATGCCGACTTCATGGCCCGCCACGGCGTCTGGCGCGGCCCGTATGAAGAAGGCACGCTGTTCTTCTACCTGGACGAGCATGCCAAGGACCAGCCCAAGGACTTGCTGTCGGTGCTCAGCGCCACCGGCGAGTGGCTGACGCTGGCGCTGAAAAAGCAGTCAACGCTGGTCGAAAAAAACATCGAGTCGCTGGCCAGCCTGCTGCAGCTCAACCGGGCCGAGCGGGCGCTGCTGCTGTACGGCACGCTGGCTAGGTACCAGCGCGACCTGCGTTCCCTGCTGGTCGAATTCAAGGTCAACAACGCGCCTGAAGCCTATGCGGCGATTGCCGACGTGGCCGGCGTCAAGGCGCCCGAAGTGGCCGAGGCGCTGCGGCCCGGCTCGCGCCTGGAACGCATCGGCATGGTCGAGAACCTGATTTCCGAGCACAACATCACCGACCTGGCCGACCTGATGAAGGTCAGCGAAAAGCTGCCGCCGGTGCTGATGCGCAAATACCGGGACCACAGCGAGCTGATGGCGGTGTTCACCCGGCCCGCCACCCGCAGCCAGCTCGGGCTCGCCGACTTTGCCTTTGTGCAGGATGACGCACAGGTGCTGGTGTCGCTGCTGCGCCATGCGGTCGCCGGCAGGGAAGCGGGCGTCAACGTGCTGCTCTACGGCCCGCCCGGCACCGGCAAGACCGAACTGGCCAAGGTGGTGGCGCAGGCCGCCGGGCTGGACCTGTTCGAGGTCGAATACGCCGACCGCGACGGCAACTCGCTCAGCGGGCGCGATCGCTACCGCTCCTTGCAGATTGCACAGGTTTTTCTCAAGGGCAGCATGCATTCGGCGCTGCTGTTCGACGAGGTCGAAGACGTGTTTCCGCCGATTTCCAGCGAAGCCGCGCAGCTGATGGCGCGGTCCGACCAGCTCTCGGCGCCGGCCAGCCATTCGGTCAGCGGCAAGGCCTGGGTCAACCAGATCCTCGAATCCAACACCGTGCCGACGCTCTGGGTGACCAACCGCATCGAGCAGATCGACCCGGCCTTCCGGCGCCGGTTTGCCTACCACCTGGAACTGCGCTCGCCGCCGCCCGGCGCCCGGGAAGGCATTGTGCGCAAGACCCTGGAGGGCGTGCAGGTCAGCGACGCGTTCGTGGCCCGGCTCACCGCCCGCAAGGGGCTGACGCCGGCGCAAATCCGCACGGCGGTGCGCTTTGCCCGCCTGGCCAGCGCACCCGGGGACAAGATGGACGCCCAGGTCGATGGTGCCGGGCTGCAGGCCATCCTGGCGGGCGGGCGGGCGTCGCTGATGGAGTCGCTGATCGAGCGCCAGCTGAAGAACGCCGACGTGGCGCTGGGCAACAAGGCCCAGGCCGGCGGGCGCCGCAGCGTGACCACCTATGACCTGGCGATGCTCAATGTGGAATCGCGGTTCGAGATTGAGCGCATCGTGGCTGCGCTCAAGAGCCGGGGCCACGGCAGCCTGTGCTTTTACGGGCCGCCCGGCACCGGTAAAACCGCGCTCGCCGAACACATCGCCCAAACGCTGGAGCAGCCGCTCCTGGTTAAGCAGGCCAGCGACCTGATAAGCAAGTACGTGGGCGAGACCGAGCAGCAGATGGCCGCCATGTTCCGCGAAGCCGAGGCTGAAAAAGCCGTGCTGCTGCTGGACGAGGCCGACAGTTTCTTGCAGGACCGGCGCGGCGCCCAGCGCACCTACGAGGTCACCGAAGTCAACGAAATGCTGCAGGGCATGGAGCGCTACAACGGCATTTTCATCTGCACCACCAACCTGTTCGACAGCCTGGACCACTCCGCATTGCGGCGCTTCACCTTCAAGATCCGGTTCATGCCGCTGAACGCCTTGCAGCGCGAAACCATGTTCGTGGCCGAGGCGCTGGCGGGCGATGCCGCGCTGCTGACCGGTGCGCTGCGCAAACGGCTGGGTTTGCTGGCCCAGCTGTGCCCTGGGGATTTTGCGGCCGTCAAGCGCCAGGGCGTGATCCTGGACACGGTGTTGCCGGCAGAAGAATTTCTGGCCCAGCTCGAGGCCGAGCACCGCATCAAGCCCGAGGTCCGGGAGGACCGCTCCATGGGCTTCATGCGCTAGCGCCAGCCAGCCCTGGTTGCTATTAAATAAATAGCTGATTGCGCGCACGCACATTGGGCTATAGCCCTAAAAGACTAGTGATTTATGTGCCAAGGCGTGCGATAAAGCGTACAGCGCTGTCGAGCGATGGCCAGCTTCAGGCGTGTCTGCCGTTAATGGCAGCGCCCCTGCTTGTCATCCCATTTCAAGAAAGCGCCATGAGAGAAATGTCTTTTTTCGAAGACCTGCGGGCAGCCCACGAAGGCGTGCTGTCACTGGGGTTCTGGGCGCTGCAGGTGTACCGGCTGGGCCATCTGCGCTACCGCTTCCGGTCCCGGCTGGTGCGCTGGCCGCTGGCTGCCCTGCACCTGGTGCTGGCCAAGCTGGCCGAAATGCTGTGCGGCGTCACCATCGGGGTGTCGGCCACAATCGGGCGGCGCCTGGTCATCGAGCATTCGGGCGCCATCGTGGTGCATGGCCAGGCGGTGATCGGCGACGACTGCATCATCCGCCAGGGCGTCACCATCGGCAACCAGCGGCGCGACCGGCCGCTGGAGGCGCCGCACATCGGCAGCCGCGTCAACATCGGCGCCGGCGCCAAGATACTGGGTTCCGTGCGGGTCGGCGACGATGCCGATATTGGCGCCAACGCGGTCGTCATCAGCGATGTGCCCGCAGGCGCCCTGGCCGTGGGCGTGCCGGCGCGCATCATTGTGCGAACCAGATCCCATGAAACTGCCTGACGCCGCGCCCCCGTCTGCCGCCGTGCCGTGCCGGGTGAGCATTGTCATCAAGGCGCTGAACGAGGAAAAGCGCATCGTGGCGGCGGTGCAAAGCGCGCTGGCCGCCGTGCAGGCCCTTGGCGGCGAAGTGGTGCTGGCCGACGCCTGCTCCAGCGACCGCACCGTGGCGCTGGCCTCCGGCTTTCCGATCCGCATCGTGCAGCTGGCGCATGCCGACGAGCGCTGCTGCGGCGCAGGCCCGCAGCTGGGCTACCAGCATTCCCTGGGCGAGTTCGTGTACATCCTGGATGGCGACATGGAAATGCTGCCCGGCTTTTTGCCCTTGGCGCTGGCCTTCATGCAGTCGCATCCCGGCGTGGCGGGCGTAGGAGGGCGGGTGGTGGAAATGAACACCAGCAGCCTGGAATACCTGGCCCGGGTCGAGCGCGGCCAGGGCCACATGCAGGCCGGCGAGGTGGACCGGCTGGACATGGGCGGGCTGTACCGGCGCGCGGCGGTGGAGCAGGCCGGCTATTTTTCAGACCGCAACCTGCACAGCTATGAAGAGTTCGACCTGGCGGCGCGCCTGCGCGCCCGGGGCTGGACGCTGCAGCGCGTCGCCTTCGACGCGGTGCGCCACCACGGCCATGACGCGCCGCCCTACGCGCTGCTGGTGCGCCGCTGGCGCAGCCGCTACATCTGCGGCCTGGGCGAGGTGGTGCGCGCCGCCTGGGGCCAGCCGCATCTGCGCCTGGTGCTGACCGGCGTGCGCGAGCTGCGCCTGTATGCGGCCGTGCTGCTCTGGTGGCTGGTCCTGCTGCTCTGCCTGGTGGCGCCCATAGCCTGGACGCTGCGGCTGGCGGCATTTGCCGCCATGGCCGCAGCGCCTTTCCTGCTCATGGCCTGGCGCAAGCGCAGCGCCGGCAAGGCGGTGTTTTCGGTGGTGTCGTGGTGCTTCAACGCGGCCGGCCTGGTGCGCGGCCTGCTGGCGCCGCAGCGTCCGGCGCGGGAGATGATCGGCAGCGTCGAGATTCGGAACAGCCGATAGAAATCTTCAGGCGATGCGCACGCCCAGGCGGCCATCGCGAATCATTGCGGCTCGGCGCACACCCGCAGCACCTCGGCCCCGTAAGCCTGCAGCTTTTTCACCCCCATGCCGCTGATGCCGCTCAGGTCGTGCAACGTGTTCGGCGCCTGCTCGGCAATGGCGCGCAAGGTGGCGTCGTGAAAAATCACGAAAGCCGGCAGGTTGTGCTCCTTGGCCACCTCGGCGCGCCAGGATTTCAGGCGGCCCAGGCGTTCCAGCGCGCCGGCGTTCAGGGTCGCCTCGGCCATGCCCTTGACAGACGTTTTGACCGGCTTGCCGCCGCGCTTGCTGCGCTCGGGCTTGCTGCTCGGGGCCTGCTGGCGCAGCAGCACGCTGACCTCGCCCTTCAGCACCGCCCGGGCGTCGGGCATCAGTTGCAGTGTGTTGAAGGCTTCGGCGTTGACGCGCACCAGGTTGCTGGCGATCAGCTGGCGCAGCACGCCGCGCCATTCGGATTCGCCCAGCCCGTGGCCGATGCCGAAGGTGCTGAGCTGGTCGTGGCCGTACTGCACGACTTTTTCGGTCGGCTTGCCGCGCAGGATGTCCATCAGGTGGCCGGCGCCAAAATTGATGCCGCTGGCCTGCTGCACCCGGTAGATACAGCTGAGCATCTTGCGCGCCGCCTCGGTCGCGTCCCAGACGGCAGGCGGGTTTAAACAATTGTCGCAATTGCCACAGGGCTGGCTGGCCTCGCCAAAATACCCCAGCAGGCTGACGCGGCGGCAGCGCGTGCCCTCGGCCAGCGTGAGCAGCGCGTCGAGCTTGCCGCGCATGACCGCCTTGAACTCCTCGCTGGCGACTTCGCTGGTGTCGATCATGCGGCGCTGGTTCACCACGTCCTGCAGGCCATAGACCATCCAGGCATTGGCCGGCAACCCGTCGCGGCCGCCCCGGCCGGTTTCCTGGTAGTAGCCCTCGATGTTTTTCGGCATGTCCAGGTGCGCGACAAAGCGCACATCGGGCTTGTCAATGCCCATGCCGAAGGCAATCGTGGCGACCATCACCATGCCGTCTTCGCGCAAAAACCGGTCCTGGCGCTGCTGGCGCAGCTTGGCGTCGAGCCCGGCGTGGTAGGCCATGGCCTTGATGCCCGCGCCTTCGAGCATGGCGGCGATTTCTTCCACACGCTTGCGTGACTGGCAGTAGACGATGCCGGCTTCGCCGTCGTGCTCGGTCTGGATGAAGCGCAGCAGCTGGCGCGTCGGGTCGGTTTTCTCGACGATGGTGTAGCGGATGTTGGGCCGGTCGAAGCTGCTGACGAACTCACGCGCTGCTTCCAGCTTGAGCCGCTCGATCATGTCCTGCCGGGTCAGGTGGTCGGCGGTGGCGGTCAGCGCCATGCGCGGCACGTCGGGAAAGGTCTCGTGCAGCAGGCTGAGCGACCGGTATTCGGGCCGGAAGTCGTGGCCCCACTGGCTGACGCAGTGCGCTTCGTCGATCGCAAACAGGCTCAGCAGCCCGCGCTCGTGCAAGGAGGTCAGCAGCCCCTTCATGCGCGGCGTGTTGATGCGCTCGGGCGCGGCGTACAGCAGCGTCAGCTGGTTGTTCAGCAGCTGCTTTTCCAGCGCGCTGCTTTCCTCGTAGGTCTGCGTCGAATTGAGGAACGCCGCCGACACGCCGGCTTCCAGCAGCGCGCCCACCTGGTCGTGCATCAGCGCGATCAGCGGCGAGATCACGATGGTCACGCCATGGCCGGCGTTTTGCCGCACGATGGCCGGGATCTGGTAGCACAGCGACTTGCCGCCGCCGGTGGGCATCAGAACCAGCGCGTCGCCGCCCGCCACCACATGCGCGACGATGTCTTCTTGCGGCCCGCGAAATTCGCTGTAGCCAAAAACCTGGCCAAGCACGTCCAGCGGCGTCGGCAGGGGAGAAATGAGGGTCGATGGGGACAAGGTGCAGGCCAGCCAGGACAAAGCCCTATTGTCGGGGAAAGCCAGGCGGCCCTGGGCGCCGACCTAAAATGCAGCCATGAAGCCGATCACCTACACCCGCGCCGCGCAACTTCCCGCCCTGCTGGCAGAGCGCATCCTGATTCTCGACGGCGCCATGGGCACCATGATCCAGCGCTTCAAGCTGAACGAAGCCCAGTACCGCGGCGAACGCTTCAAGGACTTTCACAAAGACGTGAAGGGCAACAACGAACTGCTCAGCCTCACCCGGCCCGACGTGATCCGGGACATCCACGAAGGCTACCTGGCCGCCGGCGCCGACCTGATCGAAACCAACACCTTCGGCGCCACCACCGTCGCCCAGGCCGACTACGACATGGCCGACCTGGCGGTGGAGATGAACTACGAGTCGGCGCGCATCGCCAGGCTGGCCTGCGACAAGTTTTCAACCCCCGGCAAACCGCGCTTTGTTGTGGGCGCGCTCGGCCCCACGCCCAAAACCGCCAGCATCAGCCCCGACGTGAATGATGCCGGGGCGCGCAACACCAGCTTCGAGGAGTTGCGCCAGGCTTATTACGAGCAGACCGAGGCCCTGGTCAAGGGCGGCAGCGACCTGCTGCTGGTCGAGACGATTTTCGACACCCTCAATGCCAAGGCGGCATTGTTCGCCATCGACGAGTATTTTGAAAATTCGGGTGAACGCCTGCCGCTCATCATCAGCGGCACCGTGACCGATGCCTCGGGCCGTATCTTGAGCGGCCAGACCGTGACCGCCTTCTGGCACAGCGTGCGCCACGCCGAGCCGCTGGCCGTGGGCCTGAACTGCGCGCTGGGCGCCGCCCTGATGCGCCCCTATATCCAGGAACTGGCCCGGGCCGCGCCGGACACCTTCATCAGCTGCTACCCGAATGCCGGCCTGCCCAACCCGATGAGCGACACCGGATTCGACGAAACGCCCGACGTCACCTCGCGCCTGCTGCACGAGTTTGCCGCCGAAGGGCTGGTCAACATCGTCGGCGGCTGCTGCGGCACCACGCCGGAACACATCCAGGCGATTGCCGATGCGGTGGCGCCGGTGGCCGGGCGGCCGCTGCAGCGGGGCGTTTTTTATGCCGAGGCGGCCTGAAGCCAGTGTGAAAACGGCCTGAGGCCTGGCAAAGCCGGGCTCAGGCGCTAGTCCGCGAGCCGATTTCCTGCTCCATCGCCTGGGTCAGCTGGACGTACATCTTGAGCTTGTCGGTCACTTCGCGCAGCCGCACCCCGATGCGCAGGGACACGGCCAGCAGCAGCTTGGCGGAAAGCGGCGCGTTGTCCTGCATCATCTTGTTGAGCGCCTCGCGGGTGAGAATGGCGCAGCGCAGTTGCGTTGCCGCCACGCAGGTGGCGTAGCGCGCATGGCCATCGATCAGGGCCAGCTCGCCAATCAGGCTGCCCCGCCCCAGCACGGTGACGATGATGGGCTCGGCCCGGCTGGCCACCTGCGTCTCCACGGTCACTTCGCCGTCCAGCACCAGCATCATGAAGCCGGTGTCCCGGGCATCGCCTTCGCGGATAAAAACCGTGCCCTTGGCCAGTATTTGCGGCTGCATGTAGCGCACCACCAGGCGGGCTTCGGACATCGTCAGCTGCATCAGGGCGGTGGGCGCTATCAGCAACTCGGCCGCCAGGTCAGCCGCTTCAGAACCTTCAGCCGGGTCTTGCCTTTCGCCGCTGGAAGCGATGCTTTTTTTTCTGAAAAACGTGTTTAGCATGGGGAAACCCGGTGGATTTTGGCAGTCAGCGGCATGGCTGCCGGCATTGGTGCTTAAAATCGAGCTTAACCCAAGGAGCGTTGCAGCGAAACTTCGTTTCGTCAGGCTTGGGTAAACAGGGCTGAAGCGGCTCTTTTTTGCAACGACGCTCACCTTTGTTCCAAGGTGAGCCATGACCCAATCCCCCTTTTCCCCGCAAGTCCCGCCCATGAAGCTCTCCGGCCTGGAACCGGTCACCCTGGGCAGCGATTCGCTGTTTGTCAACATCGGCGAACGCACCAACGTCACCGGCTCCAAGGCCTTCGCCCGCATGATCCTGAGCGGCGACTTCGAAGCCGCCCTGGCCGTGGCCCGCCAGCAGGTCGAAAACGGCGCGCAGATCATCGACATCAACATGGACGAGGCGATGCTCGACAGCCAGGCGGCCATGGTGCGGTTTTTGAACCTGATCGCCGGCGAGCCCGACATTGCGCGCGTGCCGATCATGATCGACAGCTCCAAATGGAGCGTCATCGAGGCCGGGCTGCGCTGCATCCAGGGCAAGGGCATCGTCAATTCCATCTCGATGAAAGAGGGGGAAGGGCCTTTCAAGCACCAGGCCAAGCTGCTCAAGCGCTATGGCGCCGCCGCCGTCGTCATGGCGTTCGATGAAAAAGGCCAGGCCGACACGTACCAGCGCAAGATTGAAATTTGCGAGCGCGCCTACCGCGTGCTGGTCGATGAGATTGGCTTTGCGCCCGAAGACATCATCTTCGACCCGAACATTTTCGCCATTGCCACCGGCATTGAAGAGCACGACAACTACGCGGTCGATTTCATCAACGCCACGCGCTGGATCAAGGCCAACCTGCCGGGCGCCAAGGTGTCGGGCGGCGTCAGCAACGTGTCCTTCAGCTTTCGCGGCAACGACCCGGTGAGGGAAGCGATCCACACCGTTTTTCTGTACCACGCGATCCAGGCCGGCATGGACATGGGCATCGTCAACGCCGGCATGATGGGCGTGTACGACGAGCTGGAGCCGGTGCTGCGCGAGCGGGTGGAAGACGTGGTGCTCAACCGCCGTCCCGACGCGGGCGAGCGGCTGATCGAAGTCGCCGAAACCGCCAAGAGCGGCGCCAGAGACGACAGCAAGAAATACGAATGGCGCGCGCTGCCGATACGCGCCCGGCTGTCGCATGCGCTGGTGCACGGCAACAACGAGTTCATCACCGAAGACACCGAAGAGATGTACCAGGCGATTGTTGCCACGGCCGGCGGCCGGCCGCTGCACGTCATCGAAGGCCCGCTGATGGACGGCATGAACGTGGTCGGCGACCTGTTCGGCCAGGGCAAGATGTTCTTGCCGCAGGTGGTCAAGAGCGCCCGGGTCATGAAGCAGGCCGTGGCCCACCTGCTGCCCTACATCGAAGCCGAAAAGCTGCTGCTGGAGGCCGCCGGCGGCGACGTCAAGACCAAGGGCAAGATCATCATCGCCACGGTCAAGGGCGACGTGCATGACATCGGCAAGAACATCGTCACCGTGGTCCTGCAGTGCAACAACTTCGAGGTGGTCAACATGGGCGTGATGGTGCCCTGCCACGAAATTTTGGCGCTGGCCAAGGCCGAGGGCGCGCACATCGTCGGCCTGTCGGGCCTGATCACGCCCAGCCTGGAAGAAATGCAGTACGTGGCCGCCGAGATGCAGAAGGACGACCATTTCCGCCTCAACAGGATTCCGCTGATGATCGGCGGCGCCACCACCAGCCGGGTGCACACGGCGGTGAAGATTTCGCCGCACTACGAAGGCCCGGTGGTGTACGTGCCCGACGCGTCGCGCAGCGTCAGCGTGGCGCAGAGCCTGCTGTCCGACCAGGCGGCCAAATACATCGACGAGCTGAACGCCGACTATGAAAAGGTGCGCGTCCAGCACGCCAACAAAAAGCAGACGCCGATGTGGCCGCTGGCCAAGGCGCGGGCCAATGCCACGCCGGTGGACTGGGCCGGCTATACGCCGCCCGTGCCCAAGTTCATCGGCCGCCGGGTGTTCAAGAATTTCGACCTGGCCGAGCTGGCGCAATTCATCGACTGGTGACCGTTCTTCCAGACCTGGGACCTGGCCGGCCCGTTCCCGGCCATTTTGAAGGACGAGGTGGTCGGCACGGAAGCGGTGCGCGTCTATGCCGACGCCCAGAAAATGCTCAGGCGGCTGATCGAGGGCCGCTGGCTCACCGCCAACGGCGTGATCGCCCTGCTGCCGGCCAACAGCGTCGGCGACGACATTGAGATCTACACCGACGAAACCCGCACCGAAGTGGCCATGACCTGGCACGGCCTGCGCCAGCAGGCCGAGAAAACCGCCGTGGACGGCGTGATGCGGCCCAGCCGCTGCCTGGCCGATTTTGTCGCGCCCAGGCATCTCGGTCCGGAACTGATGGCCGCAGGCACAGCCGGGGCAGGCCGGAATGTTCCACAAATAGCCGACTACATCGGGGTGTTTGCCGTCACCGCCGGCCTGGGCGCCGAAAAGAAGGAAGCCGCCTTCGTGGCGGACCATGACGACTACTCGTCCATCATATTCAAGTCGCTGGCCGACCGGCTGGCCGAAGCCTTTGCAGAATGCCTGCACCAGCGGGTGCGGCGCGACCTCTGGGGCTACGCGCCCGCCGAGTCGCTCGACAAGGACGCCCTGATTGCCGAAAAATACCAGGGCATCCGGCCCGCGCCCGGCTATCCGGCCTGCCCGGATCACAGCGTCAAGAAAGAGATGTTCGAGTTGCTCAAGGCGGGCGAGATCGGCATGGCGCTGACGACAAGCCTGGCCATGACGCCGGCCGCCAGCGTCAGTGGCTTCATGCTCAGCCATCCTGAGAGCACCTACTTCAGCGTTGGCAAGATAGGCGACGACCAGTTGCACGACCTGGCCCAGCGGCGCGGCGCCAAGGCCGAAGACCTGCAGCGGCTGCTGGCACCCAACCTTTGAAGGCGCCGGGCGCGCCGAGCGCGCCGGTCAGTGCGGGGCTTTCAGCACCCGCCGGTACTGCACCGCCTCGGCCACGTGCGTGACCTGCACGGTCTGGGCGCCAGCCAGGTCCGCAATGGTGCGCGCCACTTTCAGGCAGCGGTGAATACCCCGGCCCGACCAGCCCAGGCGCGTGGCCGCCGTGTTCAGAAATTTGGCCGCGGCCGCGTCAAGCTGGCATTGCGTGTCGATGGCCTGCCCCTGCAGCGCCTGGTTGGCCACGCCCTGGCGGTGCATCGCCAGCGCCCTGGCCTGCGCCACCCGGCCGCGCAGGACTGCCGTGGCCTCGCCCGGCGGCGTGTTCACCAGCTCATCGGCCGCCAGCGCGCCCACTTCCACATGCAGGTCGATCCGGTCCAGCAGCGGTCCGCTGAGCTTGCCCTGGTAGCGCACCACCTGGTCGGGCGAACAGCGGCAGGCGCGCAGGCTGGAGCCCATGTAGCCGCAAGGGCAGGGGTTCATGGCGGCGATGAGCTGAAAGCGCGCCGGAAATTCGGCGCGGCTGGCCGCCCTGGAGATGGTGATGGTGCCGGACTCCAGCGGTTCGCGCAGGGCTTCGAGCGCCGCCCGGGGAAATTCCGGAAGCTCATCGAGAAACAGGATGCCCCGGTGCGCCAGCGAGATTTCGCCGGGACGCGGCGGCGAACCGCCGCCGACCAACGCGATGGCGCTGGCCGTGTGGTGCGGCGAGCAGGTGGGCCGCACGGCCCAGTTGTCAAGGCTGAAGTGCCCGCCCAGCGAGGCCACGGCGGCGGTTTCCAGGGCTTCTTCGGTGGTCATGGCCGGCAGCAGGCCGGCAAAGCGCTGCGCCAGCATCGACTTGCCCGAGCCGGGCGCGCCCACCATCAATATGCTGTGCCCGCCGGCCGCGGCAATCTCGAGCGCGCGCCGGGCGGCGGCCTGCCCCTTGACATCGGCCATGTCCGGGTAAACCGGCTGCTGCGAGGGCGCGGCCGACGCCACACGGCACCAGCCGTCGCGCTCCTCCGGCACGCCATCGCCGGGCAAAAACTGCCTGACCACGTCCAGCAGGTGGTGCGCGCGGTAAATTTCTGCGTCCGGCACCAAAGCGGCCTCTTGCGCGCTGCCTTCGGGCAACACCAGGCGCGGCAGGGCCTGCGGCTGGCTGCGGGCCGGGCGGGCAATGGCCAGGCTCATCGCCAGCGCCCCGCGCACCGGCCGCAGGTCGCCGCCCAGCGACAACTCGCCGGCAAATTCATAACCCGCCAGCTTGCGCGCATCGATCTGGCCGCTGGCCGCCAGGATGCCCAGGGCAATCGGCAGGTCGAACCTGCCTGAATCCTTGGGCAGGTCGGCCGGCGCCAGGTTCACCGTGATGCGTTTGTTGCCCGGAAATTCGAGCCCGGCATTCTGCAAGGCCGAGCGCACCCGTTCCCGGGCTTCCTTGACCTCGGTGTCGGCCAGCCCGACCAGCGTAAAGCTGGGCAAACCGTTGGCCAGGTGCACCTCGACGCACACCGGACGGGCTTCCAGCCCCAGCAAGGCACGGCTGTGCACTAAAGACAGGCTCATTGGGACGCTTTCTTGAAAATGCATCAAATTTGTGCGCACCCTATGCATCAAATTGGTGCGTAACCGGTTGTAAGCCTCTAGCGTAACCCGGCAGCCGAGAAAACCAGGCAGAGAGCTTCCGCCAGGGAAAAATTATGCTGGCACGGTCCCTGCTAAGAAAGTTCCGCCACTTTGAAAATTTCGGAAATTTAATGAAATCGATTTACGTCACGCTCGTTTACAGAGGCCGCCTTCCCAACAAGAACGCGCTGGACGTGATGGTTACCAAACCCCTGTCATGCGGCGGCGGCACCCTGGGTTGCTGCCCTGTCATTCACCCTGAGGAAAACTGAAATGAAACTCGTCACTGCCATCATCAAACCGTTCAAGCTGGACGAGGTGCGCGAAGCCCTCTCCGGCATGGGCGTGCAGGGCATCACCGTGACCGAAGTCAAGGGCTTTGGACGGCAGAAAGGCCACACCGAGCTGTACCGGGGCGCCGAATATGTCGTCGACTTCCTGCCCAAGGTCAAGATCGAGGCAGCGGTTTCCGACGACCTGGTCGAGCGCGTGATCGAAGCCATCGAAACCTCGGCCCGCACCGGCAAGATCGGCGACGGCAAGGTTTTCGTGTATGACCTCGAGCAGGTCGTGCGCATCCGCACCGGTGAGACCGGCAAGGAAGCTCTCTAACACCACCCCCTTATAAAAAGAGATCGTCATGAAAAAACTGATTGCTTCCTTGCTGCTGGGACTGAGCCTGCTGGGCTCCGGCGCCATTTCACTGGCGCAGACGCCGGCGGCTTCGCCAGCCGCCACCGCCGCGGCTTCAACGCCTGCTGCCGACGCGGCCGCGCCGGCCGTTGCAGCCCCGGCCCCGGCAGCAGCGCCCGCCGCGGCGGCCGCAGCGCCGGCGCCCGTTCCCAACAAGGGCGACACCGCCTGGATGATGGTCTCGACCATCCTGGTCATCCTGATGGTCGTGCCCGGCCTGGCGCTGTTTTATGGCGGCCTGGTCCGCAGCAAGAACATGCTGTCGGTGCTGATGCAGGTCATGGTGACGTTCTCGCTGATCGTCGTGCTCTGGTTCATCTACGGCTACAGCCTGGCCTTCACCGAGGGCAGTGCGTTCATCGGCGGCTTTGACCGGCTCTTCATGAAAGGCATCTGGGACAACGCAGCGGGCACCTTTGCCAATGCGGCCACCTTCAGCAAGGGCGTCGTGATTCCCGAAATCGTGTTTGCCGCCTTCCAGGCCACCTTTGCCGGCATCACCTGCTGCCTGATCGTCGGCGCCTTTGCCGAGCGCATCAAGTTCTCCGCCGTGCTGATGTTCATGGTCATCTGGTTCACCTTCAGCTATGCGCCCATGGCGCACATGGTCTGGTTCTGGATGGGTCCCGACGCCTACACCGCAGCGGGCGTGGTGGAAGAAATGACCTCGAAGGCCGGCTACATCTGGCAGTCGGGCGCGCTGGACTTTGCCGGCGGCACCGTGGTGCACATCAACGCCGCCGTGGCCGGACTGGTCGGCGCCTTCATGGTCGGCAAGCGCATTGGCTACGGCAAGGAAGCCATGGCGCCGCACAGCCTGACGCTGACCATGGTCGGCGCGTCCCTGCTGTGGGTGGGCTGGTTCGGCTTCAACGCCGGCTCTGCCCTGGAAGCCAACGGTTTTGCCGCCCTGGCCTTCATCAACACGCTGGGCGCCACCGCTGCCGCCGTGCTGGCCTGGTGCCTGGGCGAAGCACTGATGCGCGGCAAGGCCTCGATGCTGGGCGCCGCCTCCGGCGCCGTCGCCGGCCGGGTTGCCATTACCCCCGCAGCCGGCAACGTCGGCATCGGCGGCGGCCTGGTGATTGGCTTTGTCGCCGGCTTTGCCTGCCTCTGGGGCGTGCATGGCCTGAAGAAGCTGCTCGGCGCCGACGACTCGCTCGACGTGTTCGGCGTGCATGGCGTGGGCGGCATCGTCGGCGCCCTGCTGACCGGCGTGTTCAATTCGC